>NZ_JBVAPC010000005.1:0-357517 GCF_055330205.1 Shinella sp. R2-11 | reverse complement strand
GCATAATCACAAAATTGCAAAAAATCGGCAAGTCGTTGAAATTCAACAGATATCTTCGCTAGAAGGTGCTTCGGAGGCTTGAATAGCTCAGAAAATCCATCGAAAATCTTGTCCAGGTGGTAAAATTTGCCGTTTGGATCGTTTTACGTGTCCTCTCTGCCCCATAGCGACCTTCCGCCCCTTCTCTCGGATATCGGAGCCAGCTATTCAGGCGGAGGAAACAGAAGCGGAGAAATCCATGTCCAGCCTTGCGGCAGGCACCTTCCCGGCCGATCGGCGCGTGTAATGACGGTGTCCCTTATAGACCGTCTGCCGCGCCTGCCCGTTTCGGAGGCTCTTCCTTCTTTGGGTGAGGCCCTTCTTGCGGGCACGCGCGCGGTGCTTTCCGCACCGCCCGGCGCGGGCAAGACGACGCTGGTGCCGCTCTTCCTGCTCGACGCCGGCTGGCGGGGCGACGGGAAGATCATCCTTCTGGAGCCGCGGCGGCTTGCCGCCCGGGCGGCGGCAGGCCGCATGGCGGAGTTGCTGGGCGAAAAGGTGGGCGAGACGGTCGGCTATCGCATGCGGCTCGACAACCGCGTCTCGGCGAAGACCCGTATAGAAGTCGTGACGGAGGGCGTCTTCGCCCGGATGATCCTCGACGATCCGGAACTTTCCGGCGTTGCCGCCGTGCTCTTCGACGAATTCCACGAGCGCTCGCTGGATGCCGATTTCGGTCTCGCGCTGGCGCTCGACGTGCAGGCGGCGCTGCGGGACGATCTTCGCCTCCTCGTCATGTCGGCGACCCTCGACGTGGCGCGGGTCTCGGCGCTGCTCGACAATCCGCCGGCCATCGTCAGCGAGGGGCGCAGCTATCCGGTCGACGTGCGCTACCAGGACCGGCCGGCGGGCGAGCGGATAGAGGACGGCATGGCGCGCGCCATTGCCGAGGCGCATCGCAGCGAGAGTGGGTCGATCCTCGCCTTCCTGCCCGGGCAGGCCGAGATCACCCGCACCGCCGAGCGGCTGGAAGGCCGGTTCGGCCCGGAAACCACAATCGTGCCGCTCTATGGCAATCTCAGCCAGAAGGAACAGGACGCCGCGATCCGCCCCGCCCCCGCCGGCACACGCAAGATCGTGCTGGCGACCTCCATCGCCGAAACCTCCATCACCATCGACGGCGTGCGCATCGTCATCGATAGCGGCCTGCAGCGCCTGCCAGTCTTCGAGGCGGCGACCGGCATCACGCGGCTGGAGACCGTGCGGGTGTCGCGCGCCTCGGCCGACCAGCGCGCCGGCCGTGCCGGGCGAACGGAGCCGGGCATCGCGATCCGGCTGTGGCATGCCGGCCAGACGGCGGCGCTGCCCGCCTTCACGCCGCCGCAGATCCTGTCCAGCGATCTTTCCTCCTTCATGCTCGATCTTGCCCATTGGGGCGTGAGCGATCCGGCGGACCTCCGGCTCGTCGACCAGCCGCCGGCAGCGGCGGTGGAGGAGGCACGGGCGCTGCTTCGCCTGCTCAGCGCGCTGGACGAGACGGGCGCGCTGACGCCGGCGGGCAAGCGCATTCGCGATCTTGCCCTGCCGCCGCGGCTTGCGGCGATGATCCTGCACGCTGCCGGCGATGGCGCCCAGGCGGCGGCCGCGCGGCTTGCCGTGCTGCTCACCGAACAGGGGCTCGGCGGTTCGGCCGTCGATATAGAAGAGCGCCTTCGCCGCTTTGCCAATGAACGCGGCGAGCGGGCGGAGGCGGCACGGCGGATGGCGCAGCGGATGGCGGATGGCTTCGGCAAGGCCTCGGCCGCTCAAGCAAGCACACCGGGCGCATTGTTGCTGCATGCCTTCCCGGATCGTGTCGCCCTGCAGCGTGGCGGGCGCGGGCGATTCGTCATGGCGAACGGGCGCGGCGGCGAGCTGCCGGAGACCGAGCGGCTGGCGGGCGCCGGGATGATCGTCATCGCCGACCTCACCGGCCAGGCGGGCCGGCAGCGCATCCTCGCCGCCGCGGAAATCGACCGCACCACCGTCGAGGCCGAGCTTGCCGAGAAGATCGTGCGCGAGGACCAATGCGTCTTCGACCGGGCGAGCCGGCAGGTGCGGGCGCGGCGGGTCGTGCGGCTCGGCGCGATGATCCTCGAGGAAACGCCGCTTCCGCGGCCGGGCGGGCCGAAGGCGGCGCAGGCGCTTGCCGAAGGCGTGCGCCAGCTCGGCCTTCAGGTCCTGCCCTTTTCCCGCGAGGCGGCGCAGTTGCGCGACCGGATCGGCTTCCTCCACCGTTCCATCGGCGCGCCCTGGCCGGACACGAGCGACGAGGCGCTGCTGGCGCGGCTCGACGACTGGTTCGTGCCCTTCCAGGAGACGACGCGTGGCATCGACGACATTTCCGCGGGCAGCCTGCAGGAAGGGTTGCTGGCGCTGGTGCCCTATGAGGTGCAGCGCGACCTTGCGCGGCTCGCTCCCACCCATTTCGAAGCGCCGACCGGCCAGCGCCATCCGATCCGCTATGACGGCGCGGAGCCGGTGCTGGCGATCCGCGTGCAGGAGCTTTTCGGCTTGAAGCAGCACCCGGCCGTTGCCGGCGGACGTCTGCCGCTGCTCCTGGAGCTGCAATCGCCCGCACACCGCCCGATCCAGACGACGCGGGACCTGCCCGGCTTCTGGGCCGGCTCCTGGCGGGACGTCAGGGCGGACATGCGCGGGCGCTATCCGAAACATCCCTGGCCGGAGGATCCGGCCGAGGCCATGCCGACGGCGCGCGCCAAACCGCGCGGCACCTGAGAGCGACGATATTCAAAGGAGACGAAGGATGACAGGCTACCAGGATATCGATTTCGAGGGCTCCGGCCGGCGGCTTCGCCTCGAAACGCTCATTCGCCTGCGCTGGCTGGCGGTGGCCGGCCAGACGATCAGCGTCGTCGTCGTCGCGCTGTGGCTGAAATTCCCGCTGCCGCTGCTGCCGGCCCTCGTGCTGATCGCGCTGCTGGCGGCGGTGAACTTCTTCCTGGCCGTGCGCTTTCCGCCGGCCCATCGCCTGACGCCGCTTTCCGCCTTCCTGCTGCTCGCCTTCGACCTTTGCCAGCTGACGGCGCTGCTCTTCATCACCGGCGGCCTTGCCAATCCCTTCGCGCCGCTCGTCTGCGTGCCGGTCATCATCTCCTCCTCGCTCCAGCCGGTGCGCTTCAGCCTGACGCTGGGCCTGCTTGCCGTCGCCGGCATCACGGCGCTCGCCTTCACGCCCTTCCCACTGCCCTGGTATCCGGGCACGCTGCTGGTCGTGCCGCCGGTGCTGACGGCCGGCTTCTGGTTCGCCATCGTCTCGACCACCGCCTTCGCCGCCTTCTACTCCTACCGGGTGTCGCGCGAGGCAGGCGAGCTTTCCGATGCGCTGGCGGCGACGGAACTCATCCTCCAGCGCGAAAAGCACCTTTCCCAGCTCGACGGACTGGCGGCGGCGGCGGCCCATGAACTCGGCACGCCGCTCGCCACGATCAGCGTGGTGGCCCGCGAGATGGAACGGGAGCTCGGCACCGAGGACCGCTTCAGGGAAGACGTGCAGCTCCTGCGCAGCCAGAGCGAGCGCTGCCGCGACATCCTGCGGCGGCTGACGACGCTTTCCACCGAGGACGAGGCGCATATGCGCGTTCTGCCGCTCTCCTCCCTCATGGAAGAGGTGCTGGCGCCGCACCGCGAATTCGGCATCAGGCTCAATCTCGTCGAGAACGGCGAGCGGGCGAGCGAACCGGTCGGCAACCGCAATCCCGGCATTCTCTACGGCCTCGGCAATCTCCTCGAAAACGCCGTCGACCATGCCCGCGAGGAGGTCACCGTCACGGTCAGCCACACGCCGGAGCGGGTGACCATCGTCATCGAGGACGACGGCGACGGTTATGCGGCGGATATCCTCCAGCGCATCGGCGATCCCTATGTCACCAAGCGGCAGAAGGACGAGCGGGCCGGCGGGCTGGGGCTCGGGCTCTTCATCGCCAAGACGCTGCTGGAGCGCTCGGGCGCGAGGCTCACCTTCGGCAACCGCACGGGCGACCGGCCGGGCGCGCGCGTCTCGGTCGATTGGCCGCGGGCGCGGATGGAGGCGAAGGGTGCGAAATGACTTTACCCGCACCATCTTACAGGTGATAAGCTGACCGCGATCAAGAATGGACGAAAATCGGCCACGGAAGACGAAAATGGCAGAAAACACCGAACCGCAGACCGCAGCCGACGATATCGGCCCCGATCCCTCGCTCCTGCTCGTCGATGACGACGCGCCGTTCCTGCGCCGGCTCGCCCGCGCCATGGAAACGCGCGGCTTTGCCGTCGACACCGCCGAATCGGTGGCCGAGGGCATCGCCAAGGCCAAGACGAGCCCGCCGAAATACGCGGTCGTCGACCTTCGCCTCGGCGACGGCAGCGGCCTCGACGTCATCGCCGCCATCCGCCAGCGCCGCGACGACACGCGCATCATCATGCTCACCGGCTACGGCAATATCGCGACGGCCGTGAACGCGGTGAAGCTCGGCGCGGTCGACTATCTCGCCAAGCCCGCCGACGCCGACGACATCTTCGCCGCGCTGACGCAGCGGCCGGGCGAGAAGGTCGAGCTGCCGGAAAACCCGATGTCGGCCGACCGCGTGCGCTGGGAGCATATCCAGCGCGTCTACGAGATGTGCGACCGCAACGTCTCCGAGACGGCCCGCCGGCTCAACATGCACCGCCGCACGCTGCAGCGCATCCTCGCCAAGCGCGCGCCGAAGTAATCAGGCCGGCTCGTCCCGGCGTCCGGAGACGATGGCCGAGATATCCGGCCCGTCCCGCCGGGCATCCATGGAGAATTCCGCAAGAAGCAGCCGACCCGCGGCGACGCGGGCGAAGGCGAAGGTCACGGCCTTGCGCGTCGGGGCGGGGAGCCTGTGCTCCGGCGCCTCGCGCAGCATATGCGCGCCGTAGCCGTCGGAAAGGATGAGGCCGCACTCTTCCGGGAAGATGTCGAGCGGCACGTCCTTGTGGGTGGCGAAGAACAGCCGGTCGCAATGGCGGCGATAGTCCGGCCATTTGCGGTCGACGCGGAAATCCTCGATCGACGTCTTGATCTCGATGATCCAGATCTCGCCCTTGTCGGACAGGCTGATGAGGTCGGCGCGCCGGCCGCTCGCCAGCGTCAGTTCGGGCAGGACCGCATGACGCATGTCCATCAGCATGCGCTGGACGCCCCGGCGCACCATCATGGCGCGGTCGGACTGGCGGCCGTCGAGCAGCGGATTGTCGTTGTGCAGCGAAACGATCGTCATGGGGTTCCTCGGCGAATCGCAGTCTAGCGCGAATCACCCGGCCTGAAAAAGTTAAGAGGGGGCCGCTGCCGGATCATGCGGCAAGACTTCGTTAACCGCGCGAAGCGGTTCCTGTGCGATGACGGGTCAGCCGGCGGAATGACCGTTGAACGGCGCGTCAAGGCGTGCTTGGCAAGGAGCCGGGCCCAGCGAAAGCGGCAGGCGACCGGTATTGTTGTTGCAAAAAAACACTTCTCCGGTTTTTTGCTTGCGCGCGAGCCCTTGCCGTGCCGCACAGACTTGCATTGACCGGTTTAATCGAAAATAAACCATAGTCGATAAAAGTTCTGCGTCCCGGAACTTCTTAATTCCTGATCCTAAGAGAATCATATGCGCTTCCGCAATGCCCTCCTTCTGTGCGGCCTGGCAGCGGCCGTTACGCTCGCTGGTTGCTCCACCGCCCCGTCCGACTCCGCGCCGGGCGAAAAGGTGGCGACGAATGCCATCTTCACATCGGATTATGGCCCTGTTGAGGACAACGGCTACGCCCTGCCGGCGATTCCGATCAACAAGGTGAACACCAAGTTCCACCGCCAGATCGTCGATTACGCCACCAGCGAGAGGCCGGGCACGATCATCGTCAACACGCCCAACCGCTTCCTCTATTACGTGCTGCCGGGCGGCAAGGCCGTTCGCTACGGCATCGGCGTCGGCAAGCAGGGCTTTGCCTGGCAGGGCGAGGCCTATATCGCCTGGAAGCAGGAATGGCCGACCTGGCATCCGCCGAAGGAAATGGCGGACCGCAAGCCCGACGTCGCCCGCTACGTCAAGGACGGCATGGGTCCGGGCCTGAAGAACCCGCTCGGCGCCCGCGCCATGTATCTCTTCAACGAGAAGGGCCAGGACACGCTGTTCCGCCTGCACGGCACGCCGGAATGGGCCTCCATCGGCACCGCCGCCTCCTCGGGCTGCATCCGCCTGATGAACCAGGACATCATCGACCTCTACAAGCGCGTCCGCCCCGGCCGCAGCGCCCGCGTCGTCGTGCAGCAGTAAGGCGCAGGGTACCCGCATTCATGAAAAAGGCCGCCGGGATGACCGGCGGCCTTTTTCTTTGCGGCGTTGCCCCTCATCCGCCTGCCGGCACCTTCTCCCCGTAAACGGGGAGAAGGGATATGCCGCGCCGTTTTCCACATTACGGGAAGCCTTTGCCTCCTTCGCCTTCTCCCCGCTTACGGGGAGAAGGTCGCGGCAGCGGGATGAGGGGCGAAGCGGCAGGGAACTTTCCCGCCGTCACATTCTCAGGCGTTCGCAGCCTTCAGTTCCAGCCGGCGGCGATGGAGGACCGGCTCGGTATAGCCGTTCGGCTGCTCGCGGCCCTTCAGGACGAGGTCGAGCGCGGCCTTGAAGGCGATCGAGGTGTCGAAATGGCCGGCCATCGGGCGGTAGAGCGGATCGCCGGCATTCTGCCCGTCGACGACCGCGGCCATGCGCTTCATCGTCTCGAGGATCTGCGCCTCCGTGACGACGCCGTGGTGCAGCCAGTTCGCCATGTGCTGGGCGGAGATGCGCAGCGTGGCGCGGTCTTCCATCAGGCCGACATTGTTGATGTCCGGCACCTTGGAGCAGCCGACGCCCTGGTCGATCCAGCGCACGACATAGCCGAGGATGCCCTGGGCGTTGTTGTCGAGCTCGCGCTGGATCTCCTCCGGCGTCCAGTTCGGACGAACCGCGACCGGGACGGAGAGGATGTCGGAGAGCTTTGCACGCGGACGCGAGTGCAGCGAGGCCTGCACCTCGGCGACATTGACCTTGTGGTAGTGCGTCGCATGGAGCGTCGCGGCCGTCGGCGAGGGAACCCAGGCGGTGTTGGCGCCGGCCTTCGGATGGGCGATCTTCTGCTCCAGCATCGCCGCCATCAGGTCGGGCATGGCCCACATGCCCTTGCCGATCTGCGCATGGCCGGACAGGCCGCATTCGAGGCCGATATCGACGTTCCAGTTCTCGTAGGCGCCGATCCAGGCGGCCTGCTTCATGTCGCCCTTGCGGATCATCGGGCCCGCTTCCATCGAGGTATGGATCTCGTCGCCGGTGCGGTCGAGGAAGCCGGTATTGATGAAGACGACGCGGTCCCTGGCGGCGCGGATCGCCTCCTTGAGGTTGACCGTCGTGCGACGCTCCTCGTCCATGATGCCCATCTTCATCGTGTTCGGGGCCATGCCGACGGCGGCTTCGACGCGGGCGAAGAGCTTCGAGGCGAAGGCGACCTCTTCCGGCCCGTGCATCTTCGGCTTGACGACATACATCGAGCCGGCGCGCGAATTCCGGTGGAGGCCCTTCGGGCCGATATCGTAGAGCGCGATCAGCGCGGTGACCATGGCGTCCATGATGCCTTCCGGCACCTCGTTGCCGTCGCGGTCGCGAATCGCCGGATTGGTCATGAGGTGACCGACATTGCGCACCAGCATCAGCGAACGGCCCGGCAGCGTCAGGGTCGAGCCGTCGGGCGCGGTATAGACGCGGTCGGGGTTGAGCCGGCGGGTGAAGGTCTTGCCGCCCTTGACGACCTCCTCGGAAAGGTCGCCCTTCATCAGGCCCAGCCAGTTGCGGTAGACGACGACCTTGTCCTCGGCATCGACGGCGGCGATGGAATCCTCGCAGTCCATGATCGTGGTCAGCGCCGATTCGATGACGACGTCGGCGATATGCGCCGCATCGTCCTTGCCGGTCGGCGTGGAGGCGTCGATGCCGATGTCGATATGCAGGCCGTTATTGCTCAGGAGGACATGGGTCGGGGCGGAGGCGTCGCCGACATAGCCGGCGAACTTGTTCCCGTCGGCAAGACCCGCCTTGCCGCCGCCCGTCAGCACGACGGCGAGCTTGCCGCCCTCGACCGCGAAGCCGGCCGCATCGCGCCAGGAGGCGCCGGCGAGCGGCGCGCTGTCGTCGAGGAAGCCGCGTGCCCAGGCGATGACCTTCGCGCCGCGCACCGGATTGTAGCCCTTGCCCTTTTCCGCGCCGTCCGTCTCCAGGATCGCGTCCGTGCCGTAGAGCGCGTCATAGAGCGAGCCCCAGCGCGCATTGGCGGCGTTCAGCGCATAACGCGCGTTCATGACCGGAACGACGAGCTGCGGGCCGGCAAGGCTTGCGATCTCCGGGTCGACATTCTCCGTCGTCACCTTGAACGCGCCGCCCTCGGGCAGCAGATAGCCGATCTCGCGCAGGAAGGCCTCGTAGGCGGCCATGTCGCTCGGCGCACCGTTCTCGCGGTACCAGGCATCGAGCTTTTCCTGCAGCGCGTCGCGCTTCTTCAGCAGCGCGCGGTTTTCCGGCGCGAGGTCGTGCACGATGGCGGAGAAGTCGGCAAAGTAGCGCTCGGCATCCACGCCCGTACCTGGCAGGGCCTCGTCGACGAGGAAGTCATAAAGCGCGCTGTCGATCGAAAGACCGGCTTTTTCGGTAAAAGGCATCTGAAAAACTCCGAATGACGGGACGAAGGGGGAGTATCCCGAATGGAGTCACTTTCAGGAGCTTTCATTCATAGTCAATTCGGCAACAGCATAAAGAATTTATTCCGCTCCGGATAAAATCATATTTTTGCCGGCGCCGGACGGTTGCGGAAATGGCCGGAAACCTTTTCAAAACAGGGCCGCAATGGTGTTATGTCGCGCCCATGCCGAAGAATGAGGAACCGCCCGTGATCGCCCTTTCCCCGCCGCAACGCCCTTCGGGCCGGAAGCCGTTTTCGGCGAGCCTTCTTCTCGCCGCCGCCCTCCTCCTTGCCGGCAGCCTGCCGGCGGGCGCGCAGGAAGAGGACGAAGGCCAGTACCGGGCGCAGATCCCCGATGTCGCGATCTACAAGGCGATGCTGGACGCCAACAAGCAGACGGGCTGGGTGCAGTTTCGCGAATTCGCCGGCCAGCAGCTCATCTATTTCACGGCCTTGCAGACCATGCATTGCCGGCTGAAGGAAGTGCGCTACTCGATCAATTCCGACGCGCTCGACAAGACCTTCCCGATGGCGGAATGCGATCCGGAGCTGCCCTTCAACCTGCCGTCGGACGACAGCCAAAACTGGCTCTACCTGAACCTCAAGCCCGGCGAGGCCGAGACCATCGCCGTGCAGGCCGTCTGGGACGACGGCAGCGGCAGCGAGATCGTCGTCTACCAGCCCTGCAAGAACCCGGAGGCGACCTGCGCCTCGATCAAGACGATCAAGAAGGCGAAGAAGCGCTCCGACGAGCCGTCACCCTCAACGCCAGCCCGTTAGCCGGCTGCGTCGTCAGGCGCTGCACCGGCCAGGGCTTCGTCTGCGCCGTCATGTCGAAGCGGAAGCGATGCATCAGCACGCCGAGCGCGATGATCGCCTCCTGCATGGCGAACGTCGCGCCGATGCAGATGCGCGGCCCCGCGCCGAAGGGGAGATACTGGAAGCGGTGGATCGCCTCGCGGTTCTCCGGCAGGAAGCGCTCGGGCATGTAGGCGCGCGGCTTCTGCCAGAGCAGCTCGTGGCGGTGCAGCGTCCAGGGCATGACGAGAATGGTGACGCCCTTGGGGATCTCCACCATCTCGCCGGAGGGGCTCGTCCACACGTCGTCGGCGATCGCCTCGCGGTTGATCGAGGGCGCGGGCGGATAGAGCCGCATCGCCTCCTCGAAGGCGGCGCGGGTCCAGGGCATCCGCTCCAGCCAGTCGACGGGATCGGCGCCGCTTGCCACGACGCGGTCGATCTCCTCCTCCATCGCGTCGCGCACATGCGGGGAATTGGCGAGGCAGTAGAGCGTCCAGGCGAGCGCCCGGGCCGTCGTCTCGTGGCCGGCGCCGATGAAGGTGAGGATATTGTCCTCCACCTCCTCCATGGTCAGGCCCTCCGGCCCCGCCGCGCGCAGCAGCAGCGTCAGGAAATCGCTCGGCACGCTGTCGCCGTCCGCCGCCATGCGCTTGAGGCGCAGTTCCATCGTGTCGCGCACGATGCGGCGGAACTTGCCGAGCACCTTCAGGCCGCCGATCCGAGTCACCCGCGGCACCCATGAGGGCGCGCGCAACAGATCCATCGGGTCGACGCGGCCCATGGAATGGAGGAGGTCGTCCACGTCGTCGGCGAAATTGTCCGAGGAGGTGACGATCTCGCCGGAAAACAGCGTGTCGGAAAGCACGGCGAAGGCGAGCTCCGTCATGTCGTTGCCGATATCGAAGACCGCGCCGTCCGCGCCCTCGTATTTCTGCGCGTAAAGCTCCGACTGCGCCAGCATCTGCGTGGCAAAGCCCCTGGCATGGCGCGGCGTGAAGATCGGCGCGACGGCCTTGCGCGAGCGGCGCCAGACCGCGCCTTCGGCCGTCAGCAGCCCGTCGCGCAGGATCGGGCGCAGCACGAGTTGGCGGACGGTCGCCATCCTGTAGTTCTGGGCGTTGTCGACGAGGAGATGCTTGATGAGGCCGGGATCATTGACGATCAACGTCTTCTCGCCGAAGAAGCTCGTCATGATCCAGGGCAGCGTATAGGAGGGCACGCCCCACAGTTCCAGCGGGTTGCGGAAGACGGTCCGGATAATCTCGATCTTCGAGGGCGGCACCGTGCGGGGAACGGGCGCGGGCGGTTCGAATGGCTCGGGACGCATGTCCATCGTCTTCTTCCTTTCAATCGGCTTGCCCGGAGTGTGGGCCGAGAGCGAGGCAGAAATCAGGGCAGGCTCCCGCAAAAGCGCGCAGCGCCCTTCCGGCCGGACCTGCGGAAAGCTAGAGCAGTCCGCGCAGTTCCGCCAGCTTGTCGTTGATCAGCCAGCCGTAGTAGTTCTCTTCCGGCCAGGTCGCCTCGCCGGCCGCGCGGCGCGCGGCGAAGGCCGCGGCGCGGGCATCGGGATTGCCGATATTGTAAAGCGTCGCCGTCAGGCCGGGATTCTTCGAGATGTCGACGCCGGCGGTCTTCCTGTAGGCGTCGATCGAGCGGCGGATCGCGGCGGCCATGTAGGCGAGCGAGGTGTCCGGGTCCATGATCGCCTGGTAGACGCGGGCCGCGTCGTTCTCGTCGAGCCTGTCATAGCCGGAGATGCGGGCGACGTCGTCGGTGAGCGTCAGGGCCGTCAGCGGGTTGATCTGGCCGAGGCCGAAGGTCTGGCCGGCATAGAAGGGCTGGAAGAACACCGCGCTGAAGCGGTTGTTCGGATAGGATGTGCCGCCGACCGTCCGGCCCTTGAAGGTCTTGTTCCAGACGCCCTCGCGGCAGGTCCAGAGCGCGTAGGAGCCCTTCTTCGACGCGCATTGCGAAAATTCCGGCCGGGCGACGAAATCGCCGACCGTCTCGCCATCATAGGCGAAGCGGAAGTTGCCGGTATAGGACGCGGCCTTCACATAGTAGCTCTGCAGCCGGTCATAGGCGTCGACATTATAGGTATGCTCGCCGACGATGGCGCCGACCATGTGGATCGGGTCGATGCCGTATTTCGCGGCGGTCGACTTGATCTTGCCGGTGAGCTGGCGGTCGTTGGCGATGAGGTCGCGCACCTTCTCGTATTTCGCGTCGAAGGAGGTCTTGCCGGCCTTGGTGCGGCGCGTGGAGGCGCCCGGAATGGCGGGCTGCTCGGCATTGCGGTTGCCGGGCGGCACCACGTCGATGGCCAGCGCCGTCGTCTGGCTCTGGACAAAAAGGGCGGCTGCAAGGGCAAGCACAGGCAAGAACTGTCGCACGATTCCGTTTCCCGTCTGGTCAAATCTGTCGGCGGATGGCGGCGACCGATGCACGACGAACATGTCGGAATGATGCCAAGCGCGGCAAAGGCGTAAGGCGGGAGCGCCCCTCCTGTCGAGAGGCCCTGCCTTCAAAAATGCGGCACCGGCGGCTGCTTTGGCCGCCGCCGGTGCCGAAACGTCACAGGATGTAGCGCGACAGGTCCGTGTTGGCCGCAAGCGCGCCGACATGCTCGCGCACATAGCCGGCATCGATGACGAGCTTGTTACCGCCCTTGTCCGGCGCCTCGAAGGAGATCTCGTCGAGCACCCGCTCCATCACCGTCTGGAGACGCCGCGCGCCGATATTCTCGACGCTGGCATTTAGCTGCACGGCGACGTCCGCCAGCGCATCGATGGCGTCCTCGGTGAATTCCAGCTCGACGTCTTCCGTCTGCATCAGCGCCTTGTACTGGCGGATGAGGCTCGCCTCCGTTTCCGTGAGGATGCGGCGGAAGTCTTCCTTGGTGAGCGCCCTCAGCTCGACGCGGATCGGCAGGCGGCCCTGAAGCTCCGGCAGGAGGTCCGAGGGTTTCGAGACATGGAACGCGCCCGAGGCGATGAAGAGGATGTGGTCCGTCTTCACGGGCCCGTACTTGGTGGCGACCGTCGTGCCCTCGACGAGCGGCAGCAGGTCGCGCTGCACGCCCTCGCGGGAGACGCCGGCACCCATGCCGCCGTCGCGCGCGGCGATCTTGTCGATCTCGTCGATGAAGACGATGCCGTCGTTCTCCGCCGAGCGGATGGCCTCGCGCTGGATCTGCTCGTTGTCGAGCAGCTTGTCGGATTCGTCGTCGATCAACACCTTGTACGAGTCCTTGACCGTCGTCTTGACCTTCTTGGTGCGCCCGCCCATCGCCTTGCCGAACATTTCGGAAAGGTTGAGCACACCGATATTGGCGCCCGGCATGCCGGGGATCTCGAAGCCGCCGGGCATGCCGCCGGTATCGGCGATGTCGATCTCGATCTCCTTGTCGTCCAGCTCGTTGTTGCGCAGCTTTTTACGGAACGAGTCGCGCGTCGCCGGCGAGGCGGTCGCGCCGACGAGAGCGTCGAGCACGCGTTCCTCGGCGTTCATATGGGCTTTCGCCGTCACCTCGGCGCGCTTCTTCTCGCGCACCAGGCCGATGCCGACCTCCACGAGGTCGCGCACGATCTGCTCGACATCGCGACCGACATAGCCGACCTCGGTGAACTTGGTCGCCTCGACCTTGACGAAGGGCGCGCCGGCCAGCTTGGCGAGGCGGCGCGAAATCTCCGTCTTGCCGACGCCGGTCGGGCCGATCATCAGGATGTTCTTCGGCATCACCTCGTCGCGCAGGTCCGGCTCCAGCTGGTGGCGGCGCCAGCGGTTGCGCAACGCGATGGCGACGGCGCGCTTGGCGTCGTGCTGGCCGATGATGTAGCGGTCGAGTTCGGAGACGATCTCGCGGGGGGAAAAATTGGACATGGGCTTTTCCGTTTCTGGCAACGGTCCCGGGCCATGATCAGCGCCGAGCCGTCCCGTCTCTAGAAGTCATCGTTTCATCCGGCCCGCCCTCGAAGGCGCGGGCGGGATGGCTCAGCGGTCGGCGTCCAGCGTTTCCACCACGACATTCTGGTTGGTGTAGACGCAGATGTCGCCGGCGATCTGCATGGCGCGGCGCGCGATCTCCTCGGCCGACTTGTCGGTGTCCATCAGCGCGCGGGCCGCGGCATAGGCATAGTTGCCGCCCGAGCCGATCGCCATGGTGCCGTGTTCCGGCTCCAGCACGTCGCCGTTGCCGGTCAGCGCCAGCGTGACGGACTTGTCGGCGACCAGCATCATCGCTTCGAGGCGGCGCAGGTAGCGGTCGGTGCGCCAGTCCTTGGCAAGCTCGACGGCGGCGCGCATCAGCTGGTCGGGATATTGCTCCAGCTTGGCTTCCAGCCGTTCGAGCAGCGTGAAGGCATCGGCTGTCGCGCCGGCAAAACCGGCGATCACGTCGCCCTTGGCGAGGCGGCGGACCTTGCGCGCATTGCCCTTCATCACCGTCTGGCCAAGGCTCACCTGGCCGTCGCCCGCCATCACCACCTTGCCGTCCTTGCGGACGGTGATGATCGTCGTGGCGTGCATGGAAGCATAGGGGTTGTGTTCACTCATGGATGGACCTTTCGCGCCCGGATACCGGGCATGGCACCGCCGGCGAGGCGGCTTCGTTGCCATCTATGTAAGCAGCGCTTCGGCAATTGCAAACGGGGGAACGGCCGGTGAAGGCGCGGGCCTTTCCTCCTGCGGCGAAGGCCCGCGAAAGACTGGCATTTTCATGACAGCCCTGTTAAGGAGCGGCGGTAAAATCACCGGAGAAACCCATGAGCCGCACAGCCAGCGTTTCGCGCAAGACGAACGAGACCTCCGTTTCGGTCACCGTCGATATCGACGGCACCGGCACGTCGACCATTTCGACGGGCGTGGGCTTTTTCGATCACATGCTCGACCAGCTGTCGCGCCATTCGCTCATCGACATGGAGATCAAGACCGAAGGGGACCTGCATGTCGACGACCATCACACGGTCGAGGACACGGGCATCGCCATCGGCCAGGCCATCGCGAAGGCGCTCGGCGACCGGCGCGGCATCACGCGCTACGCCTCGCTCGACCTTGCCATGGACGAGACGATGACGCGCGCCGCCGTGGACGTCTCCGGCCGGCCGTTCCTCGTGTGGAACGTGAATTTCTCCGCCCCGAAGATCGGCACCTTCGACACGGAGCTGGTGCGCGAATTCTTCAACGCGCTCGCCCAGCATGCCGGCATCACGCTGCATATCCAGAATATCTACGGCGCGAACAACCATCATATCTCCGAGACGTGCTTCAAGGCCGTCGCGCGCGTGCTGCGCACCGCGACCGAGATCGATCCCCGCCAGGCGGGCCGCGTTCCCTCGACGAAGGGTTCGCTGGCCTGACCGAAGGCACAGCAGGAGGCCGTTCATGGCCACGTTCCTCGTTCTGATACCGCCGGGCACCCGAAGTGGCGATGAAAAGGCCCGCATCGTCCGCGACCGCTTCTCCTGGCTCGCGCTCTTCCTGCCGGTGATCTGGCTGCTCTGGCACAGGGCATGGCTCGCCGCCGCCCTCGCCTTCGCGGTGCAGGCGCTCGGCTCGGCCGTCGCCGACCATCCGGTCTTCGGCCTTGCCGGCCTCGGTCTCTGCCTTGCGACCAGCCTTCTCGTCGCGCTCGAAGGTCCCTCCATAGTTGTCGCCGGCCTCGAACGGCGTGGCTGGACGGTCGATGCGGCGATCTCCGCCGACGACCGGGAAACGGCGGAAGACATCTACTACATGGAAACCTCGGCCGGCGAGGTGGAGACGCACGACAACGTTTCCCTGCCGGCCTCCGAAACCTCCCAGCGCCGGCACGCTCCCATGCTCGGCCTCGTGGGTTTCAAGGAAGGACGCTGACATGCGCGTTGCAATCATAGACTACGGCTCGGGCAACCTGCGCTCGGCCACCAAGGCCTTCGAGCGGGCGGCGCGCGAAGCCGGCATCGCGGCGGAGATCGACCTTACCGACAAGGCCGAGCGCGTCGCCTCCGCCGACCGCATCGTGCTGCCCGGCGTCGGCGCCTATGCCGATTGCCGCCGCGGGCTCGATGCCGTGCCCGGCATGGTGGAGGCCCTGCGCGACACCGTCGAGAACAAGGCCCGCCCTTTCCTCGGCATCTGCGTCGGCATGCAGCTCATGTCCTCGCGCGGCCTGGAAAAGACCGTGACCGAGGGCCTCGGCTGGATCAGGGGCGACGTCGTGAAGATGACGCCCAACGACCCGGGCCTGAAGATCCCGCAGATCGGCTGGAACACGCTCGACCGCAGGCACCCGCACCCGCTCTTCGACGGCATCCCGGAAACGCTGCACGCCTATTTCGTGCATTCCTACCATCTTGCCGCGGAAAACCGGGAAGACGTGGTCGCGACCGTCGATTACGGCGGGCCGATGACCGCCTTCGTCGCGAGCGGCAATAAGGCCGGCGCGCAGTTCCATCCGGAAAAGAGCCAGACGCTCGGCCTTGCCCTCATCACCAATTTCCTGCGCTGGAAACCCTGACATGATCCTCTTTCCCGCCATCGACCTGAAAGACGGCCAGTGCGTTCGCCTCAAGCTCGGCGACATGGACCAGGCCACCGTCTACAATCCCGACCCGGCCGCGCAGGCGAAAGCCTTCGAGGACCAGGGCTTCGAATGGCTGCATGTCGTCGACCTCAACGGCGCCTTCGCGGGGGAAAGCGTCAACGGCGCGGCCGTCGACGCCATCCTGAAGGCGACGAAGAACCCGGTGCAGCTCGGCGGCGGCATCCGCACGCTGGAGCATATCGAACGCTGGCTGTCGCGCGGCCTCTCGCGCGTCATCCTCGGCACCGTCGCCGTGCGCGATCCGGCGCTCGTCATCGAGGCCTGCAAGCAATTCCCCGGCAAGGTCGCGGTCGGCATCGACGCCAAGGGCGGCAAGGTAGCCGTCGAGGGCTGGGCGGAAGCCTCCGAGCTCGGCGTGATCGAGCTTGCGAGGAAGTTTGAGGGCGCGGGCGTCGCCGCGATCATCTATACCGACATCGACCGTGACGGCATTCTCACCGGTATCAACTGGGCCTCGACGCTGGAGCTTGCCGAGGCCGTCTCCATCCCCGTCATCGCCTCGGGCGGCCTTGCCTCGATGGACGACATAAGCCGCCTCATCGCCGCAGACGCCCGCAAACTGGAAGGCGCGATCTCCGGCCGGGCGCTCTATGACGGGCGCATCGATCCCGCGGAAGCGCTGGCGCTGATCCGCGAAGCACGAGGAGAAGCCGCATGACTTTGAAAGCGCGCGTCATCCCCTGCCTCGATGTAAAAGACGGCCGTGTCGTCAAGGGCGTCAGCTTCGTCAACCTCGTCGATGCCGGCGATCCGGTGGAATCGGCCAAGGCCTATGATGCGGCCGGTGCCGACGAGCTCTGCTTCCTCGACATCACCGCCTCCTCCGACAACCGCGACACGATCTTCGACGTCGTGGCGCGCACGGCCGACCATTGCTTCATGCCGCTCACCGTCGGCGGCGGCGTGCGCACGGTCGCCGATATCCGCAAGCTGCTGCTCGCCGGGGCCGACAAGGTGTCGATCAACTCGGCCGCCGTCGCGAACCCGGATTTCGTGGCGGAAGCCGCCGACAAGTTCGGCAACCAGTGCATCGTCGTCTCGATCGATTCGAAGAAGGTTTCGGCGGAAGGCGAAGAGGACCGCTGGGAGATCTTCACCCATGGCGGCCGCAAGCCGACCGGCATCGACGCCGTTGCCTTCGCCGAGAAGATGGTGGAGCGCGGCGCGGGCGAACTGCTGCTCACCTCCATGGATCGCGACGGCCAGAAGGGCGGCTACGACATCGCGCTGACCCGCACGATCGCCGACCGCGTCTCCGTCCCGGTCATCGCCTCGGGCGGCGTCGGCACGCTCGACCATCTCGTCGAGGGCGTGCGCGACGGCCATGCGACGGCGGTGCTGGCCGCCTCGATCTTCCATTTCGGCACCTACACGGTGGGCGAGGCCAAGCGCTACATGGCCGAGCATGGCATCGCCATGCGGCTCGACTGAGGAGCATCCTATGAGCACCTTCACCCTTGCCGATCTCGAAGCCATCGTCGCGGCCCGCGCCGCGGCCGACCCGTCGGAAAGCTGGACGGCGAAGCTGGTTGCGGCCGGGCAGCAGAGAGCGGCGAAAAAGCTCGGGGAAGAGGCCGTCGAGACCGTCATCGCGGCCATCGAGGGCAAAAAAGCCGAATTGACGAGCGAAACGGCCGATTTGCTCTATCATCTCATGGTCGTATTGAAAATCGGCGGCGTGCCGCTACAAGATGTCATGGGGGAGCTGGAGAGGCGCACGGGCCAGTCCGGCCTTGCGGAAAAGGCCAGCCGGAAGAGCTGATGATCCAGGCAGCGCGCGACAAGGACCAGGCGGACATACCGGACGATTTCGGCAACCGCGACTATTCTCCCTACCGTTTCTTTCCGGCGGAGGAATGGGCGCGGTTCCGGGCCGATACGCCGCTGACGCTGACCGCCGACGAGGTCCAGCGCCTGCGCTCCCTCGGCGACCCCATCGACCTCGACGAGGTCCGGCGCATCTATCTGTCGCTGTCGCGCCTGCTGTCGGCCCATGTCGAGTCCTCGCAGATGCTCTTCGAGCAGCGCAAGCAGTTCCTCAGCCTTTCCGACGAGGCCAAGACCCCCTTCGTCATCGGCATTGCCGGGTCCGTCGCGGTCGGCAAGTCGACCACCGCGCGCATCCTGATGGAGCTCCTGTCGCGCTGGCCCTCCAGCCCCAAGGTCGATCTCGTGACGACCGACGGCTTCCTCTATCCGAACGCCGTGCTCCAGCGCGAGAACATGATGGACCGCAAGGGCTTTCCGGAGAGCTACGACACCGGCGCGCTCCTGCGCTTCCTCTCGGCGATCAAGGCCGGCAAGAAGGACGTCAAGGCGCCGATGTATTCGCATTTGACCTATGACGTGCTGCCGAACAGCTTCCGCACCGTCGACCGGCCGGATATCCTGATCTTCGAGGGTATCAACGTGCTGCAGTCGCGCAACCTGCCGGCGGACGGCAAGATCGTGCCGATGGTCTCGGACTTCTTCGATTTCTCCATCTATATCGATGCGGAGGAGAGGCTGATCCACGCCTGGTACGTGGAGCGCTTCATGCGCCTGCGCGAAACGGCCTTCAAGAACCCGGATTCCTACTTCCACCGCTATGCGACGATCAGCGAGGACGAGGCGCTGGCCATCGCCGAGGGCCTCTGGCGCAACATCAACCTGAAGAACCTGCACCAGAATATCCTGCCGACACGCCCGCGCGCCGATCTCATCCTGCAGAAGGGCAGGAACCACCTCATCGAGACGGTTGCGCTGCGCAAACTGTAAGCCGGCTAAAGTATTTCCGCATTTCCGAACGCAAAACCGCTTCGCACTTTTGCTGGAAATTCTCTAGGGATTGACGCGGCGAAGCGTCAGGTTGATGCGCCCGGCATTCTTCAAAAGCGTGGATGTATCGGGATAGATGCGGTCGACGCCGTGGAAGATCAGCCGGCTCTCGCCACCAAAGACGAAGACGTCGCCGCTCGACAGCCGGAAGGAGCGGGTCGGATCGCTGCGTGAAACACCGCCGACGCGGAACAGGCATTCATCGCCGAGCGAGACCGAAACGACGGGCGCGGAGAATTCGCTCTCGTCGCGGTCCTGGTGCAGGCCCATCTTCGCATCGGGATCGTAGAAATTGACGAGGCAGGCTTCCGGCGACCCGGGGAAGCCGGAGACCTCTTTCCACAAGGCCAGAAGCATGTCCGGAATGGCCGGCCAGGGACGGCCGGTCTCGGGATGCGTGGACTGGTAGCGGTAGCCGCGCTCCCTGTCCGTCACCCAGCCGAGCGATCCGCAATTGGTCATGCGGACCGACATCGGCTTGCCCGTCTTCGGCATGCGCGGCACGAAGAGCGGGGCCTCGGCCACGACCTGCCTTATGGCGGCGACGAGCGCCTCCTGCGCCGCGCGGTCGAAATGGTCGGGGAGATAGCGCAGCCCCGGGGCGAGGCCGCGCCCGGCCGTCACGGCTCAGGCTTCCGCGAGATCGGGAATGCGCAGCACCTGGCCGGGATAGATCTTGTCCGGGTGAGACAGCATCGGGCGGTTGGCGTCGAAGATCACCGTGTGCTTGGCGCCCTTGCCCTTGCCGTATTGCGCTTCGGCGATCTTCCAGAGGTTGTCCCCCTTCTTCACCGTATAGAAGACCGGTTCCCTGGCCGGGGCGGCCGCCACGGCGAGCGCCTCGGTATCGACCCTGGAAACGCCGAGCGTGTTGCCGACGGCGACGATCGCCTTCTCGAAGACGGCCTGGTCCGCGACGCTGCCCTTCAGCACGACCTTGTCGTCGACCACCTCGACCTGCACCTGGTCGGTGCCGAGGCCGTGCGATTCCAGTTCCTTCTTGACCGCCTCGGCATCCGGCGCCTCGTCGTCGCCGCCGATCCCGAGCTTCTTGCCGGCGTTCTTGATAAAGCTGAAGAGACCCATGTCCATCCTCCTGTTTTTCCCGACTTAAGCAGACCTTGTCCGCAAAGGGAAGGCGTCGTTTCCTTCCCACGCATAAACGGCCAAGTTGCGGCGATCATTCGCCCGAGGGCTTCGCCCGCATGCGTTTCACGTCCGACCGGCCGGACTTCGCCTTGAGCCGGCGCTCCACGGAACCCTTCGTCGGCTTGGTCTTGCGGCGCGGCGGGGGCGGCGGTTCGGCGGCCTTGAGGATCAGTTCCTTCAGCCGCTCGCGCGCATCCTCCCGGTTGCGCTCCTGGCTGCGGAAGCGGTTGGCCTCGATCATCAGCACGCCGTCCTTGGAGACCTTGCGGCCGGCGAGCTTTTCCGCATTCGCCTTGACCCGGTCGCTCAGCGAGGGCGAGTTGCGCAGGTCGAAGAAGAGCTGGACGGCCGTCGAGACCTTGTTGACGTTCTGCCCGCCCGGACCACCGGCCAGCACGAACTGCTCGGTCAGTTCCCAACCGGCAATCGTGATCGAACGGCTGATATAGAGGGGATCGCTGGCCATGGATGTTCCTTTCCAGGCCGTTGTAGCGGGCGGCGGTGCGAACGGGAAGCCGCCTGCAGAGACGAAAAACCCGGCCTTGCGGGCCGGGTTTCACGTGAATCATCGCCGAAACCTTACTCGGCGGCGACCTTCAGGCCCGGGGCCGCGTCGCGGACGCTGCCGTCGACCTGGTCCTCGAACTTGCCGAAGTTCGCGATGAACATGTCGACGAGCTTGCGGGCCTGCCTGTCGTAGGCGGCGCCGTTTGCCCAGGTCGAGCGCGGGTCGAGAATCTTCGTGTCGACATCCGGCACCGAGACCGGCACCTGGAAGCCGAAATTGTCGTCGCGGCGGAAGAGCGCGTTCTTCAGCGAACCGTCGAGGGCGGCGGCAAGAAGCGTGCGGGTCGCCTTGATCGGCATGCGGCGGCCTTCGCCATAGGCGCCGCCCGTCCAGCCGGTGTTGACCAGCCAGCAATCGACGCCGTGCTCGGCGATGAGCTCCTTCAGGAGGTTGCCATAGACCGTCGGGTGACGCGGCATGAAGGGCGCGCCGAAGCAGGTCGAGAAGGTGGCTTCCGGCTCGGTCACGCCACGCTCCGTGCCGGCGACCTTGGCGGTGTAGCCGGAGAGGAAGTGGTACATGGCCTGGTCGGGCGTCAGCCGTGCGATCGGCGGCATCACGCCGAAGGCGTCGGCCGTCAGCATGATGATCGTCTTCGGGTGCGGCGCGCGGCCGGTCTCGCTGGCATTCGGGATGAAGTGCAGCGGATAGGCGCAGCGGGTGTTTTCCGTCAGCGAGCCGTCGTTGAAGTCCGGAACGCCGTTCGCATCGAGCACGACGTTTTCGAGCACGGTGCCGAAACGCTGGGTCGTGGCGTAGATTTCCGGCTCGGCCTCGGCCGAAAGACGGATCGTCTTGGCATAGCAGCCGCCCTCGAAATTGAAGATGCCGTTCTCGCCCCAGCCGTGCTCGTCGTCGCCGATCAGCGTGCGGTTCGGATCGGCCGAGAGCGTGGTCTTGCCGGTGCCCGACAGGCCGAAGAACACGGCGGCATCGCCATCCGGGCCGACATTGGCCGAGCAATGCATCGGCATGACCTTTTCCGCCGGCAGCAGCCAGTTGAGGACGGTGAAGACCGACTTCTTCATCTCGCCGGCATAGTAGGTGCCGGCGATCAGCACGATGCCGCGCGTCAGGTCGCAGGCGATCATGGTTTCCGTGCGCGCGCCGTGGCGGGCGGGATCGGCCTTGAAGGTCGGCAGGTCGATGATCGTCAGCTTCGGTGCGAAGGCCGCAAGGTCCTTCTCTTCCGGGCGGATGAGCAGGTTGCGGATGAACAGCGAATGCCAGGCAAGCTCGGTGACGACGCGGGTCGGCAGGGCGTAATCGGCGTCGGCGCCGCCGACGAGGTCCTGCACGAAGAGGTCGCGGCCGGCCGCGTGGGCCAGCATGTCGGCATGCAATGCGTCGAAGTGCTCGCGCGACACGGCCTTGTTGTTGTCCCACCAGATGGCGTCTTCGGTGTTCTCGTCGCGCACGACGAACTTGTCCTTCGGCGAACGGCCGGTGTGCTGGCCGGTGAGCGCGCGAAGGGCGCCGTGGGCCGTCCTGACGGCCTCGCCGCGGCCGAGGGCCTCTTCATAAAGGGCCTCTGCTGCAAAGTTGTACCGGACCGTGCCGCTGGTGTTGATACCCATCGCGGTGATCCCCAGAGCGGGGTTGCGAACGCCGAGTTCCTGCATGGTCCAGATTTCCTCCGTGGACGAAGAGCCAGGTGAATTTCCGGGGAAGCTAATCCGCGATTGTCGCAAAAACAAGAGCGGAATCGAAATTAGGCAATGATATCAAACTATTAATCGATTTAAATATTTGTCTTACTTTTTTAATCGTTTGAATAATCGATTTAAAAAAGGATGGAAAACACGGCCCGCAACGTCTCCCTTTATCTTTGCCACAATTTGTTCCACCTTTACCCCCAGACAGGCGCTTCATTCGTCCAGGACAGGAACTCGATCCAAGGTCGGGCCGAGGTCGGGAAAGGCGCCCATGAATATGGAGACAAGCAGGATGCAGACGATCGCACTCGTAGACGACGACCGGAATATCCTCACATCCGTGTCGATCGCCCTGGAGGCGGAAGGCTACAAGGTCGAGACCTATACGGACGGCGCGTCCGCCCTCGACGGCCTTCTTGCCCGCCCGCCGCAGCTTGCGATCTTCGACATCAAGATGCCGCGCATGGACGGCATGGAGCTTCTGCGGCGCCTGCGCCAGAAGTCGGACATTCCCGTCATCTTTCTCACCTCCAAGGACGAGGAGATCGACGAACTGTTCGGCCTCAAGATGGGCGCGGACGACTTCATCACCAAGCCCTTCTCCCAGCGCCTGCTGGTGGAGCGCGTCAAGGCGATCCTGCGCCGCGCCTCGAGCCGCGAGGCGGCCGCCTCGGCGGGTGCGGCCGGCACGGCAAAGCCCGGCGAGGTCGCCGCACGCTCGCTGGAGCGCGGCCAGCTCGTCATGGACCAGGAGCGCCATACCTGCACCTGGAAGGGCGAGCCAGTGACGCTGACCGTCACGGAATTCCTGATCCTCCATTCGCTCGCCCAGCGCCCCGGCGTGGTGAAGAGCCGCGATTCGCTGATGGATGCCGCCTATGACGAGCAGGTCTATGTCGACGACCGCACCATCGACAGCCACATCAAGCGGCTTCGCAAGAAGTTCAAGATGGTCGATACCGACTTCGACATGATCGAAACGCTCTACGGCGTCGGCTATCGCTTCCGCGAAACCGCCTGAGGCGATTTTGCTTGCATCGACCGCGGCAGCGATGGCATGCCGCGGTCGGCGGCGTTGCGCCGCATGAAGGATCACCCGCTTGTCGCAGACCGTGCTGGAAAGGGATGGAGAGGACGCCGAGGGCAGGCCAGCGCCGCGCTCGGGACGCCGCTGGACCCATCCTTTCACGCTGGCGCGCCGCATCTTCGGCAATGCCGTCTTCTCCAGCCTCACGCGCCGCATCCTCTTCTTCAACCTCGTCGCGCTGGTCGTGCTCGTCGCGGGCATCCTCTATCTCAACCAGTTCCGCGAGGGGCTGATCGACGCCCGCGTCGAGAGCCTGCTGACCCAGGGCGAGATCATCGCCGGCGCGATCTCCGCCTCGGCCTCGGTCGACACCAATTCGATCACCATCGACCCGGAGAAGCTGCTGGAGCTGCAGGCGGGCCAGAGCATCACGCCGCTGCCGGGCGACGACGACCTCGAATTCCCGATCAATCCCGAGCGCATCGCCCCCGTCCTTAGGCGGCTCATCTCGCCGACCCGCACGCGCGCGCGCATCTACGACACTGACGCCAACCTGCTGCTCGATTCGCGCCATCTCTATACGCAGGGCCAGGTGCTGCGCTTCGACCTGCCGCCGGTGGAGCCGGAAAGCCCGAGCCTGCTCGACCAGCTCAACGTCTGGTTCAACCGCATCCTCCAGCCGAGCAACCTGCCGCAATACAAGGAAGCACCGGGCGGCGACGGCTCGATCTATCCCGAGGTGATGAACGCGCTGACGGGCGTGCGCGGCGCCGTCGTGCGCGTCAACGACAAGGGCGAGCTGATCGTCTCGGTCGCCGTGCCCGTGCAGCGCTTCCGCGCCGTGCTCGGCGTGCTGCTGCTCTCGACGCAGGCGGGCGACATCGACAAGATCGTCCATGCCGAGCGCCTCGCCATCATGCGCGTCGCCGGCGTCGCGGGCCTCGTCAACATCGCGCTGTCGCTGCTTCTCTCCAGCACCATCGCCAACCCGCTGCGCCGGCTTTCGGCGGCGGCGATCCGCGTTAGGCGCGGGGCGAAGGAGCGCGAGGAGATCCCCGACTTCTCCGTGCGCCAGGACGAGATCGGCAACCTTTCCATCGCGCTGCGCCAGATGACGACGGCGCTCTACGACCGCATCGACGCCATCGAGAGCTTTGCCGCCGATGTCAGCCACGAGCTCAAGAACCCGCTGACCTCGCTGCGCAGCGCCGTCGAGACGCTGCCGCTCGCCAAGACGGACGATTCGAAGAAGCGGCTGATGGACATCATCCAGCACGACGTGCGCCGCCTCGACCGCCTGATCAGCGACATTTCCGACGCCTCGCGGCTCGATGCGGAGCTGGCGCGCAGCGACGCGCGCGGCGTCGACCTCGAAAAACTGCTGGGCGACCTCATCGACATCTCCCGCCAGGTCAACACGCGCAAGAAGCCCGTCACGCTCGACTTCGTCGTCGACCGCAAGGACAATCCGAAGGCGCGCTTCGAGGTCAGCGGCTACGAGCTGCGCATCGGCCAGATCGTCACGAACCTCATCGAGAACGCGCGCTCCTTCGTGCCCGATCCCGGCGGGCGCATCGTCGTGCGGCTTTCGCGCGGGCGGAACGACCGCTGCATCATCCAGGTCGAGGACAACGGTCCCGGCATCCAGGCGGAAGACATCGACCGCATCTTCGAGCGCTTCTATACGGACCGCCCGGCAAGCGAGGGCTTCGGCCAGAATTCCGGCCTCGGCCTCTCCATTTCCCGCCAGATCGCCGAGGCGCATGGCGGCACGCTGAAGGCCGACAACATCGTCGACAAGGCGACCGGCGAAAAGCTCGGCGCCCGCTTCACCCTCTCGCTGCCGGCGGGGGCGCAGAAATGAGCGTGGTCTTGCATGATACGGCCCCTCATCCGCCTGCCGGCACCTTCTCCCCCCAAGCGGGGAGAAGGGCGATGTTGCGCCGCCTTCCCAGGACAGTCACCTTTTCTAGGGAAGCGGGGCATCGCCCCTGGTCCCTTCTTCCCGCCTGCGGGGAGAAGGTCGCGGCAACGGGATGAGGGGCATGGCAACCGCTGCGCTGCCCAATATCCACGCAACCGCAATCGTGATCGGCACGACCGGGATTCTCTTTGTCGGCCCCTCCGGCGCGGGCAAAAGCTCCGCTGCTCTCCAGTGCATTTATGAGGCCAGAATGCGCGGGCTTTCCGCCGCACTCGTCAGCGACGATCAGGTTCTCGTTTCCGAAGAAGACGGCCGGCTCATTGCGCGGGCGCCCGCCAGCATCGCCGGGCTGATCGAGGTGCGGGGCGCGGGGATCGTCCGGATGGAGACGGTCGGCGAGGCCGTGCTGCACCGGGCCGTGCGGCCCATCGCACCGCCCTTTGCCGAGCGCCTGCCGCCGGACGGGGAAACGGCGGAGATCCTTCCGGGGCGTTTCCTGCCGCTGACGCGGCTGCCGCTCCTTGCCGGCTGCACGGCTTTCTCGATATTGGCGACGCTGCACCCGGAAATCCTCCGGGATTGACCGCAAAAGCCCCGGCAAAACGCCAAAACGGGCATTTAGGGCTTGCACTTGGGCTTTTCATTGACATGATGGCCACCCCAACGGTGGACGGAATTGTTGCATTGCGGTAATGGGCCGTCCGTTTGTGTCGGGAAACTGGAGCGACTGCTGATGATCGGACTGGTGCTTGTCACCCATGGCAAGCTGGCGGAGGAATTCCGTCACGCCCTTGAACATGTTGTCGGTCCGCAAAAGGCCATCGAGACGGTCTGCATCGGCCCCGAGGACGACATGGACCAGCGTCGCCAGGACATCCTGGAGGCCGTCAACCGGGCCGACCAGGGCCATGGCGTGATCATCCTCACCGACATGTTCGGCGGCACCCCGTCGAACCTTGCGATCTCCGTGATGACCGGCGAGGGCATCGAGGTGATCGCCGGCGTGAACCTGCCCATGCTGATCAAGCTCGCCGGCATCCGCGGCGAGAACAACATGGAAAAGGCGCTGATCGACGCGTCGGAAGCCGGCCGCAAATATATCAACGTGGCAAGCCGCGTGCTGAGCGGCAAGTAAGGTCTCCCGCCGCCCATGACCGTCTCGAAAGAGCTCCTCATCATCAACAAGCGCGGCCTGCACGCCCGCGCCTCGGCCAAGTTCGTCCAGACCGTCGACGGCTACGACGCGGAAGTGACCGTCTCCAAGGACGGCATGACGGTGGGCGGCACCTCGATCATGGGCCTGATGATGCTGGCCGCCAGCCCCGGCTGCAGCGTGCTCGTCACCGCGACGGGCAGCCAGGCGCGCGAGGTGCTCGACGCGCTGGACGCGCTCATCGCCGACCGCTTCGGCGAGGAAATGTAAACCACCCGCCGACATAAGGATATAAAGACTTCTTTATGTCCGGTTGCTCCAGTCGCCGTTTCCTGATAGGAAGCGCCATCACGACTGGAGATTTTTGATGACCACCACGCAGGACTACCACGTCGCCGATATCGGGCTCGCCGATTTCGGCCGCAAGGAAATTCAGATCGCCGAGACGGAAATGCCGGGCCTGATGGCCTGCCGCGAAGAGTTCGGCGCATCCAAGCCTCTCAAGGGCGCGCGCATCACCGGCTCGCTGCACATGACCATCCAGACCGCCGTCCTCATCGAGACGCTGGTCGCGCTCGGCGCCGACGTCCGCTGGGCCTCGTGCAACATCTTCTCCACGCAGGACCACGCCGCCGCCGCCATCGCCGCCGCCGGCATTCCGGTCTATGCCGTCAAGGGCGAAAGCCTCACCGAATACTGGCAGTATACGGACAAGATCTTCCAGTGGGCTGACGGCGGCCTTTCCAACATGATCCTCGACGACGGCGGCGACGCCACCATGTACATCCTGCTCGGCGCCCGCGCCGAAGCCGGCGAGAACGTGCTGACGAATCCCGGTTCGGAAGAAGAGGAAATCCTCTTCGCGCAGATCAGGAAGCGCCTTGCCGCCTCCCCGGGCTGGTTCACGAAGCAGCGCGACGCGATCAAGGGCGTTACGGAAGAGACGACCACCGGCGTCAACCGTCTCTACCAGCTCCAGCAGAAGGGCCTGCTGCCCTTCCCGGCGATCAACGTCAACGACAGCGTCACCAAGTCGAAGTTCGACAACAAGTACGGCTGCAAGGAATCGCTGGTCGACGGCATCCGCCGCGGCACCGACGTGATGATGGCCGGCAAGGTCGCCGTCGTCTGCGGCTACGGCGACGTGGGCAAGGGCTCTGCCGCATCGCTCCGCGGTGCCGGCGCCCGCGTCAAGGTCACGGAAATCGACCCGATCTGCGCCCTGCAGGCCGCGATGGACGGCTTCGAAGTGGTGCAGATCGAGGACGTCGTCTCCAGCGCCGACATCTTCATCACCACCACCGGCAACAAGGACGTCATCCGCATCGAGCACATGCGCGAGATGAAGGACATGGCGATCGTCGGCAATATCGGCCACTTCGACAACGAGATCCAGGTCGCCGCGCTCCGCAATTTCAAGTGGACGAACATCAAGCCGCAGGTCGACATGATCGAGTTCCCGAAGGGCAACCGCATGATCCTGCTCTCGGAAGGCCGCCTGCTCAACCTCGGCAACGCGACCGGCCACCCGTCCTTCGTCATGTCCGCCTCGTTCTCGAACCAGGTGCTGGCCCAGATCGAGCTCTACACCAAGGGCGAGAACTACCAGAACGAAGTCTACATCCTGCCCAAGCAGCTCGACGAGAAGGTCGCGCGCCTGCATCTCGCCAAGCTCGGCGCCCGCCTCACGGAACTTTCCGAGGAGCAGGCCGGCTATATCGGCGTGACGCCGCAGGGTCCGTTCAAGGCCGAGCACTACAGGTACTGATCCTTACCCGGATTATCCACAACATCTAGAGGCGGCGCGCTTGACAAGGCGCGCCGCCTCTTTTTTGCCCCCGTCCCTTCCCGACGATTCGTGAAACAAGTATCGTTTAAGGCGTTGATTCGGCGTGGAGATGCGGACCTTGCGCGCCGGATTGGGATGTCTTGTCGATCAGGCGGCAAACGGACGGAGACATACCGGGGATGATGGCGGAACAGAAACGAGGCCGTTCCGGGCAGGCTTTCAGCCTGCCGGGGCGGGATACGGCGCATAGACTTGCGCCGCAAAATGCAAATATGGTTAACGGCTGGCTGACGGGCCGCGGCAGGCGCATCCTTGCGGCCGGCTCGGCGCTGGCATCGCTTGCCCTTGCCGGCCCGGCGCATGCCGCCGGCCATCTCGCCACCACGGAGATCGTCACCGGATCCATGATGCTCGGCGTCCTGTCGGCGGCGATGATCTCGGCGCTCTGGATGATCCGCCAGCGCGGCCGCATGGAGGCCGAGCACCGCGAGCTGCGCGCGCACCTTTCCGACGCGCGCCACACCGTTTCCCGCCTGCAGGCGCTGATCGGCGACAAGAACCGCCGCATCGTCATGTGGGACGGCCTTTCCGGCAAGCCGGAATTCCTGGGCCAGTTGCCGCCGGAAACCGGCGCGCCGCAGGCCGACCGCGATTTCCTTGCCTTCGGCCGCTGGCTGAAGCCGGCCTCCGCCAGCGAGATCGAGCGCGCCGTCGAAAAACTGCGCTCGCAGGCCCAGAGCTTCGACCTCGTCGTGGAAACCACCCGCGAGGAGGTGCTGGAAGCGCAGGGCCGCGTTTCGGGCGGGCAGGCCTTCGTGCGCTTCGTGGCGCTCAACAATCTGCGCGCGGAAGCCGCCGAGCTGAAGCTGGAGCGCGACCGGCTGGTCGCCGCGCTGACGACCCTGCAGGGCCTGCTCGACCAGATCGACCTGCCCGTCTGGCAGCGCGCCGCCGACGGCTCGCTCGCCTGGGTGAACGAAGCCTATGCCGAGGCCGTCGAGGCGAGGGACGCGGCGGGCGCGGTCACCGAAGGCCGCGAGCTGCTGCCAACCATCGCGCGTGAAAGGATCCGCTCAACCGCCACCTACGACACGCCGTTCCGCGACAAGGTCTCGACCGTCGTGCACGGCAACCGCAGCTTCTTCGACGTGGTGGACGCCCGCAGCACGACGGGCTCCGCCGGCATCGCCGTCAACGTCTCCGATGTCGAGGCGGTGCGCGAGGAACTGGCGCGCACGCTGAAGAGCCACGCCGAAACGCTCGACCATCTCGCGACGCCCGTCGCGATCTTCGATGGCGACCAGCGCCTGCAATTCTACAACCAGGCCTTCCAGACCATGTGGGAGGTCGACACGGCCTTCCTCGAAGGCAAGCCCGGCAACGGCGAGCTGCTCGATCGCCTGCGCGCCGCCGGCAAGCTGCCGGAGCAGCTCAACTGGAAGCAGTGGAAGGAAACCGCGCTTTCCGTCTACCGCGCCATCGATACGCAGACCGACCTCTGGCACCTGCCGAACGGCCAGACGCTGCGCGTCTTCGCCACCGCCCGCCCGCAGGGCGGCGCCACCTGGGTCTTCGAGAACCTGACGGAAAAGGTCGATCTCGAGACGCGCTACAACACGCTGGTGCAGGTGCAGGACGAGACGATCGATCACCTCGCCGAAGGCGTCGCGGTGTTCAGCCCTGACGGGCGCATCCGCCTCTCCAACCCGGCCTTCCGGGCGCTGTGGGGCATCAGCGAGGCCGAGGCGAAGTCCGGCACGCATATCCGCGCCATCGAGCAGGCCTGCGCGCCGTCCTACGACAAGCCTGACGGCTGGAAGCGCTTCGCGCACATCATCACCAGCTTCGACGACGAGCGCCCCTCCTGCCAGGGCGTGCTGGAGCTGCGCACCGGCCTCATCCTCGACTTCGCGGTCATTCCGCTCTCCAACGCGCAGACGATGCTGACCTTCGTCAACGTCACCGACAGCGTGCGCGTCAGCCGGGCGCTGACCGAGAAGAACGAGGCGCTGCGCAAGGCGGATGCCCTGAAGAACGATTTCGTGCAGCACGTCTCCTACGAGCTGCGCTCGCCGCTGACCAACATCATCGGCTTCGCCGACCTCCTGAAGACGCCGACCATGGGCGACCTCAACGACCGGCAGGCCGAATATGTCGACCATATCGCGACCTCCTCGGCGGTGCTGCTGACCATCGTCAACGACATCCTCGACCTTGCGACCGTCGATGCCGGCATCATGGAGCTCGACTATACCGAGATCAACCTGACGGACCTCATCGACGACGTGTCGATGCAGTTCGCCGACCGGCTGCACGACGCGCAGGTGACGCTGGAGATCACCGCGCCCGACAATCTCGGCACAATCGTCGCCGACCAGCAGCGGCTCAAGCAGATCCTCATCAAGCTGCTCGGCAATGCCGCGAATTTCGCGCCGGCCGGCAGCGCCATCGGCTTCCGCTGCTGGCGCGAGGGCAGCGACCTCGTCTTCACGGTCTCCGACCGGGGGCCGGGCATTCCGCAGGACGTGCTGAAGACCGTGTTCAACCGCTTCGAGAGCCATGGCCGCCATGGCGGGGCAGGCCTCGGCCTTTCCATCGTGGAGAGTTTCGTCAGCCTGCACCACGGCACCGTCAAGATCGACAGCCACGAGGGCCGCGGCACGGACGTCACCGTGCGTATTCCCTCGGCGACGATGACCTCGTTCGCGGCAGCGGAATAGGCGCATGGCGCTCGACATCTTCCTTGCCGACGAAGCCGCGACCATCCGCTTCGGCGAGGACATGGCGATTGCGTTGAAGCGCGGCGACTGTGTCGCGCTCTCCGGCGATCTCGGCGCCGGCAAGTCGACCTTCTCGCGCGCGGTGATCCGCGCCATCGCGGACGATGCCTTTCTGGAGGTACCGAGCCCGACCTTCACGCTGGTGCAGAGCTACGATCTCAGGCTCCCCGTCGCCCATTTCGACCTCTACCGCATCGCGGATGCCGCCGAGATCGACGAACTCGGCTTCGACGAGGCACTTGCCGACGGCATCTGCCTCGTCGAATGGCCGGAAAAGGGCGAAGGCGCCCTGCCCGCCGACGGTATCACCCTCACCTTCACGCATGAAGGCGAGGGCCGGCGCGTCGTCATCGACGGCCCGGCACCGGCGCTTGCCCGCATCGGGCGCTCCCTCGCCATCCGCGCCTTCCTCGACGAAGCCGGCTACCGGGATGCCGCCCGCCGGCACCTGACGGGCGATGCCTCCGTGCGTGCCTATGAGCATGTCACGTCCGGCGGCACGCGCTATGTGCTGATGGACGCGCCGCGCCACACGCCCGGCCCGATCCTCGCCCATGGCAAATATTACCAGCAGATCGCCCATATCGCCGAGGACGTGAAGCCGTTCATCGCGGTCGGCCGGCACCTCGTTTCCCGCGGTCTTCGCGCGCCCGCCATCTACGAGGCGGATATCGAACAAGGCATCCTCTTGATCGAGGACCTCGGCAGCGAGGGCGTTCTCGATGCGGAGGGCGCGCCGATCGCGGAGCGCTATCTGGAGAGCGCCGCCTGCCTTGCGCATATGCACGGGCAGGTTTTTGCGCGCGATCTGCCGGTTGCCGATGGCATCGTCCATCGGGTACCGGATTTCGACCGGGACGCCATGCAGATCGAGGTGAGCCTCCTCACCGACTGGTATCTGCCCTGGAAACGGGGCACGCCGGCGAGCGAGGATGAGCGCCAAGAGTACATCGCCATATGGGACGGGCTGATCGCCAGCCTTTCGGCGGCCGAGCACAATCTCCTGCTGCGCGACTTCCATTCGCCGAACATCATCTGGCGGCCGGAGGCGGCAGGCATCGACCGGGTCGGCATCATCGATTTCCAGGATGCGATGATCGGCCCCTCGGCCTATGATGTCGCCTCGCTGGTGCAGGACGCCCGCGTCGATATTCCCGATGACCTCGCGGACGGCATGCTGGCCCGCTACCTCTCGCTGCGCGAGGAACAGGGCGGCTTCGACCGGCAGCGCTTCCTGCGCGACTGGCACGTCATGGCGGCGCAGCGCAATTGCAAGCTAGTCGGCATCTGGGTGCGGCTGATGCAGCGCGACGGCAAGCCCGCCTATATGCGCCACATGCCGCGCACCTTCCGTTATCTGACGCAGGCGCTTTCCCATCCCGACCTCGCCCCCTTGCGCGTCTGGTGCGAAAAGGCTGGAATCCTCGCGACCGAATCATAGCGCGAGTGCCCCGATGAAGATCGAAGACGCCATGGTGCTGGCCGCCGGCCTTGGAACGCGCCTGCGCCCCATCACCGACACCATGCCGAAACCGCTGGTGCCGATCGCCGGCAAGCCGATGATCGACTACGGGCTGGATGCGCTGGCCGAAGCGGGCGTGAAGCGCGCCGTCGTCAACGTGCATCATTTCGCCGACCAGATGACGGCGCATCTCGCCAGCCGGACGGTGCCGGAGATCATCCTTTCCGACGAAACGGACCGGCTGATGAATTCCGGCGGCGGGCTTGCGAAGGGTCTGAAGCTGCTCGGCCGCGAACCCGTGCTCGTCATGAACGCCGATCTCTTCTGGATCGGCGAAAAATCCGACCAGAAGACCAATCTCCAGCGGCTCGCGGAAAGCTTCGATCCCGAGACCATGGACATCCTCATGCTCTGCGTGAAGCTGGAGGACACGACCGGGCACAACGGCAAGAAGGACTTTTCGCTCGATATGGAAGGCCGCCTCACCCGCTACCGGGAAGGCAGCGGCACGCCCGTCGTCTATGCCGGCGCGCTCGCGCTGATGCCGGCGCTGCTCGACGATGCGCCCAGTGACGCCTTCAACCTCAACATCTATTTCGACCGCGCCATCGAAGCGGGCCGGCTGCGCGGCATCATGCTGGAAGGCCACTGGATCACGGTGGGCACGCCCGAGGCCATCGGCGCGGCGGAGGCCGTGATCGGCGCCTTCCGCGAGGCGGCGGCATGAGGGCCGCAGGGCCGCAGGGGATCGCGCCCCTTGATAAGCCTGCCGGCACCCCGGCGAGGAGAAGGACAAGATTGCAAGCCTCTCGTTTTCCCTTCTCCCCTGCGGGGAGACGGTGGCCCGCAGGGTCGGATGAGGGGGGAGGCGCGGCCGCGGCCTCTTCGAACCGGTGGCAATCATGACGACGCGCGCGGGCGGCCGCATCTATTCGATCCTGGCGAGCCTGCCCTTCCTGAAGACGGTCGCGCAAAGCCTCGTCGACGGGCGGCTCGTTCCCGGCTTCACCTACGATCCCGCCGATCCGCTGGCGCTGGCCGACGTCACCATCTATGTGCCGACCCGGCGCTCGGCCCGCGTCATCCGCTCGGAATTCGTCGATCTCTTCGGCGGGCGCTCGGCCATCCTGCCCACCATCCGGGCGCTCGGCGAGACGGACGACGACAGCGGCTTCTTCGACGAGGTGGCCCCCGCCCTTCTCGACATGGCCGAGCCGCTTTCCGGCCCGACGCGGCTTCTCGAACTCGCCCGCCTCGTCCTTGCCTGGCGCAACCGGCTGCCGGCCGCCGTCACGTCCGTCCATGCCGACAGCCCGCTCGTCGCCCCCGCAAGCCCGGCGGACGCCGTGTGGCTTGCCCGCAACCTAGCCGAGATCATCGACGCGATGGAGACGGAGGAGCTCGACTGGTCGGCGCTGGAGAATCTCGACACTTCCAACCATGCGCTCTGGTGGCAGCTCACCGCCGAATTCCTGAAGATCGCCAGCGATTTCTGGCCGGCGCGGCTGACGGAGCTGAACCGCTCCTCGCCCTCCCTCCGGCGCAATGCGACGCTCCACGCCGAGACGGAGCGCTATCGCCATTCCCCGCCCAGCGGCCCCGTCATCATTGCCGGCTCGACGGGCTCCATCCCCGCGACGGCCGGGCTGATCGCCGCCGTCGCAGAGCTGCCGAACGGCGTCGTCATCCTGCCGGGGCTCGACCGCTTCATGTCGGACACGGAATGGATGCTGGTCGGCCGGCAGGACGGCGCCCAGAAGCCGGACGCCGCCTCCCGCAGCCATCCGCAATACGGCCTCCACCGGCTGCTCGCCCGCATGGGCTGCACGCGCGCCGATGTGGAAACGCTGGGCGCACCGCCCGAAATGCTGGAATACCGCACGAAAATCCTCTCCAGCGCCTTCCTGCCGACACAGGCGACGGCCGGCTGGGGCGAGGTCCGCGGCACGCTGGATGCCGGCCGGATGGCGCAAGCGTTCCGCGACGTGTCGCTCGTGGAAGCCGCGAACGAACGCGAGGAGGCGCTGGCCATCGCCATCGCGCTGCGGCTCGCGCTGGAGGACAGCGAGGAGGCGCAGGCGGCACTGATCACGCCGGACCGCAAGCTCGGCCGGCGCGTCGCTGCGGAACTCGCCCGCTTCGGCATCGAGGCGGACGATTCGGCCGGCACGCCGCTGCTCTCCACGCCGCAAGGAACGCTGCTGCGCCTCCTCACGGAGGCGGCGCTACGGCCCGGCGATCCGGTGCCGCTGGTTGCCCTCCTGAAACACCCCCTCGCCCACTTCGGCCTTGCCGAAGCCGCGATGCGCGCGGCCGTAACCGCACTGGAATTGACGGCGCTGCGCGGCGGCACGGCGGAGATCGACATTTCCACGCTGGAACCGCTGCTGGAGGCCGCCATCGCGCAGCAGGCAGGGGATCGGCACCCACCTTTCTGGCGCACAGCGCTGCCGGCGGAAGCCCTTCCGCTGGCTCGTGACCTTGCGCGCCGGATCGCCGACGCGGTCGAGCCGCTGACCGGCCTCCTCGTACAGCAAAGCCGGACAGGGCGGCGCTTCTCCTCGAAGCTGCCGCTCTCCGACTGGGCGGAGCGGACCGGGCGGGCGCTGGAGGCGGTGGTGGCGGACGCGCGCGGCGACCTTGCCGCGCTCTGGTCGGGCGAGGCCGGCGACAGCCTTGCGAACCTCCTGAAAAGCGTCATCGAGACGGACGGGCAGATCGAGGCCGACGGGCCGCAATGGTGCGATATCATCGAGGCGCTGGCGACGAGCGAGAGCGTCAAGCCGCGCTCCATGCGCCATCCGCGCGTGTTCATCTTCGGTGCGCTCGAATCGCGCCTGCAAAGCGTCGATACCGTCGTGATCGGCGGGCTCAACGAGGGCACCTGGCCGGGACAGGCGGCGAACGATGCCTTCCTCTCCCGCATCATGAAGGTGGAGATCGGGCTGGAACCACCGGAGCGGCGCATCGGCCAACTCGGCCACGACCTGCAAATGGCCGCCGGCGCACCGAAACTCATCCTGACGCGGGCGCTGCGCAACGGCACCGCCCCCACCGTCGCCTCGCGCTGGCTGCAACGGCTGCTCGCCGTTGGTGGCCCCGCCCTCGCCGGCGACCTGCGCGCGCGCGGCAAAAGCTTCATCGACTGGGCGAATGCGGTGGACAGGAGCGCGCCGGTGCCGAATGCCCCGCGCCCGGCGCCGCGGCCGCCTGCGGAGTTGCAGCCGAAGAAATATTCCTTCAGCCAGATCGGCCGGCTGCGGCGCGACCCCTACGCGATCTATGCCCAGCATATCCTCCGGCTCGATCCCATCGCGCCGTTCAATCTCGATCCCGGCCCGGCCGAGCGCGGCTCGCTCTATCACCGGATCGTCGACCGCTTCGTGCGGGAGGAGGCAACCGGCGAACCGCTTGCGCTGATAAGCCGGATTCTCAAGGAGGAATTTGATGCGGTCGCCCTGCCGCCGCATATCGACGCTGTCTGGCGGCCGCGCTTCGCCGCCGTCGCCCGCGCTTTCGTGGACTGGCACTTGAAGCGGGCAGGCAGCGTGCGGGAAAGCCTGACGGAAGTGCCGGCCTCGCTCGACCTCGCGCTGAGCGGCGTGCGGCTCACCGGCATTGCCGACCGCATCGACATCCTGCCTGACGGCAGCGCCGATCTTCTCGACTACAAGACCGGCAGCACGCCTTCCCTGAAGGTGGCGCGCGCGCTGCTCGACCCGCAGCTCGCGCTGGAGGCGGCGGCGATCAAGCGTGGGGCGTTTCGTGGCCCCGGTATCCGCGAGCCGGCGAACCTTCTCTATGTCCGCCTCAAACCCGGCGAACGGTTCAAGGAGGAGCAGGTCAACAACGAGCATGCGAAATCCGCCAATGCGACGCCGAAATCGGCATCCGACCTTGCCGAGGAAGCGCTGACGGAGTTGGAGAAGCTGCTGACAGGGCTGATCGCGGGGCGCTACGGCTTCGCCTCGCGGCTGATCCCCGAGCAGGAACGGGACTATGGCGGGGAATACGACCATCTGGCGCGCGTCGCCGAATGGTCGTCCGCCGAAAACAGCGGGGAGGGCGAGGATGCTTGAGGAAGACCGGCCCGTCTCCACCGAGCCCGCCGCCTGGCTGGACTGGACCACGCAGAAACAGGCGATAGCCTCCGATCCGCGCCGCTCGGCCTGGGTCTCGGCCAATGCCGGCTCGGGCAAGACGCATGTGCTGACGCAGCGCGTCATCCGCCTGCTGCTCGCCGGCTGCCGGCCATCGGCCATTCTTTGCCTGACCTATACCAAGGCCGCCGCCTCGGAAATGTCGAACCGCGTCTTCGAGCGGCTGGCGGAATGGGCGACGCTCTCCGACGAGGCGCTCTCCGACCGGGTGGCGGCCATCGAGGGCGAGCGGCCGGACCTCCTCAAGCTCGCCGAGGCGCGGCGGCTCTTCGCCCGCGCGCTGGAAACGCCGGGCGGACTGAAGATCCAGACCATCCACGCCTTCTGCGAGGCGCTGCTGCACCAGTTCCCGCTGGAAGCCAATGTCGCCGGGCATTTTTCCGTGCTCGACGACCGGGCGGCGGCCGTGCTGCTGGCAGATGCGCGACGGACCCTCCTGACCGCGACGGCCAGCGAGGACGACCGGACGCTCGCCGCCGCCTTCGCCACCGTGCTCGACATCGCCGACGATACGGGACTGGAAAAGCTTATCTCCGACATCGTCGCCAGCCGCGGGCCGATCCGCGAATTCCTCGAAGCCACTGAAAAGGCCGGCGGTGCGGAGGCGGTGCTTCGCCGGGAAATCGGGCTGGCGCCGGACGAGACGGCGGAGGACATCCTTGCCGCCTTCTGGCCGCTCGACGGCTTGCAGGGCACGATGCTGGAAAGCTACCTCGCCGCTGCCGAAGCGCTCGGCAGCGAGACGGTGAAGGCTTCCGCCGCCGGATTGCGCGGCGTCGCGCGGCTGACGGATGCCGAGGCGCGGCGGGCGGCGCTGCACGACCTCTTCTTCACCGGCACCGGCACGCCGCGCAGCCTGGAGCGCTCGTTCTTCTCCAAGAAGGTAAAGGACAGCGCGCCCCATCTCGAAGCGGCGCTGCAGGCCGCGCAGGCCCATGTGATCGCCTGCGACGACCGGCTGCGGCGCTTGCGCATGTACGAGGCGACGCTTGCCGCGCTCGTCATCGCCGAGCGGCTGATCGGCGACTACGAGGACCTGAAGCGCGCGCGCAGCCTGCTCGATTTCGACGACCTGATCGACCGCACCGCGTCGCTTCTGACGCGCGAGCGGGTGAGCGCCTGGGTGCATTACAAGCTCGACCAGGGCATCGACCATATCCTCGTCGACGAGGCGCAGGATACCAGCCCGCGGCAATGGCAGATCGTGAAGGCGCTGACGGACGATTTCTTCGCCGGCGAAACGGCGCGCATCGCCGGGCGCACGATCTTCGCGGTGGGGGACGAGAAGCAGTCGATCTATTCCTTTCAGGGGGCGCGGCCGGAGCGGTTCGCCGAGGAGGGACGCGAGGTCTCCCGCCGCACGCAGGTTGCGGAGGCGGCGTTCAGCCCGATCCGGCTGCTGCTTTCCTTCCGCTCGACGCGGGACGTGCTTTCGGCGGTCGACCGGGTGTTTCTCGATCCCGCCAATGCGCGCGGGCTGACGCCGGGCGGCGGCGAGATCGTGCATGCCTCCAATCGCGGGCGCGAGCCGGGCGCGGTCGATATCTGGGAGGTGATCGCCGCGCCGCCGGGGCTCGACGAGGAGGACTGGACGGCGCCCTTCGACGCCGTCGCCGAGGAAGCGCCGATCAATGTGCTCGCCCGGCGCATCGCCGATACGCTGGCCGGCTGGATCGGCCGCGAGAGCGTGACGGAAAAGGGCAAGGCGCGGCCGATGGAGGCCGGCGACGTGATCGTGCTGGTGCGCAAGCGCGACGCCTTCGTCAACGCGCTGACCCGCACTCTGAAACAGCGGCACAACCTGCCTGTCGCCGGCGCGGACCGGCTGGTGCTGACGAAGCATATCGCCGTGCAGGACCTGATGGCGCTCGGCCGCTTTGCCGTGCTGCCGGAGGACGATCTTTCGCTGGCGGCGCTCTTGAAGAGCCCGCTGTTCGGGCTCGACGAGGAAACCCTGTTCGAGCTTGCCGCCCGGCGCGGCGGGAAGCAGACGCTCTGGGCGCGGCTTCGCGACGTGGCGGAGACGGATGAGAGGCTGGCGGCGGTCGTTCGCCGGCTCGAAGGCACCATTCGCGATGCGCGCGGCCAGTCCGTGCATGACTTCTATGCGCGCATTCTCGGCGCAGGCGGCGGGCGACGGGCCTTCCTTGCGCGGCTCGGAGCGGAGGCGGGCGAGATCATCGACGAATTCCTGACCTTCGCGCTGGAGCAGGAGGACAACGGCCTGCCGGGCCTGCAGGCCTTCGTCTCGACGCTGGAACTGGAGGCGCCGACCGTCAAGCGCGAGCAGGACAAGGCGCGCGGCGAGATCCGTATCATGACCGTGCATGCGGCCAAGGGGCTGGAGGCGCCGGTCGTCTTCCTCGTCGATGGCGGGGCGAAGGCCTTCAGCCACAGCCACATGCCGCAGCTACGCTTCCTTGCGGCACCAAGCCTTGCCGGCGGCCTGCCGGCCTGGCTGCCGCTGAAGGACCTCGGAAACGCCATGACCGAGGCGGATGCCGAGCGGATCAAGGCGGGGGCGGAGGAGGAATATCGCCGGCTGCTCTATGTGGCGATGACGCGCGCGGCCGACCGGCTCGTCGTCTGCGGCTATCGCGGCCGGCAGGAGAACAAGGATACCTGGCACCCGATGATCGCGGCCGCGCTTTCCGCCGATGACGCGCGTTGCGTGGAAGCCACCTTCGCGACCGTGAGCGAAAGCTGGCAGGGCCTCGCCTGGCGCGAGGCGGGCGCCGCGGCGGTCGGCGAGGTCATCACGACGGCAGCCGAACAGAAGCCGCAGGCGGCGCTGCCAGAGGCGCTGGGACGTTCCCTGCCGCCGCAGAAATCCCTGCCGCGGCCGCTCAGCCCTTCCGGCGCGGCGGCGGTGATCGAGACGGACAAGGCGGACCTCCTGGTGCCCTCGGCGCTGTTCGGCCGGAAGGGCGGCGCTCAGGGGGCCGGGCTCGCGCTGGAGCGCGGGCGCATCCTGCACCGCTTCCTGCAAGTCCTGCCCGCCTTCGAACCTGTGGAGCGCGCGGCGGCGGCGCGGCGCTATCTGGAACGGGCGGCGGCAAACTGGCCGGAAAGCGCACGGACCGCGCTCATCGCGGCGGCGCTGGCCGTCATCGATGACGAAAGCCTTGCGGCGATCTTTTCGCCCGCGGCGCGGGCGGAGGTCTCGATCATGGGCACGCTGGCGCTCGGCAGCCGGGACTATGCCGTCTCGGGGCGTATCGACCGCATGGCGGTGACGGAAAGCGCGGTCGAGATCGTCGATTTCAAGACGAACCGCGTGCCGCCGGGCTCGGTGGACGAGGTTCCGTTCGAGCACCGGGCGCAGCTTGCGATCTACCGCGCGATCCTTTCCCCGCTCTATCCCGGACGGGAAATCCGTTGCGGGCTGATCTACACGGAAGCGGCAAAAACCTACTGGCTGGACGCCGCCCGCATGGAGGCAAGCCTTGCCGAACTTGCCTCGAAGTGAGATACCGAAAAGGACATTCCGCCGTCGGCCGGCCTTGAAACCGGGCGCCGCCAGCATCACATCCTGACCAACGATCACCATTCAAGGAGAGCCTCATGGCTACCGTCAAAGTCGACCAGTCCAATTTCCAGGCCGAAGTCCTCAATTCCGCAGAGCCGGTCGTCGTCGATTTCTGGGCCGAATGGTGCGGCCCCTGCAAGATGATCGCGCCAGCGCTCGAGGAGATCTCCTCGGAGCTCGCCGGCAAGGTGAAGGTCGCCAAGCTGAACATCGACGAGAACCCGGAACTCGCCGCCCAGTACGGCGTACGCTCCATTCCGACGCTCGCCCTGTTCAAGGGCGGCGAAGTCGCCGACATCAAGGTCGGCGCCGCGCCGAAGACGGCCCTCTCCTCGTGGATTTCCAGCGCCGCCTGAACGGACCGCGATTGGACAAGATCAAGCCCGGCCTTCGTGCCGGGCTTATTTTTTGGCGAGCGTCATCCCACCCGCGACGTCATCCTCGGCCTTGAGCCGAGGATCCATGCGGCAGGAGAGGGACCGCATTTGTCGGCCCTTTCGAACGCTCCGCGCCTGGCTGACACCTGGCGCCACGCATTTCTGCAGGATTGCTTCAGGCCGGCGGCGTGCCGTTGTCGGCGAGGACGTCGCCGACGAGATAGAGCGAGCCGCCGATGAGGATGCGCGGGGGGACGGAGTCCTCCGCGGTGATGCGGGCGATTTCGGCGAGCGCCTCTGCGACGGTCGAGAGCGGCGCGGCGTCGAGGCCGGCGCGGGCGGCGTCATCGGCGAGCGACACCGGGTCGAGGCCGGCATCGGAGCCGCGAATCGGCACCGTGAAGACGCGCTCGGCAAGGCCGCCGAAAGGCTCGAAATAGCCGACCGGGTCCTTCGTGTTGATCATGCCGGTGACGAGGAAGAGCGGGCGCGCCTCGCGCTCCTCGAAATTCGCCATGGTCTCGGAAATCACCTGGCCGGCGCCGGGATTGTGGCCGCCGTCGACCCAGATCTCGCTGCCGCGCGGGGCAAGCCGAAGCAGCGCGCCATCCGGCAGCCGCTGGAGGCGGCCCGGCCATTCGACGCGGGCAAGGCCGATTTCCATGGCATGTTCCGACACCGCAAGGCCCGCCGCCTTGACGGCACGGATGGCGGCGGCGGCATTGGCATATTGGTGGCGGCCCGGCAGGCGCGGCAGCGGCAGGTCGGCGAGGCCGAACTCGTCCTGGTAGACGAGGCGGCCATATTCCTCGTGCGCCATGAAATCCTGGCCGTAGACGGCATAGGGGCAGCCGAGGCGCTCGGCGGTCTCGATCAGCACGTCGCGGGCCGCTTCTTCGCTCTGGAAGCCGATGACGACGGGCGCGCCGCGCTTCATGATGCCGGCCTTCTCGGCGGCGATCAGCTCGACGCGATCACCGAGATAGGCCTGGTGATCGAGCGAGATCGGCATGATGACCGAGACGGCGGGATGCTGAATGACATTGGTCGCGTCGAAGCGGCCGCCGAGGCCGACCTCAATGATCGCGACGTCCGCCGGGTGCTCGGAAAACAGCAGGAAGGTGACGGCCGTCAGGATTTCGAAGACGGTGATCTTCTCGCCGCCATTGGCCTCTGCGACGCGGCGCACCGCATCGGCAAGGACGGCGTCTTCGACGAAGCGGCCGCGCCCGCCCTTGACGCCGAGGCGATAGCGCTCGTGCCAGTTGACGAGATGGGGCGAGGTGTGGACGTGGACGGAAAGGCCCTCGGCCTCCAGGATCGACCGGCAGAAAGCCGTGACCGAGCCCTTGCCGTTGGTGCCGGCCACATGGATGACCGGCGGCAGTTTCAGGTGCGGATTACCGAGCGCGGAGAGAAGCCGCGTGATGCGGTCCAGCGAAAGATCGAACCCCTTGGGATGGAGACCGAGAAGCTTCTCGATCTCCGCCGCCGCCTCGCTGGCCGCCACGCCGGTCATGTCACTGGGCCGCGATGGCGAGGGCGCCGTTCGCGGCCGCGGATGCCGCCGGCTTCTTCATCAGGATTTTGAGAAGACGGGCCAGCGTATCGGGAATGTCGTGGCGCTTGACGACCATGTCGACCATGCCGTGGTCGAGCAGGTATTCCGAGGTCTGGAAGCCTTCCGGCAGCTTCTCGCGGATGGTCTGCTCGATGACGCGCTTGCCGGCGAAGCAGATTTCCGCGCCCGGCTCGGCGAGATGGATATCGCCCAGCATGGCGTAGGAAGCCGTCACGCCGCCCGTCGTCGGGTTGGTGAGCACGACGATATAGGGCAGGCCCGCTTCCTTCAGCATCTCCACGGCGACCGTGGTGCGCGGAAGCTGCATCAGCGAGAGGATGCCTTCCTGCATGCGCGCGCCGCCGGAGGCGGGGAACATGATGAGCGGGCACTTTTCCGCGATGGCGCGCTCGAAGGCCTTGATGATCGCCTCGCCGGCGGCAATGCCGAGCGAGCCGCCCATGAAGGCGAATTCGTGCACGACGGCGACGAGCTTGACGCCGCGCACCTTGCCGACCCCGGCAAGGATCGTGTCCTCCAGCTCGGTCTTGGCGCGGCTGTCTTTCAGGCGGTCCGTGTATTTCTTCGAATCGCGGAACTTCAGCGGGTCCTGCGCGACCTTCGGCTGCTGCAGGGACTCGTAGACGCCTTCGTCGAAGAGGTCCTTCAGGCGGGCCTTGGCCGGCATCTTCATGTGGTAACCCGAAGCCGGGATGACCCACTTGTTTTCCTCGAGATCGCGGTGGAACACCATCTCGCCGGTTTCCGGGCACTTGATCCAGAGATTTTCCGGTACATCCCGGTCAGGGCGGCCAAGCATCGAGTTGATCTTCGGCCGAACGTAATTCGTGATCCAGTTCACGGTCTAGCTCCCGTTACAATGGTTCCCATGTGGGAACTTTACTCCGCCGCCGCAAGGCGCGATGCACGCACGCCCGATGCGAGGCTCATGACCAGCGTCTCGACACCAGCGACGGTGGCGGCGCTTGCCGTGCCTTCCGCCGTGAGGCTGGAGGCGATCTGGTTGACGATGGCGGTGCCGACGACGACGCCGTCCGCCGACGCGCCGATGGCGCGGGCATGCTCGGCCGTCTTGACGCCGAAGCCGACGCAGACCGGCAGCTTCGTATGCGCCTTGATGCGGCCGACCGCGCCGCCGATGAGAGAGGGGTCGGGCAGGGCCGAGCCGGTGATGCCGTTCATCGAGACGTAGTAGACGAAGCCCGACGTGTTCTTCAGGACGGCCGGCAGGCGCTTCTCGTCCGTGGTCGGGGTTGCGAGGCGGATGAAGTTGATGCCCCTGGCGAGCGCCGGGATGCAGAGCTCGTCATCCATTTCCGGCGGCAGGTCGACGACGATGAGGCCATCGATACCGGCTTCCAGCGCGTCGTTCAGGAAACGCTCGACGCCGTAGATATAGATCGGGTTGTAGTAGCCCATCAGCACGATCGGCGTCGCATCGTCCTCCTTGCGGAAGTCGCGGGCCATCTGCAGCGTCTTGGCGAGCGTCTGGCCGCCCTTCAGCGCGCGCTGGCCGGCGAGCTGGATCGCCGGGCCGTCGGCCATCGGGTCGGAGAAGGGCATGCCGAGCTCGATGACGTCGGAGCCGGCCTTCGGCAGCGCCTTCATGATCTCCAGCGAGCTCGCATAATCCGGATCGCCGCCCATGAAATAGGTGACGAGGGCCGGGCGGCCTTCCGCCGCGAGATCCGCGAAACGTTTGTCCATGCGTGCGGTCATCTTAGAGCTCCATGCCGAGGATCTTGCCGACGGTGAAGATGTCCTTGTCGCCGCGGCCGGAGAGGTTCATCAGGATGATCTGGTCCTTGCCCATCTTCGGCGCGCGCTTGATCACCTCGGCGACGGCGTGGCTCGGCTCCAGCGCCGGGATGATGCCTTCGAGCTTCGTCAGAAGCTGGAAGGCCTCCAGCGCCTCGTCATCCATGATCGGGACATATTCGGCGCGGCCGATATCGTGCAGCCAGGCATGTTCCGGGCCGATGCCGGGATAGTCGAGACCGGCGGAGATCGAGTGGCCTTCCTTGATCTGGCCATCGGCATCCTGCAGCAGGTAGGTACGGTTGCCATGCAGGACGCCCGGTGAGCCGGCCGTCAGCGAAGCGCAGTGCTCCTCGCCGTCGAGGCCCTTGCCGCCGGCTTCGACGCCGACGATCTGGACGTTCTTGTCATCGAGGAAGGGATGGAAGAGGCCGATGGCATTGGAGCCACCGCCGACGGCGGCGACGACCATGTCCGGCAGGCGGCCTTCGGCGGCGAGCATCTGCTCGCGCGCTTCCACGCCGATGACGGCCTGGAAGTCGCGCACCAGCTCCGGATAGGGATGCGGGCCGGCGGCGGTGCCGATCAGGTAATAGGTGTCCTCGACATTGGTGACCCAGTCGCGCAGCGCCTCGTTCATGGCGTCCTTCAGCGTGCCGTGGCCGGCCGTGACGGGACGCACTTCCGCGCCGAGCAGCTTCATGCGGAAGACGTTCGGCGCCTGACGCTCGACATCCGTCGCGCCCATATAGACGACGCAGGGGAAGCCGAAGCGCGCGGCGACGGTGGCCGAGGCCACGCCATGCTGGCCGGCGCCGGTCTCGGCGATGATGCGCGTCTTGCCCATGCGCTTGGCGAGCAGGATCTGGCCGATGCAATTGTTGATCTTGTGCGAGCCGGTGTGGTTCAGCTCCTCGCGCTTGAAGTAGATCTTCGCGCCGCCGAGATGCTGCGTCAGGCGCTCGGCATAATAGAGAGGGCTCGGGCGGCCGATATAGTGGGCGCCGAGGTCCTTCAGCTCCGCCTGGAAGGCCGGGTCGGTCTTGGCCTTGTTCCACTCTTCCTGAAGGTCGAGGATCAGCGGCATCAGGGTCTCGGCGACGAAGCGCCCGCCGAAGATGCCGAAACGGCCGTCCTCGTCCGGACCCTCGCGGTAGGAATTCAGGTTGGGTGACTGGTTCACTTGCCTCTCCCTGCGGCGGCGGTTTCGCGTTCCGCCTGTCGTGCCGCCTCAAAAAACGCTTCCATCAGGCCGAGGTCCTTGACGCCGGGCGCGCGCTCGACGCCGGAACTCGCGTCGATGCCGGGAGCGCCGGTCATCCGGATGGCCTCGGCGAGGTTATCCTTGTTCAGCCCACCCGAAAGCATGTAATCGACGCCGCCGTCAAGCAGATGCATGAGGTTCCAGTCGAAGGAGACGCCGTTGCCGCCCGGAAGCTCCGAACCCGCCGGCGGCTTGGCATCGAAGAGGAAGCGGTCGGCAATGCCGATATAGGGGTCGATCTTCTTGAGATCGTCCGCTTCGCGCACGGAAAAGGCCTTCATCACCGGCAGGCCATAGACCGCCTTGACGGTCAGCACCCGCTCCGGGCTTTCCGAACCGTGAAGCTGGAGAATATCGGGGGAGAGCTGGTCGACGATCTCGTCCAGCGTGTCGCTGTCGGCATTGACGGTGACGGCGACGATCTTCGCGCGGCCGCGCGCCCGCTCCGCCAGCCGGCCGGCATCGGCGGGCTCGATGTTGCGCGGGCTTTTCGGAAAGAAGATGAAGCCGATATGGCTGGCGCCGAGCGCGACGGCCCTGTCGACGGCCTCTTCGGTCTTCAGCCCGCAGATTTTGATGTCGAGTGTCATGGTCGAGGGAGTCGCACGAATCACCCGAAGAGTCGAGCCGAAAGACGGCGGCGACAGGGCCGAAGCCGGCACCCTTGCATGGACGGATACAGCGCCCATATGGAGGGGAGACCAAGACCGGAGACGACCATGCGGCTCATCATCGCCATCCTCCTGCCCTTCCTCGTGTTCTTCACCATCGGGCGCCCGATTGCCGGCATCATCTGCCTCATCCTGCAGGTGACGCTGATCGGCTGGCTGCCGGCCGCGATCTGGGCGGTCTATGCACTGGGGCAGTACAATACGGACAAGAAAATCCGCGAGGCGCTGGCAGATCGCCGCTGAAGCTAGCCGAAATCGACCGCGTGCAGCAGGCTGCCGTTGCGCTTGAGCCAGCGCTTGGCCTCCTCCGTCGCAGGGCAGAGCTGCGCGCAGAGCGACCAGAAGGCGGGGCTGTGGTTCATCTCGCGAAGATGGGCCACCTCATGGGCGGCGAGATAACCGATGACATACGGCGGGGCCATGGCGATGCGCCAGGAGAAGCTGAGCGCGCCATCAGCCGAACAGGAGCCCCAGCGGCTGCGCGTGTCGCGCAGCGTCAATGACTTCACGCGCTTGCCGATGCGCCCGGCATGGACGGCGACGAGCCTGTCCAGCTCCAGCCGCGCCTCCTTCTTCAGGAAATCGCTGATCCGGCGGGGAATGCTCTCCTCCATGCCGCCGACGCGCAGCACGGCCTCGTCATCGACGATGACGGCCTCCGTCAGCCCGCGCAGCCTGCCCGTCGCCTCGATGCGGTGGGCGACGCCGCGGATCATGACATAGCCACCGTCTTCCAGCTCGTTGGTCGAGCGGAATTTAGCCAGCTTCGTCATCAGCCAGCCCTGGTGGCGGGCGAGGAACTCGCGGATGTCGCGCTCGGCGATGCCGTTCGGCACCGTCATGCGCAGGGCGCGCCCGCCGGGCTCGATGCGCAGCGTCAGGCGCGTGGCGCGCAGGTCGCGTCGGATGGTGAGCGGCAGGGCCCGGCCATTGACGTCGATCTCGCGCCGTTCCGGCGGAGGCGGGGCCTTCAGGGCCTTGCGGGGCTTGCGAGCCAAGGAAAACATGCTGCCTTTCATAGCCGATTCGACGGCGGCTGAAACGCCTCGACGAAAAACCGGCGCACACGGCGCCGGTGATGCTTTGCTTTATTCACTGCCCTTGCCTGTCGTCATGGTCGGACTTGACCCGACCATCCATGCCGCGAACGGCACGTGGATCCTCGGGTCAAGCGCGAGGATGACAGAGGGTGGGGCAACGGACTGGCCCAAGCGTCCTTACGTAGCCGGGAAGCCCGGGACGTCGTTCTGGCCCCTGGCGCGGCGTTCGCGCATGAAGCGGTCGAACTCCTCCTGGTCCTTGGCGCGGCGCAGTTCCCGGCTGTAGGCGTCGAACTCCTCGCGCATCTCGTCGAGCTTGCGGCGCTCCTCGTCGAGGCGGGCGAGCTCGGCGTCACGCCAGTCGTCGAAGGCGGCGTTGCCGGTGGCGCTGCGGAAGGCGTGGCCACGGTTGCGGCCGCCACGGAACTTGCCGCGGCAGGAGGCGAACATGCCGTCCACGGTGTCGTTGGCGTCTTTCTTGAAGGTTTTCAGGCGGTCGCCGAAGATGATGTAGGCAAGCATGGCAAGGCCGAGCGGCCAGAACACCACGAAGCCGAGCACCATCAGGGCGATGGTCGCAGGCGTCCAGTCCGGACGGATCAGTGCTGACTGGTTCATGTGCAATCTTCCTCACGATCGGCGGAAACCACTCCGGCTTCCGGTGATTCCGATGTGGGCAGACTGGCCCGGGCGTTCAAGGCAATGCCCGGGAGATTCGGGCAAGTGCCTGAAACGAGCCCGGAAAATCAGGCGGCGTCGCCGGATTTCCCGCCCTTGATGACGCGCGGCACCGGCTTTGCCTTCTCGCCCCGGCCATGCGCGGCGATGAAGGAGAGGATGCGCGGCGCGATCTCCCTGCGGAAGCGCGAGCCGTTGAAGACACCGTAATGGCCGACATCCGGCTGGACATAGTGCATGCGCATATGATCCGGGATGCTGGTGCAGATGGTCTGCGCCGCCTCGGTCTGACCGACGCCGGAAATGTCGTCGTTCTCGCCCTCGACGGTGAGCAGCGCCACCTTGCGGATCGCCGTCGTGTCGACGGGCCGCGTCCGGTGCATCATCTCGCCCTTAGGCAGGGCGTGCTTCATGAAGACCGTTTCCACCGTCTGCAGGTAGAATTCGGCCGTCAGGTCCATGACGGCGAGATATTCGTCGTAGAAGTCGCGGTGCTTTTCGGCGGCATCGCCGTCGTTCTTCACGAGATGGGCGAAAAATTCCTTGTGCGCGATGACATGGCGGTCGAGGTTCATCGACATGAAGCCGGAAAGCTGCAGGAAGCCCGGATAGACCATGCGCATGAAGCCCGGCTGCGGCCACGGAACCGGCATGACGACATTGTCGCGGAACCACTCGATCGGCTTTTCCTCGGCGAGCTTGTTCACGGCGGTCGGGTTGATGCGCGTGTCGATCGGCCCGCCCATCAGCGTCATGGTGGCGGGCGAGAGCGGATCGTCCTCGGCCTCCATCACGGCCACGGCCGCCAGGACCGGCACGGCCGGCTGGCAGACGGCGATGACGTGGGTATCCGGCCCCAGCGCATGCAGCATCTGGATGACGTAATCGATATAGTCGTCGAGATCGAAGGTGCCTTCGGCGAGCGGCACCATGCGCGCGTCGATCCAGTCGGTGATGTGCACTTCCGCATGGGGCAGTATCGCCTCGACGGTGCCGCGCAGCAGCGTCGCATAGTGGCCCGACATCGGTGCGACGATCAGGACCTTCGGATCCTTGCGATGGCCGGCAGGCAGACAGCGCTCGAAATGGATGAGGTTGCAGAAGGGGCGCTGCCAGACGACTTTTTCATGCACGGAGACGGGCTTGCCCTCGATGACCGTGGTATCGAGGCCGAAAGCCGGCTTTCCGTAGCGCCGGGTGGTACGCTCGAGCACCTCGAAGCCGGCGGCCATGGTGCGGCCGAAATAGGTGTGGGAGAGCGGGTTGAGCGGATTGCGGAAGGCAATGCGCATCTGGTCCGCCGCGGCGCGCCAGGGCGCCATCATCGCATGATTGAGTTCGTAGAGCTGGTAGTACATCTGCGCGTTATCCCATTTCCCGGCGGGGCTCATGCCCGCGCCGTCTCACCCGGTTTCCGCAATTGCGAAAACACTAACAGGTTTTCGCTGCGTGGCAACATTCCACGGGGAGCATCCTACGCCCGCGAACCTTTCGCCAGAATGAACGGGATTCAGCCGGTCCAGCCGCCGTCGATGACATAGGCCTGGCCGGTCGTGTAGGTAGCGCCGGCAAGGTGCACCGCAAGATCGGCGATCTCCTCGGGCGTACCGATCCGCCCCATCGGCTGGCGGCCGATGAAGGCGGCGCGGGCGGCGTCATAGTCTCCCCCGGCGCGCATCCGGTCCTGCAGGGAGGGGCTTTCCACCGTGCCGGGGCAGATGGCGTTGCAGCGGATGCCCTTGCCGACATAATCGGCGGCGACCGCCTTGGTGAGGCCGATGACGGCGGCCTTGGTGACGCCGTAGGCGAAGCGGTTCGGCACGCCCTTCACGCTGGAAGCGACCGAGGCCATGTTTACGATGGCGCCGTCGCCGCGTTCCAGCATGCCTGGCAGCACGGCGCGAATGGTGCGCACCATGGCGAGCACGTTGAGGTTCCAGGCAAAGGCGAGGTCGCCCTCCTTCATCTCCAGGATCGTGCCGCCATGCACCACGCCGGCGCAGTTGAAGAGCACGTCGATGCGGCCGATATCGGCGACGACGGCGGAAACGGCGGCATCGTCGAGAACGTTGAGAAGGCGCGTTGCCATGCCGTTCTCATCCGCAAGGCTGGAGAGCGTCTCCGGATTGACGTCCGTGGCGACCACCGTCGCGCCCGCCCGCTGGAAGGCCAGCGCCGAAGCGCGCCCGATGCCCTGCCCCGCCGCCGTCACCAGCACGGTCCTGCCCTGAAGATTGCTCATGGATTCCATTCCTTCCTATGCCGCAACGCGCACGATGGCCTTGATGCGGCTGGATTTTTCCGTCGCCCGCAGGCAAGGTCAAGAGGGACGCGGCCGTCACGGATGCTCGAAATCGGCTCCGGGCGCATTGCGGCTGCCAGTATGGTCGAAGGGGTTCTGTTAGACCCGGTAGACCTCATGCGGATGCACGACGCCCTTCTTCAGGATGATATTGCCGTAAAGGCGGAATTCCGTGGTGGCGACGATATAGGCCGCCTTCTTCGCCATCTCGTAGAAGGCGAAGCGCTCGACGGCGTGCACCGTGAAATCGCCGGCGAGGCGGTTCACGAGGCTCTGGAAGGTCGCGCAGACCTCCGGCACCGCGCCCGGATCGCCCACCACCTCCATGCGCCAGGCGGCCTCGGGAACGAAGGTGTCGAGCGGCATATGCGCCAGAATGGCCTCGGTGATCGCCACCGCATCGACGCCGTCGGCCCGGATGACCTTCGGGCCGAGGAAGCTGGAAGGGAAATTGGCGTCCGCGATGACGATGTCGTCTCCATGCCCCATCGTGCGGATGGCATGCAGGAGATCGGGACCGAGCAGCGGGTGAATGCCTTTCAACATGGATTTCGATCCTCCTCGATCGAATGCTATTCGCGGACGGGCTCGAGCCCCAGCTCGGGCGCCACCAGCGTATGAGGCTCGAAAGCCGGGTAAATATCCTTCGGCAGGTCCATGCGCGCCAGCGCCATGTTACGGCGCAGGCTTTCCGGCTTCGCGGTGCCGAGCAGGACCGAGGCGATAGCAGGGTGGCGCAGCGGAAACCGAAGGGCTGCCGCCGCGAGCGGCACGCCGCGTTCCGCGGCGATCCCCATCATCGCGCCGACCTTTTCTGCGACCTCCGGCGTCGCCGGCATATAATCGAAATGCGCGCCCTCGACCGGGCCCGTCGCCAGGATACCGGAATTGAAGACGCCGCCGACCACCAGCGAGGTCCCCTTCTTCCCGCAGAGCGGCAGCAATTCCTCCACGGCGGAGCGGTCGAGCAGCGTGTAGCGGCCGGCAAGCAGAATGCAGTCGAGATCGGCCTCGCGCAGGATATCGAGACAGACGGGCACCTCGTTCACGCCGAGGCCGAAAGCCTTGATGGTGCCGGAGGATTTCAGCTCGGAGAGCGCCTTGAGGCCGGAATCGAGGAGCTGGCGCAGATAGATCGCATTGCGCTTCGCGCCATGCGTATAGACGCCGATATCGTGCACATAGAGAATGTCGATCCGGTTGAGGCCGAGCCGGGTATAGCTCAGCTCGAGGCAGCGCATGATGCCGTCATAGCTGTAGTCGTAGCGCGCGCCGAAGGGCAGCGGATCGACAAAGCCGTAATTCGGCAGCGCGTCGCCCTCGGCCGGCTGCATGACGCGGCCGACCTTCGTCGACAGCACATAGCTTCCCTTCGGCTTGCCGCGCAGGAAATCGCCGACATAACGCTCCGCAAGGCCGAAACCGTACCAGGGGGCGGTGTCGTAGTAGCGCAGGCCCTCCTGCCAGGCGGTCTCCAGCGTCGCCATCGCGACGTCGCGCGGGCAGGCCCGGTAGAGCCCGCCGAGCGGCGCCGTGCCGAAACCGAATTCGGTCACGGCAAGATCCGTCCTGCCGATGGTCCGCGTCTGCATGGTGCCTCCCGGCCGGCGTCCTCCCGCCGGCTTGTTTCGTCTTTATCGGCAATGGATGGATGGCCGTCAATCGCTGCCGCCGCCGGAGCAGCCGGCAAGCTTTTCGCGCCCGGCGTCAGTAACCGCCGCCGCGCTTTTCCGTCACGGTCTCGCCGAGGAACGTGCGGCGCAGGGTCTCGACGGCCGAGACGAGGCAATTGACGTCGGTGCCGATCGCCATGAAGTCCGCGCCGAGATCCCGGTAGACCTCCGCCTGCTGCAGCGAGACCGTCATGATGCCCCGCGCCTTGCCATGGGCCTTGGTGCGCTCGAAGATCCTGCCGATCGTCGCCAGCACTTCCGGCGCGCCGGGATCGCCGAGGAGGCCCATATCCGCGGCAAGGTCGGAAGGACCGATGAAGACGCCGTCAACGCCCTCGACCGCGGCGATATCGTCGATGGCGGCGAAGCCCGCCCGGCTTTCCACCTGCACGATCAGGCAAATCTCGTCATTGGCCGTCGCCAGATAATCCGGCGTGCGGTTGAAATCGCTAGCGCGGCCGAGGCCGGCGCCAACGCCGCGGATGCCGTGCGGCGGATAGCGCAGGGCCCGCACCAGCGCCTTGGCCTGCTCGGCCGATTCGACCATGGGAATGAGGAAAGTCTGGGCGCCCTGGTCGAGGAGCTGCTTGAGCAGCCAGGCCTCGCCCATCGGCGGGCGCACCATGGCGTGGGTCGGCGAATGGCGCAGCGCGCCGATCTGCGCGCTGATCATCGGCATGTCGTTCGGGCCGTGCTCGCCGTCGATCAGCAGCCAGTCGTAGCCGCTGGTGGAAAGGATCTCCGCCGCATAGGGACTGCCGAGCGCCGCCCACAGGCCGAGCTGGAACCGGCCTTCGCGAAGCGCGGCCTTGAAGGCGTTTTTCGGTGCTGCCACGATATATTCCTCTTCAAAAACGAAACCGGCCGGACGATGCCGGCCGGAAAACGAGCTGGGGCTGTTCTCAGCCGATGCCGCCGAGGCAGACATATTTCATCTCGGTGAACTCCTCGATGCCGTATTTCGAGCCCTCGCGGCCGAGGCCGGAGAGCTTGACGCCGCCGAAGGGCGCTTCCGCCGTCGAGATGAGGCCGGTATTGACGCCGACCATGCCGTATTCCAGCGCCTCGGCGACGCGGAAGACGCGCGACAGGTCCTTGGCGTAGAAATAGGAGGCAAGGCCGAATTCCGTGTCGTTGGCCTGCGCGATCACATCGTCCTCGTCCGTGAAGCGGAAGAGCGGGGCGACGGGGCCGAAGGTCTCTTCCCGCGCAACCGCCATGTCCGGCGTCACGTCGGCAAGGACGGTCGCCTCGTAGAAGGTGCCGCCGAGCGCATGGCGCTTGCCGCCCTGCACGACCCGGCCGCCCTTCTTCACGGCGTCGGCGACATGTTCCTCGACCTTTTCCAGCGCGGCATTGTCGATCAGCGGACCGAGCACCACGCCCTCGTCGAAGCCGTTGCCGGTCTTCAGCCTGCCGACGGCGGCGGCGAGCTTTTCGGAGAAGGCGTCGTAGACGGCATCCTGCACATAGAGCCGGTTGGCGCACACGCAGGTCTGGCCGTTGTTGCGGAACTTGGCGATCAGCGCGCCTTCGACCGCCGCATCGAGATCGGCATCGTCGAAGACGATGAAGGGCGCATTGCCGCCGAGCTCCAGGCCGAGCTTCTTGATGGTCGGCGCGCACTGCTTGTAAAGCTCCGCGCCGATTTCCGTCGAGCCGGTGAAGGTGAGCTTGCGGACGGTCGGGTTGGCGGTCATCTCGGCGCCGATCTCGCGGGCCGAGCCGGTGATGACGGAGAAGAGGCCGGCGGGAAGGCCGGCGCGCTCGGCAAGGATCGCAAGGGCGATGGCCGAGAAGGGCGTCTGCGAGGCGGGCTTCAGCACCATCGCGCAGCCGGCGGCGAAGGCGGGGCCGGCCTTGCGGGTGATCATGGCGTTGGGGAAATTCCAGGGGGTGATGGCCGCGACGACGCCGATCGGCTGCTTCATCACGAGGATGCGCTTGTCCTTCTGGTGGCCGGGCATGATGTCGCCATAGACGCGGCGGGCCTCCTCGGCGAACCATTCGACGAAGCTTGCGCCATAGACGATCTCGCCCGTGGCTTCGGCCAGCGGCTTGCCCTGTTCCATCGTCAGGATGCGGCCGAGATCGTCCTTGTTCTCGATCATCAGGTCGAACCACTTGCGCAGCACGGCCGAGCGTTCCTTGGCGGTACGGGCGGCCCAGGCCTTCTGGGCCTCTGCCGCCGCGTCGATCGCTTCCTTCGTCTCCTTCGCGCCGAGCTTCGGCACATGGCCGACAAGCTCACCCGTCGCCGGGTTCTTCACCGCGATGCCGCTCGCATCCGCTTCGATCCAGCGCGTGCCGACAAGGGCTGCCTGGCGAAGCAGGCTCGGGTCTTTGAGGCTCATCGGATATCTCCCATTTCGCGATGCCGTCTGACGTGTCGCAACGGTTATATTGCGTCCCACCCGGTTTCGACAATGCGACGGGGCGGGATTTTCGCCTCCGGCCGGCCATCGGCATGTTTCCCCGTCCGCCAGGTTATTTTCATGTACTTGTCGTCGCAAAAACGCTGCGCAACGGGCCGGACTGCTTTAGGTTCAAGCCGCTGATTTGAACATTCGAGGCTTTGCAATGACCCATCCCACCGGCCGCACCGCGGACCACGCCATCGACCCCGTCTTCCTCGACCGCTGGTCGCCCCGCGCCTTCACCGGCGAGGCCATGCCGCACGAGACGCTGCTTTCGCTGTTCGAGGCGGCGCGCTGGGCACCATCGGCCGCAAATGGCCAGCCCTGGCGCTTCATCTACGGCCACCGCGGCAGCCCAGCCTTTGACGCGATCTACAGCACGCTGGACGAAGGCAACCGGCGCTGGGCGGACAAGGCCTCGGTGCTTGTGGTCATCGTCTCTCAGACCCACCGCAAGGGCGCCGACGGCGAGATGCGCCCGGCCTATACCCACGCCTTCGACACCGGCGCGGCCTGGGCCTATCTCGCCCTGCAGGCGACCCATGCCGGCTACCATGCCCACGGCATGGGCGGCATCGACCGCGCGAAGGCGATGGAGGTTCTCGGCATTCCCGAGGGCTTCCGCGTCGAGGCGGCGGTCGCCATAGGCAGGATCGCGCCGAAGGAGACTCTGCCGGAAGACCTGATGAAGCGCGAAGTGCCGAGCACGCGCAAGCCGGTGGCGGAATTCGTCTCGGAAGGACAGTTCACGGCCTGAGTGACGGGCGTCTTCCCGCCTTTCTGCGGCAGGGCCCGCCACGCCATCCTCGGGCTTGCCCCGAGGATCAACCCGCCCCCGGGGGCGTGGGTGGTCGGGTCAGGCCCGACCATGACGGCGGAGAGGGCGGTGCGAAGTGAAGGCGATGGAGAGCGTTGGTTCAGACCGGCGAGGGCAAGAAGAAAGCCGCCTTTCGGCGGCTTTCGTGATCAGATGTCGAGATTGGCGACGCTGAGGGCGTTTTCCTGGATGAAGTCGCGCCGCGGCTCCACCTCGTCGCCCATCAGGCGGGAGAAGAGGCCGTCGGCATCGGTCGCATCGTTGACCTTGACCTGCAGCAGCGAGCGGACGTTCGGATCGAGCGTCGTTTCCCAGAGCTGCTCGGCGTTCATTTCGCCGAGGCCCTTGTAGCGCTGCATGGAAAGACCCTTGCGGCCGGCCGCGAAGATCGCGTCGAGCAGGGCGCGCGGGCCGGAGATCTCGACCTGCCCGTCCTTGCGGCGCAGCACCGGCGGCACCATGTAGGTCTCCTTCAGGCGGGCCGAGAGCTGGTCGATATGGCGGGCATCAGACGAGCCGATCAGCGCCATGTCGATATGGGCGAATTCCTTGACGCCGCGCACCATGCGCTCGAAGCGCAGGCCCCCGTCGGACGCGACCGAGCCTTCCCAGCCGCGTTCCGTCTCCTCGGCGATGAGGTCGAGGCGGCGGGCGACATCCTGAGCCTTGGCCGCATAGGCCTCGCGGTCGTGGCTGAGCTCGAGGTTCAGCGCACCGGCGATCGCCGCCTGTTCGACGATGGAACGGCTGTAGCGCGAATGCAGGCCGTCGAGCAGCGTGCGCAGGCGCAGCGCATCCTGGATGAGCTCCAGGATATCCTGTCCGGCGCGCACCTCGCCGGAGGAAAGCTCCAGCGCCGCGTCGTCGAGGCCCGTGCCGATCAGGTAGTCTTCCAGCGCCTTCTCGTTCTTCAGATACTGGCTCGATTTGCCGCGCGCCACCTTATAGAGCGGCGGCTGGGCGATATAGAGATGGCCGCGCTCGATCAGCTCCGGCATCTGGCGGAAGAAGAAGGTGAGCAGCAGCGTGCGGATATGGGCGCCGTCGACGTCGGCGTCCGTCATGATGATGATCTTGTGGTAACGCAGCTTGTCGGCATTGAACTCGTCCTTGCCGATGGACGTGCCGAGCGCGGTGATCAGCGTGCCGATTTCCTGGCTCGACAGCATCTTGTCGAAGCGCGCGCGCTCGACATTGAGGATCTTGCCGCGCAGCGGCAGGATCGCCTGGTTCTCGCGCGAGCGCCCCTGCTTGGCCGAGCCGCCGGCCGAGTCGCCCTCGACGAGGAAGAGTTCGGACTTCACCGGATCGCGTTCGGAGCAGTCGGCCAGCTTGCCGGGCAGCGAGGAGATGTCGAGCGCGCCCTTGCGCCGCGTCAATTCGCGCGCCTTGCGGGCGGCCTCGCGGGCGGCGGCGGCCTCGACCACCTTGCCGATCAGCGTCTTCGCATCGGTCGGGTGCTCTTCCATCCAGATGCTCAGCGCCTCGTTGACGAGGCTTTCAACGACCGGGCGAACTTCCGAGGAGACCAGCTTGTCCTTGGTCTGCGAGGAGAATTTCGGGTCTGGCACCTTTACCGAAAGAACGGCGGTCAGGCCCTCGCGGCAGTCGTCGCCCGTCAGCGTCACCTTCTCCTTCTTCATGATGCCGGAGCCCTCGGCATAGGAGACGACCTGGCGGGTCAGCGCGCCGCGGAAGCCGGCCATGTGCGTGCCGCCGTCGCGCTGCGGGATGTTGTTGGTGAAGCAGAGCACGTTCTCGTGGTAGCTGTCGTTCCACCACATGGCGACTTCGACGGTGATGCCGTCCTTCTCGCCCCTGATGGCAATCGGCTTGTCGACCAGCGGCTTCTTGGCGCGGTCGAGATAGATGACGAAGGCTTCGAGACCGCCCTCGTAAATCAGCTCGTCCTGCCTGACGTCGGAATGGCGGCGGTCGGTGAGCAGGATGCGCACGCCGGAATTGAGGAAGGCGAGCTCGCGCAGGCGGTGCTCCAGCGTCGAATAGTTGAACTCGATGTTCGAGAAGGTTTCCGGCGACGGCAGGAAGGTGACTTCCGTGCCTGTCTCGTCGCCGGCCTCGCCCGTGACCTTCAGCGGGCCGTCGGCAACGCCATGGGTGAAGCTCATCTCGTGGATCTTGCCGGCGCGGCGGATCTTCAGCTTCAGCGAGACGGAAAGCGCGTTCACCACGGAAACGCCCACGCCATGCAGGCCGCCGGAGACCTTGTAGGAATTCTGGTCGAATTTACCGCCGGCATGGAGCTGGGTCATGATGACCTCGGCCGCCGAGACGCCCTCTTCCTTGTGGATGTCGGTCGGGATGCCGCGGCCGTTGTCCGTCACCGTCACCGAACCGTCCGCGTTGAGCGTCACCGTCACGATGTCGGCATGGCCGGCCAGCGCCTCGTCGATGGCATTGTCGACCACCTCGTAGACCATGTGGTGCAGGCCCGAGCCGTCGTCGGTGTCGCCGATATACATGCCCGGGCGCTTGCGCACGGCATCGAGTCCCTTGAGGACCTTGATCGAATCTGCGCCATACTCGGCCGGGCCGTTTTCGGTCTCGGGTGTGTCAGTCATTCAAGCGTCTTTCCAGAGGTTTCGCGCCAAAGGCTTCGCGGTGGGCGGGAGCGCGGCGAATCACCGCTTTCCAAGTCTTTGAATATAGGGATTTTGACCCCAAGTTCCAAACCAGAGAGCGGTCAAACACGGCAGAAATCAGGGGATCACCCCGGTTTTACCCGTGAATTGCATGCTTTTTCGAGAATGCCGGCAAGGCGGCGCACTGTCTCGGGCGGCAGGCCGGCGATTTCGGCCGCGAGCCGGTTGGCGAAGGCCGTGTATTCCGGCGGAAGACCGGCCGTGTCGACCACCACGCGGGGGTCGGAAATCTCTGCAATGCGGAAGAGTTCCTCGGCCTCGTCCCAGATGACGTTGAAGTAGCCGGCGACGCGCTGGAGGAAATCGAAGCTCGGCATGCCGCGCTTGCCGTGCTCCAGCGCCGAGAGATAGGCGGGGCTGACACCGAGCGCCAGCGCCATCTCCTTCTGCGACACGCCCTTGCGGTCGCGCAGGTGCCGCACGGCCTTGCCGAAGGGCGTCGTCATCGCTTTTCCCCCGGCAGGCGGGCGAGGCGGACGTACAGCGCGCCCTCGCCGCCATGGTTGCGGGCGGCCGGCTCGTAGGAGGAGATCAGCGGCCGGAACTCCGGCAGCGAGAACCACAGCGGCACCGCCCGCTTCAGCGCGCCGTCGCTGCCGAGCGACGTACCCTTGCCGGTGATGACGAGGACATGGCGCAGGCCCCGCTCATGCGCCTTGATGAGGAAGCCGAGCAGGAAGCCGTGCGCCTCGCTCTGGATCATGCCGTGCAGGTCGATGCGCGCCTCGAGGGCAAGGCGGCCCTTGGCGATCTTGCGCTTGACGGGGCGCTCCAGCGGATGATGGCGGGTTTCCCTGCCGCGGCCGATGGTGAGCGCGATGCCTTCCGCCGGCTTTTCGGCCTTTGCCGCCTTCGGGGCGGGTTCCGGTTCCTTCTCCACCACCTTCTCGGCGAAGGCCTCTTCGAATTCCGTCAGGGCATCGAGCTTTCCCGGCAAGGCGCGCGTGCTGCGCGCCACCTTGCCCCAGAGAATACGGTCCTCGCTGGAAAGCGCCTTATCCTTCGGCATGGAGGTAGCGCTCCGCCGCCGCCCTGGGGATGAGGATATGGAAGGTCGCGGCATTGCGCACATGGCCGGCGAGCGCGCCCGCCGCATCGCCCGAGCCGGTGAAGATGTCGCCGCGCGCCGGGCCGACGATGGCCGTTCCCGTGTCGAGCGCCAGCATCAGCCGCCGGAAGGGTTTTCCGCCGTCCATGTGGGTGAGGCTGTCGCTCGAAATGAAGAAGGGCAGGCCGAAGGTGTGTATCAGCCGGTCGACCGCCAGCGAGCGGCCGGCGACCAGCGGCACCTTAGCGGCGGCGATGGGGCCGAGCGCGGCATCGTCCACCGCCGCTTCCTTGAAGAAGATGAAGGAACGATTGTGCCAGAGCACTGCGTCCACCTGGTCCTCGTGTCGCGCCAGCCAGTCGCGGATCGAGGCCATGGAGACAGTCGCGGCATGGATCTCACCGCGGTCGATCAGGAGCTTGCCGATGGCCGAGAAGGGGTGGCCGGACTTGGCCGCATAGGTGATGCGCTTCATCGCTCCGTCGGGATAGACAAGCCGCGCGGCGCCCTGAACATGGGCGAAGAACACATCCACCTTCGAGCGCGCATAGGCGATTTCCAGCCCGCGGCCTTTCAGGCAGCCGCGCTCGATCTCGCCGCGGTCGGGATGCTCGACGACGGCGCCGTCCTTCGCAAGGCCGAAGGCGTAGCCCTCGGGGAAGCCGGCGGGGCGATTGGCGTCGTCGAGGTCGACCAGATCGTCGGGCCGGCGGTAGAAGGGATAGCGATAGTCCGCATCCGGCTCGGCCTTCACGGCGACCTCGGGCTCGTAGAAGGCCGTGACGAAGCCGGCGGTGCCGTCCGCCTTCTCGATGCGGAAAGGCACGCAATGGGCTTCGAAGAAGGCCCGCACGGCGGCGGCACCCTCGGGCCTTTCATCCGCGGCGGCGTCCAGAAGTGCAAGAAGCTCGCCGGCGGTGATGCCGAGCGAGCCTGTCCTGTAGGGTTTCACGGTGCGGATATGATCGCGGCAACGGCTCATTGCCGCAAGCAAGGGTATCGGATCGTCCTCGTCCCAGCCGGGAAGCGCCGAAAACCGGGCCGGGACCAGACGGTAATCCATCGGAGCCTCGCTCAGCCTTCCGACTCGGTTGCGATCAGCTTCCAGTTCGGGTCGCGCGAGCGGATGTCGCGGGCGAAGGTCCACAGGTCGTTGACCTCGGCCACCGTTTCCGCGTCGCCATCGACCAGCGCGCCGGCCTTGTCATAGGTGGCGGAAATCAGCTGGCTGACGATGCGCAAGGTGACATTGGCCTCGCTGTCCTTGACCTCGGCGGAGACGATGTCGGCCTTCTCGATGCCGACGAAGCTGGAGCGAACGACCTCGCCCTTGGCCTCGCGCTCGGAGATGGCGGCGTCGAAGCCCTCGAAGACCTCGCGCGACAGGAGGTTCTTCAGCGTCTTGCGGTCGCCGTCGGCAAAGGCGACGACGACCATCTCGTAGGCCATGCGGGCGCCGGCGACGAATTCCTTCGGGTTGAAGGCGGGGTCCGTCTTGACGAGGGCACGCAGCTGATCGTTGAGGGGGGTGCCCGGCGCGGCGAAGCTGTCGACGGCGGCGTAGGGATTTTCCTCCTCGTCGGCATCGCGGCGCGGCAGCGTGACGACCTTGCCGCGGTCGGGCGAATCAGTCTCGCCCACGCTCTCGCGCTTCGAATAGGGATCGAAGGGCGGACGCTCGCTGCCGGTGCGGCGGCCAAGCACACTGCGCAATTGCAGGAAGATGACCACCGCAGCCACGAGGAAGAAAATCGTTACAAAGTCGAATGAGCCCATTATCGATCCGCTGCCGGTTCCTGTTCTTTGTTCCTTTTCCATATAGTCCGCAAAGACGCATCATTCAAATGGCGATGACGTGAATGCGGCGAAGACGCGCGGATATGCAGGCCACGGTATCGGCCCGGGAAAATCTGTGCGAGATTGGACACCATGTCGAGACGTCTCATTCCCCTTGCCATTCTTCTGCTGCCGCTGGCGGAAATCGCCTGTTTCATCCTTGTCGGGCGGCGGATCGGCCTCTTCCCGACCCTGTCGCTGGTCGTGCTCTCGGCCGTCGCCGGCATCGTGCTGATGCGGGTGCAGGGCTTCGGCGTCATCGCCCGGCTCCGGCAATCCGGCCAGGAAGGCCGCGCGCCCGGCAAGGAGGTGCTCGATGCGGCGATGATCATGATCGCCGGGATCCTGCTTCTCATTCCGGGTTTCCTCACCGATATCCTCGGCCTTGCGCTCTTCCTGCCGCCGGTGCGCGCGTTTCTCTGGAACCGGCTGATCCGTAACGTCGTTGTGGTCGATATCGGCGGAACGGGCACGAGCCCGCGCCCCGAGACGGGGCCGCGCCGCACGATCGACCTCGACGAAGGCGACTTCCATCGCGACGAGCCGCGCTGAGCCCAGGGTTGTAAGCCCCTTGCCGAAATGCTAGATGGCCTGACTTTCCAGAGTCCCGAGGATACTCCCATGACCGACGCAGTCACCGACAACAACGCCGCGAGCCCCTCGCTCAACATCCTGGCGCAGTATGTGAAGGACTTCTCCTTCGAGAACCCGGGTGCCCCGCGTTCGCTGCAGGCCCGTGACAAGGCGCCGGCGATCAATATCAGCGTCAACGTCAATGCCAACCCGCTCGCCGAATCGGACTTCGACGTCATCCTTTCGCTGAACGCGGAAGCCAAGGACGGCGACAAGGTGCTGTTCAATGCCGAACTCGCCTATGGCGGCGTCTTCCGCATCACGGGCTTCCCGCAGGAGCACATGCTGCCGGTTCTCTTCATCGAGTGCCCGCGCCTGCTCTTCCCCTTCGCCCGCCAGATCATCGCCGACGCCACCCGCAACGGCGGCTTCCCGCCGCTGATGATCGATCCGATCGATTTCGCCCAGATGTTTGCCCAGCGCATGGCCGAAGAACAGGTCAAGGCGAAGGTCCAGGCCAACTAAGGCCGCCATTCCCCTAAACGAAACGCCCGGCCGCATCGCAGCCGGGCGTTTTTGTTTCTGAAGATCGTGAGCCGGATTCAGGCGCCGTATTTCACCCAGATCGCCTTGGCGCCCATCGTCTCCACCATGGCCGCATGGGCCGCGCGCTCTTCTTCCGAAATGCGCGGCGGAAGGGGGCGCGGTCGGACGCCGAGCGGAAGGACGACCTCGTCTTCCGCATCGACCAGCGTCTGGCGGCCCATCTCCGCCGAGCCGAGGCCGAGCGCCGCCTGCCGGCCGCCGATCATCTCGATATAGACTTCGGCCAGCAGTTCGGAGTCGAGAAGCGCGCCGTGCTTGGTGCGGTGCGAATTGTCGATGCCGTAGCGCCGGCACAGCGCATCGAGCGAATTCGGGCCCATCGGATGCTTGCGGCGGGCGAGCGCCAGCGTATCGGTCACCCGGTCGGAGGAAACGGGCGGCAGGCCGACCCGGTCGAACTCGGCATTGATGAAGCCCATGTCGAAATTGGCATTGTGCGCCACCCAGCGGGCATCGCCGAAGAAATCGACGATCTCCTGTGCGACCTCGACGAAGGGACGCTTGTCCTGCAGGAACTCGTCGGTGATGCCGTGGACGGCAAGCGCGTCCGGATGGACCTTGCGGTCGCCGGGATTGATGAAGATGTGCAGCGTGCGGCCGGTCGGGAAATGGTTCTCCAGCTCCACGCCGCCGATTTCAATGACACGGTCGAGCTTGTTGTCGAGGCCGGTCGTTTCCGTATCGAAGATGATCTCGCGCATCAGTTCCGCCGCTCCGTCAGTCTTGCGATTATCTCTTCCACCTGTTCGCGCGCCGCATCAAGCCCCCGGTCCGTATCGATGATGAAATCGGCCCGCTGCCGCTTTTCCGCATCCGGCATCTGGCGCGAGAGGATGAGCTGGAATTTCTCCTCCGTCATGCCCGGCCGCGCAAGGACGCGCTCCCGCTGCGTCTGCGGATCACAGGTGACGACGACGACCTTGTCCACCCGCTTTTCCCCGCCCGTTTCATAGAGCAGCGGGATATCGAGCAGCACGAGCGGCGCGCCGTTCCGACGCTCGGCATCGAGAAAGGCCGTTTCCCGTGCCCGGACGAGCGGATGGATGACCGCCTCCAGTTCGCCGAACCGTTCCGGGGATCGTGCGAGAATGGCGGAAAGCGCCTTGCGGTCGATGACGTCGTCCTCCAGTGCCGCCGGGAAGAGCGCAGCCACCGGCGCCACCGCCTCGGCGCGGTAGAGATCGTGCACCGTCGCATCGGCATCGTGCACCGGCACGCCGAGATCGCGGAACATCGCGGCCGTCGTCGACTTGCCCGTGCCGATCGATCCGGTGAGGCCGAGAACGATCATCGATGCTTCTCCATGTCCGCAAGGATCAGGTCGCGCAGCACAGCATCGACCGTGGGCCGGACGCCGAACCATTTCTCGAAGCCGGGCACCGCCTGGTGCAGCAGCATGCCGAGGCCATCGACCGTGGCAAAGCCCTGCGCGGACGCCTGGCGGAGGATCGGCGTTTCCAGCGGCACATAGACAATGTCCGTCACCACCGCATCGCCTGCGAGCGGCGAGAAATCGAAGGCCGGCGCCGCCTCGCCATCCATGCCGAGCGAGGTGGTGTTGACGAAGAGTCCGGCTCCCTTCGTGACTTCGGCAAGGGCTTCCATGCCATGGGCATGCACCTTCGGCCCGAAGCGGTCGGCCAGTTCCTGCGCGCGGGCGACGGTGCGGTTTACCACATGGATCTCACCGACGCCGCGATCGCGCACCGCCTGGATGATCGCACGGCTCGCGCCCCCCGCCCCGAGGATCACGGCGCGGTCCGTCCGGCTCCAGCCGGGCGCCGCCGCGTCGAGATTGGCGAGAAAGCCGTAGCCGTCGGTATTGGTGGCGCAAAGCCGGCCGTCTTCAAGCCAGAGGGTGTTCGACGCGCCGAGCTCCTCGCTGAGAGCATCCGGCCGGTCGGCCAGCCTGTAGGCCGTTTCCTTGTGGGGAATGGTGACATTGCCGCCGACAAAGCCGGATTCACCGCTTTTCAAACGAGAAATGAAGCCGGCGAAATCTTCGGGGGAAACCTCCTGCCGCGTATAAGATCCCGCAAGCCCCAACATTTCCAGCCAGTGGCCATGGATCAGCGGCGAACGCGAATGCTTGACCGGATAGCCGGTGACGAAGGCGTGGCGGGCGGATGTTTCACGTGAATCATGCATCGATGGCACCGAGATCGCGAAGTTTAGCCAGCAGCGGAAGAAGCGGCAGGCCGAGAATGGTGAAATAGTCGCCGTCGATCCGCTCGAAGAGTTGCACGCCCTCCCCCTCCAGCTGGTAGGCGCCGACGCTGGCGAGCACTCGCGTGCCGACGCGGACAAGATGCCGGTCGATGAACCCTTCCGAAAGCGGACGCATCGTCAGCCGCGCGATGGAGACGTGAGTCCAGAGGGTTTCGCCGTCGCGCACCAGCGCGATGCCGCAGTTCAGGGCATGGGTGCGGCCCGACATCGCCATGAGGTGGGATTTCGCTTCCGCCATGTCGACCGGCTTGTGGAACACCCGGCCCTCGAGCGAGAGGGTCTGGTCCGAACCGATGACGAGCGCGCCCGGATTGCGGCCTGCCACATCCTTCGCCTTCTCGATCGCCAACGCCTCGGCAACGTCCGGCGGGGTGGGATTGCGCGCGGCGAGCGCCGCCTCGGCTGCACGCTCGTCGATCTCCGCCGCGCGCGCTTCGAAGGCAAGGCCGGCATTTTCCATCAGCATGCGGCGGAAGGGGCTTTGCGAGGCAAGGATCAGCGGCGGCGTCATGAAAATCTCCTGTTGCCTTCCGGTTAACGGAGCTTGGGGCGAAGAGCAACGATGGCGGCGGCCGTTTCCTCGATCGAGCGGCGAGTGACATCGATGACCGGCCAGTTGTTGCGCGCGCAGATGGCGCGGGCATATTTCAGCTCCTCGGAGATCTGCGCCCTGTCGATATAGTCATCACCGCGGAAATCCTGCGTCTGGCCCAATATCCGGTTCTGCCGGACCTGGGCGATGCGGTCGGTCGTGGCAATGAGGCCGACGATCAGCGGCTTCGTCGCCGCCGACAGCCGTTCCGGCAGCGGCACGCCGAGCACGATTGGCACATTGGCGGTCTTGATGCCGCGATTGGCGAGATAGATGCTGGTCGGCGTCTTCGAGGTGCGGCTGATGCCGATAAGGATGACATCCGCCTCGTCGAGATCGGCCGGCAACTGGCCGTCGTCATGGTCCATGGTGAAATTCAGCGCCTCGATGCGCGCGAAATATTCCGCGTTCATCACATGCTGCGCCCCGACCCGCCGGCGCGAGGGGGCGCCGAGATAGGACTGGAAGATCTCGATCACCGGCTCCAGCACGGAAACGCAGGGCACCCCCATCTCCCGGCAGCGCTGGTCGATGATCTCCGACAATTCCCGGTCGACGACCGTATAGAGCACGATACCCGGCGCGCCGTCGATGGCATCGAGCACGGGCATGAGCTGCTTGCGATTGCGCACGAGCGGATAGACATGCTCCAGCGCCTGGGAGGACTGGAACTGCGCCGCGGCGGCCCGCCCGGCGGCGATGAGGGTCTCGCCCGTCGAGTCCGAAATGAGGTGCAGATGAAAGTAGTTTTTGGTGCTTTCCACAATATCCTCCGGCCCCTGTTGATGACCCGGGACAAACCCGAGCTAAAAACGGGAGGGGCACGGAGGCAAGAGGATAAGTGCCGGTTTTTCCACAATCGGCAAACAGCGGGAGACGGATTCCGCGCCGCTGTGGACAAGACTCATGGCCACGGCAAAGTGTCGCGCTTGTCCACAGGCCGCCCACAGGAAGGTGCTTTCCGACGTCTTTCGAATCCCGTTGATTCCAAAGGGCGAATCCGGATTTGCCGGATTTGCGCCGCAAAAGCCTTCGCGGACTTTGTCTTTTCCCGCGGGTTCGCGCCGGGAGGGGGATTTTGTGGACAGGATTTAATCCTTGATAGTCACCGACTCTAAGAAATAGAAACCTCTTTAAAAGAGATTATTTCATGATTGGGAGAACCCCAGCGGTGTCTGCGAAAAGCCGGAAGATCGTCGAAGTCCTGAAGGGGAAGACGGTTTCCCCCCCTCCCCTCTGGCTGATGCGTCAGGCAGGCCGTTACCTGCCGGAATACCGGGCAACCCGCGCGGAGGCGGGAAGTTTCCTCGATCTCTGTTATTCGCCGGAGCTGGCGACGGAAGTCACGCTCCAGCCGATCCGCCGCTATGCCTTCGACGCGGCGATCCTGTTTTCCGACATCCTCGTCATCCCCGATGCCCTGAAGCGCAATGTCCGCTTCGAGGAAGGCCATGGGCCGCGCATGGACCCGATCGACGTCGACGGCATCTTCGCGCTGAAGGAGGATGGCGTTCAGGATCACCTCAAGCCCGTCCTGGAAGCGGTTCACCGCATCCGGCAGGCTCTTCCCGAGGAAACGGCCCTGCTCGGCTTCTGTGGCGCGCCCTGGACGGTTGCGACCTACATGATCGCCGGCCATGGCACGCCGGATCAGGCGCCGGCCCGGCTTTTCGCCTACCGGGAGCCGGAGGCCTTCGCCCGTCTCCTCGATCTCCTGGCCGATCTTTCGGCCGATTATCTCGTGGCGCAGATCGATGCGGGCGCCGATGCGGTGCAGATCTTCGATTCCTGGGCGGGCGTGCTCGGCGAGAAGGAATTTACCGATTACGCCGTCCGCCCGATGCGGCGCATCGTCGATGCGGTGCGGTCGCGCCGGCCTCAGGCGAAGATCATCGCCTTCGCCAAGGGGGCCGGCCTCCAGCTCAAGACCTACCGGCAGGAGACGCGGGCGGATGCGATCGGCCTCGACTGGTCGGTGCCGCTGTCCTTCGCGGCCGAGCTGCAGAAGGACGGCCCGGTGCAGGGCAATCTCGATCCGATGCGCGTGGTCGCCGGCGCCGCCGCGCTCGATGAAGGGGTCGATGCCATCCTGCAGGCGCTCGGCAACGGCCCGCTGATCTTCAATCTCGGCCACGGCATCACGCCTCAGGCCGATCCCGAAAACGTCACGCGGCTCGTGGCGCGCGTGCGCGGGCAAGCGCGATGAGCGAGCGGCAGACCAGCGAGAGCGCCGGACGCCGAGCCCGTTTGCGGGCGGCGGTGGCGCTCGCCGTCTTCGCACTGGTGGCGCTCCTCCTCGTCCTCCATCCGCCGGAGGATTTCTATCTCTGGATCAAGGCGCTGCACATCGTCGCCGTGATGTCCTGGATGGCGGGGCTGCTCTATCTGCCACGGCTCTTCGTCTATCACACGGATGCGCCCGTGGGTTCTGCCCAGTCGGAGACCTTCAAGGTGATGGAAGGGCGGCTCTACCGGACGATCATGCAGCCGGCCATGGGCCTTTCCTGGCTGCTCGGCCTCTATCTCGCCTGGTCGGTCTATGGTTTCCAGGGCGGCTGGCTGCATGCCAAGCTCGCCTTCGTCGTCCTTCTCACCGGCGTGCACGAGTATTACGGCCGCGCGGTGAAGGCTTTCGCGGAAGATCGCAACGTGAAAACCGGGCGGCAATGGCGCGTCTGGAACGAGGCGCCGGCCCTCCTGATGGTCCTCATCGTCATCATGGTCGTGGTCAAGCCGTTCTGATCGGCCGCGACAAATCGGACGAAATTGAATCGCCCCCTTGCGGGCCGGCACCGGAACCGCTATTTTCCGCGCATCTCATCTTTCGTGGCATGTGTATTCGTTCAGTGAGCTGCACCAGACCCCGCGCAGTTCGTCCCTGACCCGCACGCCTTTTCCCATCCCGATGACCTGCAGCATGGACCATTCATGGCCGAAATGAAGCTACAAGACCTCAAGAACAAGACTCCGACCGACCTCCTCGCCTTTGCCGAATCACTCGAGGTCGAGAACGCGAGCACGATGCGCAAGCAGGAGCTCATGTTTGCCATCCTCAAGATGCTGGCCTCTCAGGACGTCGAGATCATCGGCGAAGGCGTCGTGGAAGTGCTGCAGGACGGCTTCGGCTTCCTGCGCTCGGCGAACGCAAACTACCTGCCCGGCCCGGATGATATCTACATCTCGCCCTCGCAGATCCGCCGCTTCTCGCTGAAGACCGGCGATACCGTCGAAGGCCCGATCCGCGGCCCCAAGGAAGGCGAGCGCTACTTCGCTCTCCTCAAGGTCAACACGATCAATTTCGACGATCCGGAAAAGATCCGCCACAAGGTCCATTTCGACAACCTGACGCCGCTCTATCCCAACGAGCGCTTCAAGATGGAACTCGAAATCCCGACCTCGAAGGACCTTTCGCCTCGCGTCATCGACCTGGTGGCGCCGCTCGGCAAGGGCCAGCGTGCCCTGATCGTCGCGCCGCCGCGCACGGGTAAGACGGTTCTCCTGCAGAACATCGCCCATTCGATCACGGCGAACCATCCGGAATGTTATCTCATCGTCCTGCTGATCGACGAGCGTCCGGAAGAAGTGACGGACATGCAGCGCTCGGTGAAGGGCGAAGTGGTTTCCTCGACCTTCGACGAGCCGGCGACGCGTCACGTCCAGGTCGCCGAAATGGTCATCGAGAAGGCCAAGCGCCTCGTCGAGCATGGCCGCGACGTGGTCATCCTGCTCGATTCCATCACCCGCCTTGGCCGCGCCTACAACACGGTCGTTCCGTCTTCTGGCAAGGTCCTGACCGGCGGTGTCGACGCCAACGCGCTGCAGCGCCCGAAGCGCTTCTTCGGCGCCGCCCGCAACATCGAGGAAGGCGGCTCGCTGACGATCATCGCGACCGCGCTCATCGATACCGGCAGCCGCATGGACGAAGTCATCTTCGAAGAGTTCAAGGGCACCGGCAATTCGGAAATCGTGCTCGACCGCAAGGTCGCCGACAAGCGCATCTTCCCGGCGATGGACATCCTCAAGTCCGGTACGCGCAAGGAGGACCTCCTCGTGCCGCGCCAGGACCTGCAGAAGATCTTCGTCCTGCGCCGTATCCTTGCCCCGATGGGAACGACCGATGCGATCGAGTTCCTGATCGACAAGCTGAAGCAGACTAAGAACAACGGCGATTTCTTCGACTCGATGAATACCTGATCGAGGCCCGCCTTCGCGAAGACAGCCATGGTCCCGTCGCAAGACGGGGCCATTTTCGTTTGAAGACCCAGAATCGATTCTTATCCGTAACAAACCTCTTCGATTCGCATCCGGAATGTTCATGCCATGCGCGTTGCAGATACGATCTTTGCGCTTTCCAGCGGCGGATTGCCCTCCGGCGTCGCGATCATCCGTATAAGCGGCCCGAAAACCCGCGACGCGGTCACGAACCTATGCGGCCTCGTTCCATCCCCTCGCCGCGCCTCCCTGCTTTCGATTCGGAATCGCAACGGTGAAAAACTGGATGACGGTATCATTCTCTTTTTTCCCGGTCCGAATTCTTTCACCGGTGAAGACTGCGCAGAGTTGCAGATTCATGGCGGCCGCGCCACCGTACAAGCCGTGCTGACCGCTCTGGGCGAACTTCAGGGACTACGCGGCGCGGAGGCGGGCGAGTTTTCCAGGCGAGCCTTCGAGAATGGAAGAATGGATCTGGTCGAGGTGGAGGGATTGGCTGACCTGATCGCCGCCGAGACCGAGATGCAACGCCGCTTGGCCGCCGAACACGCATCCGGCGGTCTCTCCCGACTTTATGATTCGTGGGCGAAACGGTTGACGCACGCGCGGGCGATGATCGAAGCGGAGCTCGATTTTGCCGATGAGGACGATATACCGGGCTCCGTCGCATCGTCGATCTGGGCGGATATACGGGCTTTGGAGAAAGAGATTATTAACCATCTTGGCTCTGCTCGCGCCGGCGAAATCGTGCGCGACGGCCTCAAGGTGGTCATTGCCGGTCCGCCGAATGCCGGCAAATCGAGCCTGCTGAACCATCTGGCCAAGCGCGACGTCGCTATCGTTACGGACATTCCCGGCACGACCCGTGACATTCTGCATGTCGATCTCGATCTTTCCGGCTTTGCCGTTCGGCTTTATGATACGGCCGGCCTGCGCGAGACCGAGGATATCGTCGAGCGGGAGGGAATCCGGCGGACACGTCTTTCCATGGAAGAGGCGCATCTCGTCCTCCTGCTTTCGGATATGCCGACGAACGATTGGGCGAGCTGGCTTGGTACCTATCGCGGCCCGGTCATTCGCGTTCGCACGAAGGCGGACAAGACAACAGCGACTTGGCCCGATGGCGCGGTGGATGCTACGATCTCTGTTCAGACCGGTGCCGGCATGTCAGAATTGCTGGATGCGATCAGCCGATATCTCCCCGATCTCGAAGCAGGGTCCTCATTGGCGCTTCCGACCCGCCGGCGACATCTGGAGAATTTGCAGGCGGCTTGCGCCGAGATTGCATTGGCGCTTTCGATGACGGATATAGGTCTGGATATTCAAGCCGAGCACTTGCGATTGGCGGGCCAGGCGCTGGGAAGGGTGACAGGCCGGGTTGATGTCGAGGATTTGCTCGACGTGATCTTCTCGGAATTCTGCATAGGCAAATGATTCACGTGAAACAATGCAACGTGTGCGAGTCGCATCGTTTGTTTCACGTGAAACAGGTAGGTTTTATATGAAAGAGACCAGCAATTACGACGTCGTTGTTGTCGGTGGCGGTCATGCCGGCGTCGAGGCTGCTTCCGCCTCGGCTCGTCTGGGAGCAAGAACCGCCTTGGTGACGCACAAGGCGTCGACCATTGGGGTCATGTCCTGTAATCCCGCAATCGGTGGCTTGGGTAAAGGTCATCTGGTTCGCGAAGTCGATGCGCTGGACGGGCTCATGGGACGCGTTGCCGACCGCGCCGGTATCCAGTTTCGCCTCTTGAACCGGCGAAAGGGTCCGGCTGTGCGCGGACCACGAACGCAGGCAGACCGAAAGATCTATCGCGAGGCAATGCAGGCCGAGACCGCAGCTATCTCCAATCTCGATGTCATCGAGGGCGATGCCTTCGATATCGATCTGGTGAATGGCCAGGTGTCGGCTGTGATCATGAAGGATGGGCGCCGCCTGACGTGCCGTTCGGTCGTTATTACGACCGGTACGTTTCTCAGGGGTCTCATTCATATCGGAAACGAAAAGATTCCGGCGGGTCGTGTTGGCGAAGATCCCTCCCTGGGTCTTTCGGCTACCTTCGAACGGCTGGGCCTCGCCCTCGGGCGTCTGAAGACCGGCACGCCAGCCCGTCTGGACGGCCGCACGATTGATTGGAATTCCATCGGGCGCCAGGCAGCGGATGAGGATCCCGTTCCCTTTTCCTTCATGACGGATCGTATCACGACCCCGCAGATCGACTGCGGGGTAACGCGGACCACGCCGGCAACGCACCGGATCATCGAAGAGAATATCGGCAAATCCGCCATGTATTCTGGGCAGATCGAAGGTGTCGGTCCCCGCTACTGCCCGTCGATCGAGGACAAGATCGTCAAGTTCGGCGAGCGTGACGGGCACCAGATCTTTCTGGAGCCGGAAGGGCTGGATGACGACACGGTCTATCCCAATGGCATTTCGACTTCGCTCCCCGCGGATGTGCAGGATGCCTTCATCCGGACCATTCCCGGTCTCGAGCGCGTGACCATTCTTCAGCCGGGATATGCGATCGAATACGACCATGTCGATCCTCGCGAATTGTCGGCGACCCTGGAAGTGAAGCGGCAGCCGGGCCTTTTCCTGGCGGGCCAGATCAACGGCACGACGGGCTATGAGGAGGCTGCGGCGCAAGGTCTCGTCGCTGGTCTCAATGCGGCGCGCCGCGCCGCGGGCACGGAAGGTCATATCTTCAGCCGGACCGACAGCTATATCGGCGTGATGATCGATGACCTCACGTCACGTGGCGTGACCGAGCCTTACCGGATGTTCACATCGCGCGCGGAATATCGTCTTTCCCTCAGGGCGGACAATGCGGATGCTCGTCTTACACCCCTTGGCATCGATCTCGGGCTTGTACGGGCCGCACGTGAGGAAAGGTTCGCTGCCTGGTCGACCGAGATGGATGCGGCGCGCGATCATCTCCGGAACCTCCGGCTTTCGCCCAACGAGGCTGCTTCTCACGGCATCCGCATCAATCAGGACGGCGTGCGCCGCAGCGCCTATGATCTGCTGGCCTATCCCGATATCGACTATGCGCGCCTCGCGGCTGTTTGGCCCGAGGAGCTGAAAGCTTTTTCCGCGCGTGCCCGTGACGCGATCGAGATCGAGGCCGGCTATGCGGTTTATATGAACCGGCAGGAGACGGACATTACGGAAGCGCGGCGCGAGGAAGAGCGGCGGATTCCCGATCACTTCGATTTCAGCGCCCTGCCCGGACTTTCCATGGAGCTGCGGCAGAAGCTTTCCGCGGCACGTCCGGCAAATCTGGCGCAGGCGGCGCGGGTCGATGGCATGACACCAGCGGCCTTGACGCTTTTGCTTGCCTATCTCAAACGCCTACCTGCCGAAGCAATGAACCGGACCGCAAACGCATGAATACCCTGCCTCGCGAATTGAGCGGCCTGAATGTTTCACGTGAAACTGTGGACAGGCTGCATAGCTTCGTCGCGCTTTTCAAGAAATGGGCAAAGGCCATCAATCTGGTGGCACCGTCGACCCTGTCCGAGGTCTGGAACCGGCACATCATCGACAGTGTACAAATCTACGCCCTCTCTCCCGGGCCGCACCAGTGGGTCGATCTCGGCAGTGGCGGCGGCTTTCCGGGTATCGTCACGGGCATTCTGCTTGCTGGTGAAGGTGATGGATGGGTTCATCTCGTCGAAAGCAACAACAAGAAGGCTGCTTTTCTGAGGACCGCCATTCTGGAAACCGGCGCGCGCGCGTCCGTCCACGCGATTCGAATCGAGGAAGCGCCGGCGGCGATCGAACGCTGCGATGCCATCTCTGCCCGCGCCCTGGCGGATCTTGATCTGCTGATGGAATTCGGCTTCCCCTGGGCTGAACGCAATGCGGATCTGCGGTTCTTCCTGCACAAAGGGCGGGATTACCAGCGGGAGATCGATAAAGCGCTTGGTCGGTGGAGATTCGATCTGGTAAAACATGCCAGTATCGTCGAGCCGGATTCGGTCGTGCTCGAACTTTCGAAGCTTTCGCGCAAACCTCAGTGATTGGCGGCGTCCATGATAGGCGAGAAGAACCGGATCATCACCATCGCGAACCAGAAGGGGGGCGTCGGCAAGACGACGACTGCCATCAATCTGGCGACCGCCCTTGCCGCAATCGGCGAGCGGGTGCTCATCGTCGATCTCGATCCGCAGGGAAATGCCAGCACGGGGCTTGGAATCGACCGTCGCAGCCGCGAATTGTCTTCCTACGATCTTCTGATCGGCAGCCACAGCGTGGCCGACACCGTTCTCGAAACGGCGGTGCCAAACCTTTCGATCATTCCCTCGACCATGGACCTGCTCGGCATCGAAATGGAGATCGCCCAGCATAATGACCGTGTCTTCCGCCTCAAGCGGGCGCTGGCGGCGGCCGATGCGCTGTCTTACTCTTACGTGCTCGTCGATTGCCCGCCTTCCTTCAATCTCCTGACGATGAATGCCCTGGCGGCCGCCCATTCGGTGCTCGTGCCGCTGCAATGCGAGTTCTTCGCGCTGGAAGGTCTCAGCCAGTTGCTGGAGACCGTCGACCAGGTCCGCCGGACGGTCAATCCGCGCCTCGATATCCAGGGCATCGTCCTGACCATGTTCGATTCGCGCAACAACCTGGCGCAGCAGGTGGTCAATGACGTCCGCACTCATCTCGGCGAGAAGGTCTATCACACGCTCATTCCGCGCAATGTCCGCGTTTCCGAGGCGCCCTCCTACGGCAAGCCGGCGATCCTCTACGATCTCAAATGCGCTGGAAGCCAGGCCTATCTTCAGCTCGCCTCCGAGGTGATCCAGCGGGAAAGGCAGCGCAAGGCTGCCTGAAACCAGTATCTGTGAGTGAAATCGATGAACGAAGACAACTCGAAGCGGCGCCTTGGCCGCGGCCTTGCAGCCCTGATCGGTGAAATGGACCAGCTTCCCGCCGCCGATATCGGCGCGGGGCCGTCGGTCAATCCCGATCGGCTGGTTCCCATCGAGTTCGTCGGCCGCAACCCGCGCAACCCGCGTCGTTACTTCGACGAATCGGAGCTGCAGGACCTCGCTTCGTCGATCCGCCAGCACGGCATCGTCCAGCCGGTCGTGGTGCGCACTACGGCGGACAGCCGCTATGAGATCATTGCCGGCGAGCGCCGCTGGCGCGCGGCACAGCTCGCCGGGCTGATCGAAATCCCGGTGATCATTCGTGACGTCGACGACCGCACGGCGCTGGAAATTGCTATCGTGGAGAACGTGCAGCGTTCGGACCTCAATCCGCTTGAAGAAGCAATGGGTTACGAGCTGCTGATCGCCGATCATGGCTATACGCAGAACGATCTTGGCGAGATCATCGGCAAGAGCCGCAGCCATGTGGCAAACAGCCTGCGCCTGCTGAAGCTGCCGGAGCCGGTGCGTGAGATGCTGGCATCGGGCACGTTGTCGGCCGGCCATGCGCGCGCGTTGATTCCGACTTCCGATCCGGTTGCGCTTGCCAAGGCGGTCGTTGCCAAGGGCATGTCCGTTCGCGATGCGGAGCGGCTGGCCCAGAACGATATCAAGACGCAAGGCGATCCAAGCCACGGGCAGACGCCGCGGAAGGAAGAGAAGGACGCCGATACGCTCGCGCTGGAGCGCACGCTGACGGATGTCCTCGGCCTTGAGGTGACGGTCAACCACAAGGGCAACGGCGGGCATCTGCGCATCGCCTACAAGACGCTGGAGCAGCTTGAGGAAATCTGCCGGCTTCTCGAACGGCGCTGATTTATTTAGCCGGATTCATCGGCGCGCCGATTGCAGCACGGTTGCCAGCATGGTCTGCATGGCGATCGTATCTTCCAGCGCGGGGCGCTGGCGGCTTTGCAGGATGGCGGCCTGGAGGCGCTGGGTTTCACGGCGAATGGCCGGCCCCGTCCAGCTTTTCAGGGCATTTTCCACGATCGGCTTGCGACGGAAATGCAGGTGGCGGCCGAGCGTCGCCATGGCCTGGGCGGCGGGCGTGCGCTTTTCATCCATTTCGGCGCGCATCAGTTCCAGAAGCTGGAACTGGCGAAGGCATCCCTGCAGGACGAGGAAGACCGGCGTCTTCGACGAGACGATCTTCTGGATCGCATGCATGAAGCCCTCGCGGTCGCCCTTGAGGATCGCGTCGACCGCATCGTCCGTGGAGATCGCGCTGGCATCGCCGACGATTTCCTCCACATCCTGTTCCTCCACCAGCGCCTTGCCGCGGCAATAGAGGGCGAGCTTGCGCAGTTCGTTGCGGGAAGCCAGCCGGTCGCCGCCGATGGTCTCGACGAGGCGCTCACGTGCCGCGGGCGAGATTCGCAGCCCTTCGGCGGCGAGCTCCTGATCGATCAGGGCCTGAAGGGCGCGTCCGTCATCGGCATAGCAGGCGATGGCGACGGCTTGTGACGAGGATTCGGCGGCCTTGCGGAGCGCGGCGCCCTTCTTCAGGTCGCCGGCCTCGATGATGAGGGTGGAGGGGCCGGGGGGCATGCGGGCGAGGATATCGAGCCCGTCGGAAATGCCCTTCTCGCTGCCGGCATTGCGGATACAGACGAGCCGGTCGCCGCCGAAAAGGCCGATGGCATTCATCTCGTCGACGAGACGGCCCGGTTGGTTGCCGACTTCGCCGGCATCCAGCTTCACGACGGAGAAGGCATCGTCGAGATCGACGCCGCTTGCGGCGGCGAGCGCCGCGGCCCGTTCCGAAACGAGGCCGCGATCCGGTCCGTAAACCAGAAAGAGCCGCACGGGCAGAGGCTTGCGTTTCACGAAAGCGTCGAACTCGTGCGACTTGACCTCAGCCATCGGCGTTTCAGCGGCGGGCGAGCGCCGAGGCGACGTCCGCGCGGATCAGTTCGGCGAGTTCCCGGGCACCACGATTTTCCGCATCGCGGATGGCACGGAGCTTGGCGAATTCCTGGGTCGGGAAATCGACCATGGCGACGGCGGAGCGCTTGCCGGAAGCGAGCGTTTCCCCGGTGTCGGCCTTGGTGAGGTTGTAGTCCGCCGAGACGGTCACGCGCCCGGCGCGGGCCGTGTCGCGGGTGGCATCGTTCAGAACGCCGACGGTGCGGATGCTGACGTCCATCTCGAGATGATAGACCGGGTTCTGGGCTTCGCCCGCGCCACCGCCGAAGAAGAAGATCAGGTCGTTGCGGACCTGCTGCTCGACGCGGGAGGTCGCCTCGGAAATCGAGACGGAGGCGAGCTTGCCTTCCGTTCCCGCCGCGGTGGAATAGAGCGGCCGCACCTGGCAGCCGGCAAGCACGCCGGCAAGGGCGACGCCGGCCAGCACCCTGGCGAGCCGCGAGAGGCCGGTTCCGTCAGACAACAACATTCACGATCCTCTGCGGTACGACGATGATCTTCTTGGGGCGCTGGCCGCCGAGCGCGGCCTGGACCGCCTCGAGCGCGAGCACGGCCTCTTCGACCGCACTCTGGTCTGCGTCGCGGGCGATTGTCAAATCCGCGCGCTTCTTGCCGTTGATCTGCACCGGCAGCGTGACCTCGTTTTCCGCCACCAGCCGGTCGTCATAGGCCGGCCAGGCGGTGTCTGCGACGAGGCCCTCGCCGCCGATCTCGCGCCAGCATTCTTCCGAAAGGTGGGGCGTCATCGGGGCGACGATGCGGATCAGGATGCCGACGGCCTCGCGCAGCGCGGCGGCAAGGTCGGGCGACGCCTTGCCGGCGGCGGCCGTCGTCAGCGGCGCGGCGAGCGCATTGACGAACTCGTAGATGCGCGCCACGGCCTTGTTGAAGGCGAGCTTGTCATAGTCGCCCTGCACGGCCTTCAGCGTCCTGTGCGCGGCCTGCGAGACGGCGAGCGCTTCGCCTTCCGTGCCCGGACGGGCTTCGGCTGCCTTGAGGGCGGGAGCGGCTTCGGCGATGAGGCGCCAGACGCGCTGGACGAAGCGGTGGGCGCCCTCGACGCCGGCTTCCGACCAGATGACGTCACGGTCCGGCGGGGAGTCGGAGAGGACGAAGAAGCGGGCGGTATCGGCGCCGTAGGAGGCGATGATATCGTCCGGGTCGACGACGTTCTTCTTCGATTTCGACATCTTCTCGATGGAGCCGATGGCGATTTCTTCGCCGGATTCGAGATGGGTCGCGCGGCGCTTGCCGTCGACTTCTTCGATGCGGATTTCCGCTGGCATCACCCATTCGCGCTTGCCGTCGATGGCGCGGCTATAGGTCTCGTGCACCACCATGCCCTGCGTGAAGAGGCCCTTGAAGGGCTCCTTCAGGTCGAGATGGCCGGCGACCTGCATGGCGCGGGTGAAGAAGCGCGAATAGAGCAGGTGCAGGATCGCATGCTCGATGCCGCCGATATACTGGTCGACCGGCAGCCAGGCATCGGCGGCGGCGGGGTCCGTCGGTTTGTCTTCCCATGGCGCGGTGAAGCGGGCGAAGTACCACGAGGAATCGACGAAGGTGTCCATCGTGTCCGTCTCGCGGCGGGCGTCCTTGCCGCAATGCGGGCAGGCGACGTGGCGCCAGGTCGGATGACGGTCGAGCGGGTTGCCCGGCTTGTCGAAAGTGACGTCGTCGGGCAGCTTCACCGGCAGGTCGGCCTTGGGAACCGGAACCACGCCGCAGTGGTCGCAATGGATGACCGGAATCGGGCAGCCCCAGTAGCGCTGGCGCGAAATGCCCCAGTCGCGCAGGCGGAAGTTCACCTTGCGCTCGCCGACCGGCGCATTGCCGAGCGTGGCGGCGGTGAGGCGCCGTGCGACCTCCTCGAAGGCTTCCTCGGTGCTAAGGCCGTCGAGGAAGCGCGAATTGATCATCACGCCGTCGCCGACATAGGCCTCGTCGGCAATGGCGAAGGCGGCGGCGTCTCCGTCCTTCGGCATGACGACGGGCACGACCGGCAGGTCGTATTTGCGGGCGAAGTCGAGGTCGCGCTGGTCGCCGGAGGGGCAGCCGAAGACGGCGCCCGTGCCGTAGTCCATCAGCACGAAGTTCGCGACATAGACCGGCAGCTCCCAGGCGGGATCGAGGGGATGGCGGACGCGGATGCCCGTGTCCATGCCCTTCTTCTCGGCGGTTTCCAGTGCGGCAAGCGAGGTGCCGGCGCGGCGGCATTCCTCGCAGAAGGCCATGATCTCGGGGTTCTTCGCCGAGACTTCCTTCGCCAGCGGATGATCGGCGGAGATCGCCAGGAAGGAGGCGCCGAACAGCGTGTCGGGGCGGGTCGTATAGACGGTGACGTCCTTTTCGCTCGTCAGGCCGGCGGCGTCAGCGACTTCCCAGCGCACCAGCATGCCTTCCGAGCGGCCGATCCAGTTCTTCTGCATCAGCCGGACCTTTTCCGGCCACTGGTCGAGCGTTTCCAGCGAATCGAGCAGGTCCTGGCTGAAATCGGTGATGCGGAAGAACCACTGCGTCAGCTCGCGCTGCTCGACGAGCGCGCCCGAGCGCCAGCCGCGGCCGTCGATGACCTGCTCATTGGCGAGGACCGTATGGTCGACCGGGTCCCAGTTCACCTTGGACTGCTTGCGGTAGACGAGGCCCTTTTCCAGGAAATCGAGGAAGAGGTGCTGCTGGCGGTGATAGTATTCGACGTCGCAGGTGGCGAATTCGCGCGACCAGTCGAGCGACAGGCCCATGGACTTGAGCTGCTTGCGCATCGTCGCGATATTGTCATAGGTCCAGCCCTTCGGATGCACCTTGTTCTGCATGGCAGCGTTCTCGGCGGGCATGCCGAAGGCGTCCCAGCCCATCGGGTGCAGCACGTTGTAGCCGCGGGCGCGCTTGTAGCGGGCGACCACGTCGCCCATGGCGTAGTTGCGCACATGGCCCATATGGATGCGGCCCGAGGGATAGGGGAACATCTCGAGGACGTAGTACTTCTCGCGCGGGTCGTCGTTCTTCGTCAGGAAGACGTTCTCGTCGTTCCATCTTGCCTGCCAGCGGGGCTCGGCATCGCGCGGATTGTAGCGTTCTGTGGCCATGTCTTTGATGTTTCCGGAAAGTCTTTTGGAGGTCTTGGCGGGCGGTCCGCCCATGCGAATATGGTGCCGAGACCTTCATCATGAAACCGCCGGAGCGTCAAGTTTTCCGGGCCGCGCTTGGCAAGCGGCGCCGATTTCGCTAGGTCCGGTGCGTCATAGCCGATGGAGAGTGACCATGGACCTTCAGGATCGCCTCGAAGACGTTCGCAACCGGGTGCGCAAGGCCGCGAGCGAAGCGGGCCGCAAGCCGGAAGCGGTGACGCTGGTGGCCGTGTCGAAGACCTTCGACGCCGAGGCCATCCGCCCGGCCATCGCGGCGGGCCAGCGCGTCTTCGGCGAGAACCGCGTGCAGGAAGCGCAGGGCAAGTGGCCGGAGCTGCGCGCCGAGACCGCCGGCATCGAGCTGCACCTGATCGGCCCGCTGCAATCCAACAAGACGGCGGAGGCGGTGGCGCTTTTCGACGTCATCGAGACGGTCGACCGGGAGAAGATCGCCCGCGCGATCGCCGGGGAGATGAAGCGGCAGGGCCGGGCGCTGCGGCTCTATGTCCAGGTCAATACGGGGCTCGAACCGCAGAAGGCCGGCATCGCGCCGGACGATACGGTCGCCTTCGTCGCCCTCTGCCGCGAGGAACTCGGCCTCACCGTCGAGGGCCTGATGTGCATTCCGCCGGCCGACGAGAATCCGGGCCCGCATTTCGCCCTCCTCGCCAAGCTGGCCGGCCGGTGCAATCTCGACAAGCTTTCCATAGGCATGTCCGGCGACTACGAGGTCGCCATCGGATTCGGCGCGACCAGCGTGCGTGTCGGCTCGGCGATTTTTGGCACGCGCTGATCCTTCCTTTTGACGAAGGGCAAGGCCGAGGCTTGCCGCATCAGGCTTTCGTCTGGCTTTGCGGAAAGGCCGCCCTCTCCTATTCTTCCCTTCGGAGGAACCGGCCGCCCGGCGGCCGGCAAGGAGGATGCGATGCAGAAGACCTATGCCGAGATCTATCGTGCCTGGCAGGACGATCCCGAGGCCCACTGGGCCGCGCTCGCCCGGGCCATCGACTGGTTCACCGAGCCGACGGAAATCTTCGATGCCGCGCAGGGCGTCTATGGCCACTGGTTTCCCGATGCGGTGGGCAATACCTGTCACAATTGCGTGGACCGGCATGTGGCCGCCGGGCGCGGCGACCAGCCGGCGCTGATCTATGACAGCCCCGTCACCGGCCGGAAGGCGCGCTACAGCTATGGCGAGCTGCTCACCCATGTGAATGCCATGGCGGCGGTGCTCGCCGATCAGGGCGTCGTCAAGGGCGACCGCGTCATTCTCTATATGCCGATGATCCCCGAGGCGATTTTCGCCATGCTCGCCTGCGCGCGCATCGGGGCGATCCATTCGGTGGTCTTCGGCGGCTTCGCGGCGAGCGAGCTTGCCGCGCGCATCGACGATTGCGCGGCGAAGCTCATCGTTTCGGCAAGCTGCGGCATCGAGCCGAACCGGGTGGTCGCCTACAAGCCGCTGCTCGACACGGCCATCGACCTTGCCCGCCACAAGCCGGAGCGCTGCCTCGTGCTGCAGCGGCCGGAACTGGCGGCCGAGCTGAGGGACGGCTGGGATGTGGACCTCGGCCCGGCGCTGGCGGCGGCCAAGGGGCGAACGGTGCCCTCAGCGCCGCTCAAGGCGACCGATCCGCTCTATATCCTCTATACGTCCGGCACGACCGGCCAGCCGAAGGGCGTCATCCGCGACAATGGCGGCCACATGGTCGCCCTCGCCTGGTCGATGCGCGCGCTCTACGGGATCGAGCCCGGCGAGGTCTACTGGGCGGCTTCCGATATCGGCTGGGTCGTCGGGCATTCCTACATCGTCTATGCGCCGCTTCTGAACGGCAGCACGACGGTGCTCTACGAGGGCAAGCCGGTCGGCACGCCGGATGCCGGCGCCTTCTGGCGTGTCGTCGAGGACTATCGGGTATCGGTGCTTTTCACCGCACCGACCGCCTTCCGGGCGATCCGCAAGGAGGACCCTGACGGCGCCCTCGTGAAACGCTACGATCTCTCCAGCCTGCGGGCACTGTTCCTTGCCGGCGAGCGGGCCGATCCGGATACGGTGCAATGGGCCGAAAAGGTACTGGGCGTTCCCGTCATCGATCACTGGTGGCAGACGGAAACGGGCTGGGCCATCGTCGGCAATCCGCTCGGCCTCGGCCGGCTGCCCGTGAAGCACGGCTCGCCCACCGTGCCCATGCCGGGCTACGAGCTGCATGTGCTGGACGATGCCGGCCATCCTGTGCCGCCCGGTACGCTCGGCAATATCGCCATCAGGCTTCCCCTCCCCCCGGGTTGCCTGCCGACCTTCTGGAAGGCCGACGAGCGTTTTCGCGCGGCGTGCCTTTCGGAATTTCCGGGCTACTACAAGACGGCGGATGCCGGCTATGTCGACGACGAAGGCTATGTCTTCGTGATGGCGCGCACGGACGACATCATCAATGTCGCCGGCCATCGCCTGTCGACGGGGGCGATGGAGGAGGTCTGCGCCAGCCATCCGGACGTCGCCGAATGCGCCGTCATCGGCGTCGCGGATGCGGTGAAGGGCCAGGTGCCGGCGGGCTTCCTCGTCCTGAAGAGCGGTGTTTCACGTGAATCATCGCTGGTCGAGGCGGAGGTCATGCGCCTCGTGCGGGAACGCATCGGGCCGGTCGCGGCCTTCAAGACGGCGATCTGCGTGAAACGCCTGCCGAAGACGCGCTCGGGCAAGATTCTGCGCGGCACCATGCAGAAGATCGCCGACGGCGAGGAATGGAAGATGCCGGCGACGATCGACGATCCCGCCATCCTCGACGAGATCGCGGCGGCGCTGACGGGCCGAAGGGCGAACCAGGCCTGATCGCCCCTAATCGAGGCAATAAAAAACCCGGCTGCTCGGCAGCCGGGTTTCGATATCCCAAGACAGCCCTTGCTTAGAAGTTGTCGTCTTCGTCTTCGTCCGGCGTCGCCGACTTCAGCGACTTGAGCTTGGCGAAGACGGCATCGGCGTCGATTTCCTTCTCCTCTTCGCGGTCCGTGCTGTAGGGCAGCTTTTCGGTTTCCTGCGCCGATTCCAGCGTCGCGCCGAGTTCGGCGGCGGTCGGCAGCGGGCGGCCCTTGGAGGCGCGCTCGACTTCGAGGTCGAGGTCGATCTGCGAGCAGAGGCCCAGCGTGACCGGGTCCATCGGCGCAAGGTTCGCGGAGTTCCAGTGGGTGCGTTCGCGGATCTGCTCGATCGTCGACTTGGTGGTGCCGACGAGGCGCGAGATCTGCGCATCCTTCAGTTCGGGATGGTTGCGCACGAGCCAGAGAATGGCGTTCGGGCGGTCCTGGCGCTTGGAGACCGGCGTGTAGCGCGGGCCCTTGCGCTTGGATTCCGGCACGCGGACCTTCGGTTCGGAAAGCTTCAGCTTGTGATTTGGGTTCGCCTCGGCGCGGGCGATCTCCTCGCGGGAGAGCTGGCCGGTCGAGATCGGGTCGAGGCCCTTGATGCCCTGGGCCGATTCGCCGTCGGCGATGGCCTTCACTTCGAGCGGATGCAGTTTGCAGAATGTGGCGATCTGGTCGAACGACAGCGCCGTGTTGTCGACCAGCCAGACCGCGGTCGCCTTTGGCATGAGCAGCTGTTGAGCCATGGATATAGTCCTTCTGTCCGTCCGCGCCGGTGTCGCGGGCCGTGGGGTGTAACCACTATTTTCCGGGAATTCGGCCCTCTATAACGCCACTGTCGCAGAAATGCAATTCTTCAAGCGCAAATGACCTTTTGTCTAATTGCCGGAAGGCGTTGACCTGTTATGTATGCTCAAGGAGTGGCGGGGGCCGGAGGAGACTGGTTTCCCGCGCATCGCAGTCTAGGGAGGAATCCATGTCCGAAAAGACCTACCCGGTCCTGAAATCCGCAAAAAGCCGCGCGCTGATCGACAACGAGACCTATCAGAAATGGTATCGCGAGAGCGTCGATAACCCGGAGCGCTTCTGGGACAAGCACGGCATGCGCATCGACTGGTTCAAGCCCTATACCAAGGTGAAGAACACCTCGTTTACCGGCAAGGTGCCGATCAAGTGGTTCGAGGACGGTATCACCAACGTCTCCTACAACTGCATCGACCGCCATCTCAAGGCGCATGGCGACGACGTCGCCATCATCTGGGAAGGCGACAATCCCTATATCGACAAGAAGATCACCTATAACGAGCTCTACGAGCACGTCTGCCGCATGGCGAACGTGATGAAGAAGCACGGCGTGAAGAAGGGCGATCGCGTCACCATCTACATGCCGATGATCCCGGAAGCGGCCTATGCCATGCTCGCCTGCGCGCGCATCGGTGCCGTCCATTCCGTCGTCTTCGGCGGCTTCTCGCCGGATGCGCTGGCCGGCCGTATCGTCGACTGCGAATCGACCTTCGTCATCACCTGCGACGAGGGCGTGCGCGGCGGCAAGCCGATCCCGCTCAAGGAAAACACCGACATCGCGATCGACATCGCGGCCAAGCAGTTCGTCATCGTCAACAAGGTGCTCGTCGTGCGCCGCACCGGCGGCAAGACGGGCTGGGCGCCGGGCCGTGACCTCTGGTATCATCAGGAAGTGCTGACGGTGCCGCGCGATTGTCCGCCGGCGAAGATGAAGGCTGAAGACCCGCTCTTCATCCTCTATACGTCCGGCTCGACCGGCAAGCCGAAGGGCGTCCTGCACACGACTGCCGGCTACCTCGTCTATGCCTCGATGACGCACAAATACGTCTTCGACTACCAGGATGGCGACGTCTACTGGTGCACGGCGGATGTCGGCTGGGTGACGGGCCATTCCTACATCGTCTACGGGCCGCTCGCCAACCGCGCCACCACGCTGATGTTCGAAGGCGTGCCGAATTTCCCCGATGCCGGCCGCTTCTGGGAAGTGATCGACAAGCACAAGGTCAATATCTTCTATACCGCCCCGACGGCGATCCGCGCGCTGATGGGCGCCGGCGACGACTTCGTGAAGCGCTCGGAGCGCTCGTCGCTCCGCCTGCTCGGCTCGGTCGGCGAGCCGATCAATCCGGAAGCCTGGGAATGGTACTACCACGTGGTCGGCGAGGACCGTTGCCCGATCGTCGACACCTGGTGGCAGACGGAGACCGGCGGCATCCTGATCACCCCGCTGCCGGGCGCGACGGACCTCAAGCCGGGCTCGGCGACGCGGCCCTTCTTCGGCATCAAGCCGCAGCTCGTCGATAACGAGGGCAATGTGCTGGAGGGCGCGGCCGACGGTAACCTGTGCATCGTCGACAGCTGGCCGGGCCAGATGCGCACGGTCTACGGCGACCACAAGCGCTTCATCGAGACCTACTTCTCCACCTACAAGGGCAAGTATTTCACCGGCGACGGCTGCCGGCGCGACGAGGACGGCTATTACTGGATCACCGGCCGCGTCGACGACGTGCTCAACATTTCCGGCCACCGCCTCGGCACGGCCGAGATCGAATCGGCGCTCGTCTCGCACCATCTGGTCTCGGAAGCGGCGGTCGTCGGCTATCCGCACGGCCTCAAGGGCCAGGGTATCTATTGCTACGTCTCGCTGATGGCCGGCGAGGAAGGCACCGACGCGTTGCGGCAGGACCTCGTCAAGCACGTGCGCAAGGAGATCGGCCCCATCGCGACGCCGGACAAGATCCAGTTCGCGCCCGGCCTGCCGAAGACCCGCTCCGGCAAGATCATGCGCCGCATCCTGCGCAAGATCGCCGAGGACGATTTTGGCGCGCTTGGGGATACGTCGACGCTGGCCGATCCGGCGGTCGTGGACGACCTGATCGCCAACCGGCAGAACAAGGCCGCTGGCTGACGGGTCTTATGGAAAAAAGCGAAACGGCGGCCGATGGCCGCCGTCAGCTTGTTGCCCAACCTAGCCTCGCCCCACCGTCGTCATCCTCGGCCTTATGCCGAGGATCTGCTAGCACATTGAAAAATCGAGACGTTGCAGATGCTCGGGACAAGCCCGAGCATGACGGAGAAGAGGACGTCGGCTGGGAAAGACCCTGTTCGTTCCTGAGCCGGATTCCCGCCCTCAGAAATCGATCGCCCGGCCCTTGATCTCCCAGTCGCCGAAGCGCGCGGGGTCCTCGCCGCCGCGTCCGCCGATCTCCGGCGCGCGCTCGACGGGCGGGGCGGCCTTGCGCCGTTCCTCGGCTTCCTGGAGGGCGCGGAGGGCCGCCGGAGGAAGCACCTTCCGGCCGTCGGCGTGATTGTCGTTGTCGTTCTGCATGAAACGCGGCATCCTTCCCGGATATTGAAGAATTCCCTTCGGCTTACCATCATATAGGAGCGTGCCTGCGCTGTGGAAAGCGCTGATTCACGTGAAACATGCCCTTGACAGGAAGGGCCTCGAACATAGGCGCCAGGCCCGAAGGAGCCGGAAACGCATGAACCTCGTTCGCACAGCCATGCTGCTCGCCGTGATGACGGCGCTTTTCATGGGCGTGGGCCTGCTGATCGGCGGCAAGAGCGGCATGGCGATCGCGCTCGTCGTCGCGATCGCCATGAACTTCTTCTCCTACTGGAATTCCGACCGGATGGTGCTGTCCATGTATGGCGCCAAGGAGGTCGACGAGCGCTCGGCGCCGGAATATTACGGCATCGTGCGGGATCTCGCCAAACGCGCCGGCCTTCCCATGCCGCGCGTTTTCGTCATCAACAGCGACCAGCCGAATGCCTTTGCCACCGGGCGCAACCCGCAGAACGCCGCCGTTGCCGCCTCGACCGGCCTTCTCCATGCACTGAGCTACGAGGAGGTGGCGGGCGTGATGGCGCATGAGCTCGCCCATGTGCAGAACCGCGACACGCTGACCATGACGCTGACGGCGACGATCGCCGGCGCCATCTCCATGCTCGCCAACTTCGCCATGTTCTTCGGCGGCGGGCACAATCGCGAGAACAACAATCCGCTCGGCTTCATCGGCGTGCTGATCGCCATGATCGTCGCCCCCTTCGCCGCCATGCTGGTGCAGATGGCGATCAGCCGCACGCGCGAATATTCCGCCGACAGGCGCGGCGCGGAGATCTGCGGCAACCCGCTCTGGCTGGCCTCGGCGCTGAAGAAGATCGCGATTGCCGCCGGCCGCATTCCCAATGAGGCGGCCGAGCACAATCCGGCGACCGCGCATATGTTCATCATCAATCCGCTCTCGGGCGAGCGCATGGACAGCCTGTTTTCGACCCACCCCAACACCGAGAACCGCATCGCGGCGCTTCAGGAAATGGCCCGCGGCATGCAGGCACGCTCGACGGAACCGGTCCGGGCTGATAATCGGTCAGGCAAATCGCGCTCCGTACCGACGACCGGCTGGGGACGCGGTGGTTCCGAACCACCCAAGGGTCCCTGGTCTTGAACGACGAAAAAAGAAAAAACAAAGCCTATCCGAAACGACATGGCGGCAAGGGGCGAACGCCCGCCGATCCTGCCGCGATTGCCCCGGAAAAGCCGGGCCTGCGCGCCCGGCAGGCCGCGGCCAAGATCCTTGCCGCCGTCATCGATCGCCGCACGCCGCTCGACGGCATGCTCGATCTGGAGAATGGCAATGTCGCCTACCGCCAGCTCGGCGATGCCGACCGGGCGCTGGTGCGTGCCATCCTCAACACGGCGCTGCGCCACCTTCCCCGCATCGAGGCGATCCTCGACACGCTGGTCGGCACGCCCCTGCCGGAAGGCGCGCGGGCGCTGCACCATGTCCTGACGGTCGCCGCCGCGCAGATCCTCTATCTCGACGTGCCGGACCATTCCGCGGTCGATCTTGCCGTCGAGCAGGCGCAGCTCGATCCACGCAATCGCCGCTTCGCCAGCCTCACCAACGCGGTGCTGCGCCGGCTTTCCCGCGAAAAGGCCTCGCATCTGACGGCCACCCGCGCGGTTTCCGTCATTCCCGCCTGGTTCCACGAGCGGCTTGTCGCCGTCTACGGCAAGGAGCACGCGGCGCGCATCGGCGAAGCGCTGCTGGAGCCTTCCGCCATAGACCTGACGGTGAAATCCGATCCGGAAGGCTGGGCGGCGAAGCTCGGCGGCCGCGTGCTGCCGTCCGGCTCCGTGCGCCTTCCTGCCGCGTCCGGCGCGATCCCGGCGCTTGAGGGCTTCGAGGCGGGGCAATGGTGGGTGCAGGATGCGGCGGCGAGCCTGCCGGCAAAGCTCTTCCACGATCTTGCCGGAAAGCGCGTCGCCGACCTTTGCGCCGCCCCGGGCGGCAAGACGGCGCAGCTTGCGCTTGCCGGGGCCAAGGTGACGGCGCTCGACCAGTCGGGCAACCGCCTGAAGCGGCTCATCGGCAATCTCGAACGGCTCGACCTATCGGTCGAGGCCGTCGAGGCCAACATGGCGGACTACCGGCCCGAAGAGCTTTTCGATGCCGTCCTGCTCGATGCGCCCTGCTCCTCCACCGGCACGATCCGCCGCCATCCGGATGTGCTCTGGACCAAGGGGCCGGAGGATATCGACAAGCTCGCCCGCCTGCAGGAACGCCTGCTGCGCCACGCGCTGACCCTGGTCAAGCCCGGCGGCGAACTGGTCTTTTCCAATTGCTCGCTCGATCCGGGCGAGGGCGAGGACATGGTGGCGCGCGTGCTGGCCGACAATCCCGACTGGCGGATCCAACCCGTCGAGCCCGCCGACTGGCCGGGCCTCGAATCCGCGGTTTCGCCGCGCGGCGAGTTCCGCACCACGCCGGCCATGCTGCCGGCAACCGATAGCCATGCCGGCGGGGTGGACGGCTTTTACGCCGTTCTCCTGCGCAGGAACAATTGAGGCCCGTCATCGTCATCAACAGTCCATCAGCGGTCGATGAATTGACGCCGCTCTCCTCCTCGGCCTACCAATAGGTGAGGAGGCATTCGTTAACCATGCAGCTTTCCGACCGGCAGCGGCTTTCCTATCTGTATATGCGTGAGGGTTGGCGCCGCTTCTCGCGGAGGCTCGCGCTTGGCCGGATCAGCGCCATGCGGTTTTCCGGCAGCACGCCGGACCGGCTGATCGTCGCGCCGACGGATCTTCATCCGGCCGATTCCTTTGCCGGCGAAGAAATTACCGCCGGGCGCTTCCCGCTTGCGGGCCGCGTTCTCGAATGCGACGGCGAATCGCCCTTCGCGCTGGAGCTTCCCTCCGAGGAATTCGCCAACCGGCTGCATTCCTTCGGCTGGCTCCGGCACATGCGGCTGGTCGATCCCGAAAAGGCGGCGCTGACGACGCGCTTCATCGTCGGCGACTGGCTGCAGAGCCATGGGCGGGTCATCGGCGGGCTCGCCTGGCGGCCCGATGTGACGGCGCAGCGCATCATCGCCTGGCTTTCCCACTCCCCGGTGGTGCTGAAGGATGCCGATTATCCCTTCTATCGCCGTTTCCTGAAAAGCCTCGCCTTCCAGGTGCGCTACCTGCGCCACGTCGCCGATACGACGCGGGACGGCGAGCCGCGGCTGCGCGTGCGGATCGCGCTCGCCATGGCCTCCATCGCCATGCCGACCTCCGTTTCCAAGATGCGCAAGGCCGCCCGCAACCTTGATGAGGAACTGGACCGGCAGATATTGCCGGACGGCGGGCATTGCTCGCGCAGTCCGCGGGCGGCGCTCGACCTGCTGCTCGACCTGCTGCCGCTGCGCCAGACCTATGTCAATCTCGGCCACGACATGCCCTCGCAGCTCATTCCCTGCATCGACCGTATCTTTCCGGCCCTGCGCTTCTTCCGCCACCAGGGCGGCGAGCTTGCGCTCTTCAACGGGGCGACCTATACGCTGGCGAACGAGCTGATGTCGGTGCTGCGCTATGACGAGACCGGCGGCGCGCCCTTCAAGGCCCTCCCCTCGATCAACTACGATCGGCTGGCGGTGAAGGAGACGGTGGTGCTGATGGACACCGGCGTTCCGAAATCCGTCGATCTTTCCGCGACGGCGGCGGCCGGCACGCTTTCCATCGAGATGTCGTCCGGCAGGAACCGCTTCATCGTCAATTCCGGGCGGCCGCGCTTTGCCGGTGATGCCATGCGCCAGATGGCGCGGATGACGGCCGCCCATTCCGTGGCGACGCTGAACGACACGTCCTCCTCGCGCATCTCCTCCTCCCGTTTCCTCGGGCCGATCATTATCGGCGGCGTCGGCAAGGTGGAGGTGTCGCGCAGCGAGCGGGAGTCGGGCGCCGACGGCATCACGGCGAGCCATGACGGCTATCTCAAGCGCTTCGGCCTTCTCTACGAGCGCGACATCTTCGTCGCCGCCTCCGGCAACGAGATCCGCGGGCGCGAGCGCTTCTTCAAGGCAGGCCATCCGGTCGAGCGGGGCGTGGCGGTCGTGCGTTTCCATATCCATCCGTCCATCCAGCTCTACAATGCCTCGGAAAACGAGACGCGGCTCGTGGCGCCGGATGGCGAGGCCTGGGCGCTGACCTGCCTCGACGTCGCGGTGGAGGAAGAGGACGACGTCTTCTTCGCCGATCCTTCCGGCGTGCGCGCATCCCGCCAGCTCACCCTCACCATGCCGCTTGCCGAGGTGCCAGAGGTTCAGTGGTCGCTCGTCCGTCGGCGGTAGCGCCGGCCTCGAAAGCTGCGGCGTCGGCGGTTTTCCGCCCTTTCGCGGTTTTCTCGGGACGGCGCCTGTGTTAACGGGGCGCATGACCATCCGGCCCTCCTCCCGGGCCGTCAGAACGGAGCGTCCCATGGCCGTCATTTCCAAGAAAATCCCCGCCCCCGATCGCGTCGCCGTCCGCACGGCGCTCTTGTCCGTGTCCGACAAGACCGGCATCGTGGAGCTCGCCCGGGCGCTTGCCGGAAAGGGCGTGCGGCTGCTTTCGACCGGCGGCACGCACAAGGCGCTGTCCGACGCGGGCCTTGCGGTGACGGACGTCTCGGAGGTCACCGGCTTTCCGGAAATCATGGACGGCCGCGTCAAGACGCTGCATCCTTCGGTGCATGGCGGCCTGCTCGCCATCCGCGACGATGCGGAGCATGTCGAGGCGATGAAGGCGCATGGCATCGGCGCGATCGACCTTGCCGTCATCAATCTCTATCCGTTCGAGGACGTGCGCGCCAAGGGCGGCGACTATCCGACCACGGTCGAGAACATCGATATCGGTGGCCCGGCGATGATCCGCGCCTCGGCCAAGAACCATGCCTATGTGACCATCGTCACGGACCCGGCCGATTACCCCGCCCTTCTGGAAGAGCTTGCCGGCGGTTCGACCACCTACGCCTTCCGCCAGCACATGGCCGCCAAGGCCTATGCCCGCACGGCCGCCTATGACGCGGCGATCTCCAACTGGTTCGCCGAGGCGCTCGATATATCCATGCCGCGCCACCGCGTCCTCGGCGGTGTCCTCAAGGAAGAGATGCGCTACGGCGAGAACCCGCACCAGCAGGCGGGCTTCTATGTCACCGGCGAGAACCGCCCCGGCGTCGCGACGGCGACGCTGCTGCAGGGCAAGCAGCTTTCCTACAACAATATCAACGACACGGACGCGGCCTTCGAGCTGGTCGCCGAGTTCCTGCCGGAGAACGGCCCGGCCTGCGCGATCATCAAGCATGCCAATCCCTGCGGCGTCGCCACCGGCAGGACGCTGAAGGAGGCCTATGCGCGGGCGCTCGCCTGCGACCCGGTCTCGGCCTTCGGCGGCATCATCGCGCTCAATTCGACGCTCGACGGCGAGACGGCGGAGGAGATCGTCAAGCTCTTCACCGAGGTCATCATCGCGCCCGACGCGGATGAGAAGGCGCGCGCCATCATCGCCGGCAAGCCGAACCTGCGCCTCCTGGTGACGGGCGCCCTGCCCGATCCGCGCGTTCCGGGCCTTTCCGCCAAGACCGTTTCCGGTGGCCTCCTCGTCCAGAGCCGCGACAACGGCATGGTCGAGGACCTGGAGCTGAAGGTCGTCACCAGGCGCGCGCCGACCGCGCAGGAGCTGGAAGACATGAAGTTCGCCTTCAAGGTCGCCAAGCATGTGAAGTCGAATGCCGTGGTCTATGCCAAGGACGGCCAGACGGCGGGCATCGGTGCCGGCCAGATGAGCCGCGTCGATTCCGCCCGCATTGCCGGCCTCAAGGCCGAGGAAGCCGCGAAGGCCATGGGTCTTGCCGAGCCGCTGACGCGCGGTTCGGCGGTCGCCTCCGAGGCGTTCCTGCCCTTCGCCGACGGCCTGCTCTCGGCCATCGCCGCCGGGGCGACGGCGGTGATCCAGCCGGGCGGCTCGATGCGCGATGCGGAGGTCATCGCGGCTGCTGATGAAGCGGGCGTCGCGATGGTCTTCACCGGCATGCGGCATTTCCGGCATTGAGCCGGATTCCCAAAAGGGTCCAAGCAGATCGACGCCCCGTTTGCGGGGCGTCTTGCGTTTCAGACCTCGACCTTCGCGGCCGGATAGGGTGTGCGCAGGAGGAGCAGGAAGCCGGCGACGAGGAAGACGATGAGCGCCATCATGCCGAGGCGCGCCGAGCCCGTGGCGGTGGTGAGGATTCCCACCGAGAGCGGCGCGAGGAAGGATGTCGCGCGGCCGGAAAGGGCATAGAGGCCGAAATAGCGGCCGGCCTCGTCCGGATGGACACTTTGGGCGAGATAGGAGCGGGCGGACGCCTGTACCGGGCCGAAGGCCAGGCCGACGAGCAGGCCGTAGAGGATATAGGCCTTTTCCGCCACGGTGCCGAACAGGCCGCCGCTGTCGGCCGTCGGCAGCGGGATGAGGCCGAAGAGCGTGAAGCCGGGGCCGGTGGAGACGATGCCGACGGTCGCGACGGTGAGGCAGAGGAGGCTCATCACGACGACGGCCTTGGAGCCAAGGCGCCTGTCGAGGCGGCTGGCATAGAGGCAGCCGCCGATCGCCACGACATTGAGGATGATGCCGTAGATGCCGAGCTCGAAGGTCTGCCAGGCGAACATGCCGGCGGCGAAGGTGCCGCCGAGCGCGAGCAGGCCATTGACGCCATCCTGGTAGATCATGCGGGCGACAAGGAAACGCAGGATGCCGGGCTTCTTCCTGAGATCACGCAGCGCGGTGGAGAGATCGGCAAAGCCGGTGCGGACGGCAGCGGCGATCGGCAGGCCGCGGCTCTGGTCCGGGGTGAAGAAGAACATCGGCAGGATGAAGACGAAGTACCACAGCGCCGAGATCGGGCCGGTGATGCGCGCATCCTCGCCTGCCGCCGGGTCGAGGCCGAAGAGCGGCGCGATGCCGATGGCGGTTTTCCCGGTCTCGGGATTGGCGGCGAGCAGCGCCACGACGGCGATCAGCACGATCATGCCGCCGAGATAGCCGAGGCCCCAGGCGATGTTGGAGATGCGGCCGGTGTCTTCCGGGCGCACGAGCCGCGGCATCATGGAATCGTTGAAGACGATGGAGAATTCCGCCGCGACGGTGGCGAGCACGATCATCGCCATGGCAAAGGCGAGGCTGCTGCCCGGCACGGCCAGCCAGAGGGCGCAAAGCGACAGGATCTTCACCACCGCGAAGGCGGCGATCCAGGGCTTTCGCGCGCCAGAGGCATCGGCGATGGAGCCCATGACGGGCGCGAGCAGCGCGATGGCGATGCCGGCGAGGGTGAGCGTGTAGCTCCAGGCAGCCTGCCCTGCGACGGGGTCCGCGGTCAGGCGCGAGACGAGATAGGGGCCGAAGATGAAGGTGGTGATGACCGTGAAAAACGGCTGGGCCGCCCAGTCGAACAGCATCCAGCCCGCAATGCCGAGGCGGCCTGCGCGCGGCTCCCGGCTTTCCGTTGCGATCGTCATCGCCCCTCCTCGGTTGCGGGGGCGACGACCGCGCCCGTCCTCAAGCCGGCTAACGGAGCATTGGTCCCGTCAGCCGGCAGGGGACTGTCTCATTTCGCCCTTTCCTGTGCAAGGTCGCTCAGGATGCCTGCGGCGACGCTGACCTTGGCGAGCGTGGCCTCGCCCGTTTCCGTCAGCGCCGAGAGGTTCGCCGTCACACGGGAAAGACGCTCCTTCTCGGCGTTCTGCCAGGCGGCAAGCGGCGCCTTGTCGCCCTTGTGGCGGGCGAGCACGGCGGTCGAGAGGTCGCGGCGGGCATTGGCGATGTCGGTGAGGCTGCGCTGGAGGGCGAGGGCCTCGTAGAGATCGCCGGTCGGAATGCGGCCGGCCGCGGAAAGCAGGCGGCCGATATTCAGCGCGGAGCTGATGCCGGCGAAGGTCTGCGCCGTCTTGCCGAGGGAATCGCCGGTGGCGCCCGCGATCAGCATGACCTCCGGCACGAAGGTCAGCATGGAGAGCGTGGCGATCTCTTCCGCCAGGTCCTCCGGCACGCCCTCGTCTTCATAGGCATGGGCCTTGCGGCGAACCTCGTCGGCCGCCGCTTCCGAGACGAGCGTCGCAAGGTTCGGCCGAAGCTGCTTCAGCGCCTGCTTCAGCTTGTGCACCGCCTGGTCCAGCGGGCCGGAGACGGCGCCGGTGGTCAGCAGCAGGCCCGTGACGGAGGCGTAGATGCGGCCGATCTCATCGTAGAGGTCGTTCTGGACGGAGCCGGAAACCACATTGTCCAGCGCGTCGACGCCGGCATAAAGCGCGGCAAGGCCGTAGCCGTCGCGGGCGATGACCGCGGCCTTCACCGCATCGGAAGGGCCGAAGCCGGTGCCGTCGGTGAGGCCGTTGATGAAGGCCGGGCCGCCGCGGTTGATCACCTCGTTGGCGAGGATCGTCGCGATGATCTCGCGGCGCAGGCGATGCGAGCGGATATCGTCCGCATAGGCCTTCTGCATCTTGGCCGGGAAGTAGCCCGTCAGCGTCGGCTCGAAATAGGGCTCGTCCGGCAGGCTGGTGTGGATCAGCTCGTCGAACAGCACCAGCTTGGCATAGGAGAGCAGCACGCCGATCTCTGGCCGCGTCAGCGGCTTGCCGGCCTGGTAGCGCTCGGCGACGGTGCGGTCGTCGGGCAGCGTCTCGACCTTGCGGTTGAGCTGGCCGGCGGCCTCCAGGCGATCCATCAGGCGCGTCAGCGGCGCGCGGTTGGCAAGGCCCTGCCGTTCCGTCAGCGAGATCGCCAGCGACTGCAGGTAGTTGTTGCGCAGCACGAGATGGGCCACCTCGTCCGTCATCGAGGCGAGCAGCACGTTGCGCTTGGTGCGCGTCAGCCGCTCGTCGCGCATGGCCGAGGCGAGCGCGATCTTGATGTTGACCTCGACGTCCGACGAGTTCACGCCGGCCGAGTTGTCAATGGCGTCGGAATTGCTGCGGCCGCCCTTGAGGCCGAAGGCGATGCGGCCGCGCTGGGTGACGCCGAGGTTCGCGCCCTCGCCGATCACCTTGGCGCGCACGTCCTCGCCGACGATGCGGATCGGGTCGTTGGCGCGGTCGCCCACTTCCGCGTCCGTCTCGTTCTGGCCGCGGATATAGGTGCCGATACCGCCGAACCAGAGGAGATCGACGGGGGCCTTCAGGATCGCCGTCATGATCTCGAAGGGCGTCGCCTTGGCCTTGTCGAGGCCGATCACGGCCTGGGCTTCCGGCGTCAGCGTCACGGATTTCTCCGTGCGCGGGATGATCATGGCGCCCTTGGAGAGCACCGAGCGGTCATAGTCCTGCCAGCTCGAGCGCGGCAGGTTGAACATGCGGCGGCGCTCGGCGAAGGACGTGTCGGTATCCGGCGAAGGATCGATGAAGATGTCGCGGTGGTCGAAGGCCGCGACGAGGCGGATCTTGCGCGACAGCAGCATGCCGTTGCCGAAGACGTCGCCCGACATGTCGCCGACGCCGGCGACGGTGAAGGGTGTCTTCTGGATATCGATGTTCATCTCGCGGAAGTGGCGCTTGACGGTTTCCCAGGCGCCGCGGGCGGTGATGCCCATCTTCTTGTGGTCGTAGCCGGCCGAGCCGCCCGAGGCGAAGGCATCGTCCAGCCAGAAGCCGGCTTCCTGGGCAAGCCCGTTCGCCGTGTCGGAGAAGGTCGCCGTACCCTTGTCGGCGGCGACGACGAAATAGGGATCGTCCCCGTCGATGCGGACCGTATCGGCCGGCGGCACGACGTCCTGGCCGACGATATTGTCGGTGACGGAGAGCAGCGTGCGGATATAGGTCTTGTAGGCCTCGGTACCGGCCTTGAAGATCGCGTCGCGGCTGCCGCCGGCGGGGAGCTGCTTGGGATAGAAGCCGCCCTTGGCACCGACAGGCACGATGACCGCGTTCTTCACCTGCTGCGCCTTGACGAGGCCGAGCACTTCCGTGCGGTAGTCCTGCGCGCGGTCGGACCAGCGAAGGCCGCCGCGGGCGACCTTGCCGAAGCGCAGGTGCACGCCCTCCACCTCCGCGCCGTAGACGAAGATCTCGCGGAACGGGCGCGGCTCCGGCAGGCCGTCGAGGGCCTTCGGGTCGAGCTTGATCGCCAGTGTCTTGCGCGGCCTGCCGTCCGCATCCTTCTGGAAATAGTTCGTGCGCAGCGTCGCCTCTATGGCGTTGACGTAGCGCCGCAGCATCCGGTCCTCGTCGAGGCTCGGGACGGCAGCGAGCGCTTCCTCGATCGCGGTGGCGACCTCCGCCGACTTCTTCTCGCGCTGGCGGTCCGAGAGCTTCGGATCAAGGCGGGTCTCGAACAGGCGGAAGAGGTTGGCGGCAATGGCGGGATACTTGTTGAGCGTATCGGCGATATAGCCCTGCGAATAGGCGATGCCGGTCTGGCGCAGGTAGCGCGAATAGGTGCGCAGCGCCATGATCTCGCGGGCGGAAAGGCCGGCGGTGAGGATCAGGCGGTTCAGCGCGTCGTCGTCCACCTCGCCGTGCCAGGCCGCGAGGAAGGCTTCCTCCAGCATCGGGCTCAATCTGGCAAGGTTCACCTCCTGCCCATCGCGCTGCCGCAGCTCCATGTCGTGCAGGATGACGCGGCGCTCGTCGCCGTCGAGGCCGGCGACGGTCAGGTCGTGCGTCTGCTCACTGACCACGCTGAAGCCGAGGTTTTCGAGCAGCGGCACGCGCCTGGAGAGCGAAACCGGCTCGCCGGCATGGAAGATCTTCAGCTCGACGGAGGCGAGATCCGTGTTCCAGGCCTTGCGGTAGAAGGCGATGCGGATCGGGTTTTCCGGTGTTGCCGTGGTGATCAGGGCAAGGTCGGCATGGGCCTCGGCCGGGGTGAAGTCCTCCTGGTAGCTGCGGTCGGTGACGAGGCGCAGGCCGTCGGCGCCGGACAGCGCCTCGAAGCGGTCGGTCCAGCGCGTGGCGATCTCGCGCACGGCCTGTTCGAGCTTGCCCTGCGGAATGCGCGGCGTCTTGCCGCCGGAGCGGCCGATGATGAAGTGGACGCGCGCGAGGCCGCCTTCCGGGAAGGCCGGGTAATAGGCGGAGACGCGGCCATCATAGGCCGATTTCAGGTAGTTGCCGATCTTCTCGCGGACATCCGAATCGTATTGCTCGCGCGGCACATAGACGATGACCGATACGAAGCGGTCGAAACGGTCGATGCGCGGCAGGACGCGGATGCGCGGCCGGTCGGAAAGCTCGTTGATCTGCTCGCAGAAGGTGGCGAGCAGGCCGGGATCGATCTGGAAGAGATCGTCGCGCGGATAGGATTCCAGCGTGTTGATCAGCATCTTGCCGGAATGGCTCTTCGGATCGTAGCCGAAATGCTCGATGACCGTCTCCACCTTGGAGCGCAGCAGCGGGATCTGGCCGGCGGCGTGCGTATAGGCGGTGGAGGTGAAGAGGCCGACGATGCGCAGCTCCCCGATGACCTTGCCCTTCTCGTCGAAGCGCTTGAGGCCGACATAGTCCATATAGGCGCGGCGGTGGACGAGCGACTTCACATTGGCCTTGGTGACGATGAGGAAATCCGGGCCTTCGAGGAATTCGAGGATTTCCGGCGTCGTCGTCACGGCGTCCTTTCCGAGGCGCAGCACGCGCACGTCGGGATCGGAAAGGATACCCAGGCCCTCGCCGCCGCGCTCGACGGTCGCCGTCTCGCCCTTGCCGGAATAGGTGTATTCCCGCATACCGAGGAAGGTGAAATTGTTGCCGCGCAGCCAGTCGAGGAAGGCGAGCGCCTCGTCCTTGCCGGGCTTGGCCTTGGCGTAGCGTTCCATGTCCGCCATGGCGCTGTCGAGCTTTTGCAGCATCGCCGGCCAGTCCTCGACGGCAAGGTGCACCTGCGCGAGCACCGTCTTCACGCGCTCAGCGAGCAAGGCCGCCTCGCCCGGCGAAAGTTCCGGCAGGTGGATCTCGATATGGCTGACCCGCTGCCTGGGATCGCTCTCCTCGTCCGGCGAGAAGAGCTTCGGCGCCTCGCCCGGCGCGACAACCAGGATCGGGTGGACGGCAAGGTGGATGTCGCGATATGTGCTCGTCACCTCGCCCATGACCGAATCGTAGAGGAACGGCTGGTTATGGTCGGTGACGGAGAGGACCGAGACGGGCTCGCCGGCCGGCGTCACGCCCGGCAGCGTCGTCACGGTGACGCGCGGCGTGGTGCCGTCGAAGGCCTCGATCTCGGCCATGGCATGGGCGGCGGCAACGGCCAGCATCTCGCCGGTGTAGCGCTCCAGATCGTCCTTGCTGGCGCGTCCGAAAAGAATGTCCGGCTGGAGTGTCTTTGCGCCGAGGGCGGCGGCTGCGGCCTTTGCGGCCTCGATGTGTTTTTCTCGTTTCACGTTGGTCCTGGCACCCATGGAATTCTCCCTCGAATCCGATGCCGGGACGTTAGCAGAAGAAAAAATACCTGCGATGAAATTTGTCGTTTTGCGAGAAAATTCAATCGATTTTGTCCAGAACAGGTCAGTTATGCTGTCGTTTCGACGTGAAAACGGGTCTTTTTCGTCGAAAAGCAGCTCATAATCGGCTGAAGCCGTTCAATACGGCCATTCGGCCCGACGGGTTTTTCGGCGCCGGCGTTGACAGGCGGGGACCCCCTTGCCATCACTCGGCGAACGGAAAGGGAGCCGGCTATGGACGAGAGCGAAAAGGGCACGGTCATCGTGATTTCGAGCCATGTGGTGCGCGGCACGGTCGGCAACCGCGCGGCGGTCTTCGCGCTCGAAACGCTCGGCCATCCGGTCTGGGCCCTGCCGACGGTCATCCTGCCCTGGCATCCCGGCCATGGCCGCGCTACGCGCGTCTCGATCTCCGCGGAGGACTTCGACGCGATCATCTCCGACCTGATCCGCGCGCCCTGGCGCGGCGAGGTCAAGGCGGTGCTTTCCGGCTATCTCGGCAGTGCGGCGCAGGCCCGGTCCGTCGCGCGGCTCGTCGAGAGCCTTCGCGCGGACAATCCCGACCTCATCTATATGTGCGACCCGGTCTGCGGCGACGACCGCGGGCTCTATGTCCCGGAAGAAACGGCCGTGGCGATCCGCGACAGCCTGATCCCGCTTGCCTCGGTGGCGACGCCGAACCGGTTCGAGCTTGCCTGGCTTACCGGCGCGCCGCTCGAAACGAACAGGGCGATCATCGATGCGGCGCTTTCGCTCGGCCCGCCGCGCATGCTCGTCACTTCCGCGCTGCCACTGATGGCCGGCAGTACGGGCAATCTCTATCTTTCCGGCCGCAACGCGCTCCTCGCCGAGCACAGGCTCGTGCCGAACCCGCCGAACGGAACGGGCGACCTCCTCTCGGCGATCTTCCTCTCGCGCCTGATGGAGGGCCTGCCGGAAGAGCGGGCGCTGGCGACGGCGACGGCCAGCGTCTTCGAGATCGTCGCGCGCACCGCCAAGCGCGGGGCGGACGAGCTGACGCTGGAGCAGGACGCCTCCAGCATCGCGACGCCCATGGCCATGGTGCACATGCGCCGCCTGATGCATCCCGCCCAGATGCGCCGTCCGTAAATCGGTTCTTGCGCGGCTCCTTTCAGAGTGGTTTATGCACATCCGGATGCGGTCTCATCCGGTAGATCGCCGGCACGGGAGTATTCCGACACCATGAACCGCTTTCCCGATCGTCTTCTGAACGGCTACCGCAATTTCATGTCGGGCCGCTATTCCGAGCAGTCCGCGCGCTACAGGGCGCTCGCCGAAACGGGCCAGAAGCCCAAGACGCTCGTCATCGCCTGTTGCGACTCCCGCGCCGCGCCGGAGACGATCTTCGACAGCGGGCCGGGCGAGCTCTTCGTGGTGCGCAACGTCGCCAATCTCGTGCCGCCCTACGAGCCGGACGGCCAGTTCCACGCGACCTCCGCCGCGCTCGAATTCGCCGTGCAGTCGCTGAAGGTCAGCGACATCCTGGTGATGGGCCATGGCCGCTGCGGCGGCATCTCCGCCGCGCTCGACCCGGACGCCGAGCCGCTTTCGCCGGGCGACTTCATCGGCAAGTGGATGGGCATGCTCAAGCCCGTCGCCGAGCAGATCCAGGGCGCGGAGAGCCTGACGCAGGGCGAACGCCAGCGCGCGCTGGAGCGCGTCTCGATCCGCAATTCGCTCGCCAATCTCCGCACCTTCCCCTGCGTGCGCATCCTGGAGGAAAAGGGGCGCATCCAGCTCCACGGCGCCTGGTTCGACATCTCGACCGGCGAACTCTGGATCATGGACGCCGCGACGGGCGACTTCAAACGCCCGAGCGCATAGGCAATTCCAGTAAAAGCGTGCAGCGGTTTTGCGTCCGGAACTGCATTAGAAAAGCCCGGCGCGGGGTCCCGCGCCAGGCTCTTTTCCGGATTTCCATCCGCGCCGGCCCGAAGGCCGGGCCGCAAGATCAGTTGCCGTCGATTTCCGCGCCGATGATGGCGATCGCGCGCTGGTAGACGCTGGCGGCGTTCCAGCCCTGCAGGGCGCCGAAGTTCGGCTCGCCCGGCTGGTAGCCCGCACCGGCGCTCCAGCCGTGGCCGCGCAGGAAGTTCGCCGTCGAGGCAAGCGCGTCGGCCTTGGAGCCGACGAGGTCGATGCGGCCGTTGCCGTCGCCGTCGACGCCGTATTTCAGCACGTTCACTGGCAGGAACTGCGTCTGGCCGATTTCGCCATGCGCCGCGCCGCGCGCCGTCGTGCTCAGCGTGCCGTTCTGCACGAGCTGCAGGGCGGCATAGAGCTGGTTGGTGAAATATTCCGGGCGGCGGCAGTCATAGGCGAGCGTCGCCACGGCCGAGAGCGTGTGTTCCTTGCCGAGGAAGCCGCCGAAGCCTGTCTCCATGCCCCAGATCGCCAGCAGCGGGCCGGCCGGCACGCCGTAGCGCGCCTCGATGCGCTGGAAGAGCGCGGCATTCTGCTTCTTCAGGCCCTTGCCGCGGCGGATGATCGCCTGGCCGCCGCGCTTCTGCATGAACTGCTCGAGCGAAAGCTTGAAGCTCTTCTGGCCGCGGTCGGCGCGGATCGTGGCGCGGGCGTAGTCGACATTAGCAAAGGCCCTGTCCAGCGTCGAGCGGCTGATGCCGCGGCTGGCCGCCTCGCCCTTGAATGCCTCGACCCAGGCCGGAAAACCGCCTGCATCCCTGCCGCACTGGGCGGCTTCGGCCGCCGCCGGCACTGCCGCCGTGGCGATCATTGCGGCCAGCACCTTGGCCACGCTCCTTGTCATGCCCATGAAAAACCCCGTGATCTCTCGTCAAATCCGCTGCGGGAGCATGGCATGCTCCCCGGTTCCTGTCACCGCACCCTGCTTCGGGCCGTTCCGGCCCAAAGCAAAGTCCCGATTGTTCTCAAACGGAACAACCGGGACTTTTATTTAAACTTGCTTAACGGAACGTTGCCACTTTTCACGAAAATGCGGAAAGGCACCGTTCCGTCGATCTTCTACTATCAGGCAGCCTGCTTCTTCGCCTTGATCAGGCCGCGGTCCACGAGGAGCTCGGCGATCTGGACGGCGTTGAGGGCGGCACCCTTGCGCAGGTTGTCGGAGACGACCCACATGTTGAGGCCGTTCTCGACCGTGGCGTCCTCGCGGATGCGCGAGATGTAGGTGGCGTCTTCACCGGCCGATTCGTAAGGAGTGATGTAGCCGCCGTTCTCGTGCTTGTCGATGACCTGGCAACCCGGCGCCTCGCGCAGGATCTCGCGGGCCTCGTCCGCCGTGATTTCCTTCTCGAACTCGATGTTGACCGATTCGGAATGGCCGATGAAGACGGGGACGCGCACCGCCGTGCAGGTCACCTTGATCTTCGGATCGAGCATCTTCTTGGTCTCGGCGAGAACCTTCCACTCTTCCTTCGTGTAGCCGTCTTCCATGAAGCTATCGATATGCGGGATGACGTTGAAGGCGATGCGCTTGGTGAACTTCTTCGATTCGATCGGGTCGGCGACGAAGACAGCGCGCGTCTGGTTGAAGAGCTCGTCCATGCCGTCCTTGCCGGCGCCCGAGACGGACTGGTAGGTCGAGACGACGACGCGCTTGATCGTGGCGCGGTCATGCAGCGGCTTCAGCGCGACGACGAGCTGGGCGGTCGAGCAATTCGGGTTGGCGATGATGTTCTTGCGGGTGAACTGGGCGATGGCGTCCGGGTTCACTTCCGGAACGATCAGCGGCACGTCGGCGTCGTAGCGCCAGGCCGAGGAATTGTCGATGACGACGCAGCCCTGGGCGCCGATCTTCGGCGAATACTTCTGCGAGACGGTGCCGCCGGCCGACATCAGGCAGATGTCCGTGTCGGAGAAATCGTAGTTCTCGAGGTTCTGCACCTTCAGCGTCCTGTCGCCGAAGGAGACTTCGGTGCCCTGCGAGCGGGCGGAGGCGAGCGCGACGACCTCATCGGCCGGGAAACCGCGCTCGGACAGGATGTTCAGCATCTCACGGCCGACATTGCCGGTCGCGCCGGCGATTGCGATCTTGAAACCCATGTTCTTCAGCTCTCTTTCTCTGTCTCTCCGCGGGGTCAGGAGGGGAAACCCGCCAGCCATGACGCGGGTTTCGGTCCCCGGCCATACCGGGGAGAGAGCGGTGGGCCAGAGACGTCAGACGGTTTTCGTCGTCGTTTTGGCCGTTGTCTTGGAAATCGATACGCAATGGCGAACCCGCCCGGCGTTGAAGGCCGGAGCGATCATGCGGGCGATGGCGATCCCATAGCGGTACATGGCGGTTCCTTTGCGTGCGTGCTGAATACGCTCATCTGGCGAAGAGTCAAGCGTTGCTTGCGGGCCGGCGCATTTCGCCGCCCGACCGCCGTCTCCACTTTAGTCTTACGCCGAAAGTCATAAGCCCAAAGCAGCGCTGATATGACAATTGGTTTTCTGCCATCCTTCCATCAGGCGCACCCTGTCCGGGGTTTGAGGGAGAAACACCGGACCGCATACGGGCTGCCCCCATACGCCGTTTTTGTGGAGGACAAGCAAATGGCCAATGTTTCGACCGTGGGCAACGCCAAGGCGGCGCCCATGACGAGCGAGCAGAAGAAGGTGATCTTCGCCTCGTCGCTCGGTACCGTCTTCGAGTGGTACGATTTCTATCTTTACGGTTCGCTGGCGATCTATATCGGCGCCACCTTCTTCAGCCAGTATCCGGAGACGACGCGCAACATCTTCGCTTTGCTCGCCTTCGCCGCCGGCTTCCTCGTGCGCCCGTTCGGCGCGCTGGTCTTCGGCCGCCTCGGCGACCTCGTCGGTCGCAAATATACCTTCCTCGTCACCATCCTGATCATGGGCTTCTCGACCTTCGTCGTGGGCCTCTTGCCCGGCGCCGCCTCGATCGGCATCGCCGCGCCGATCATCCTGATCGCGCTGCGCATGCTGCAGGGCCTGGCGCTCGGCGGCGAATATGGCGGTGCCGCGACCTATGTCGCCGAGCATGCGCCGGCCGGCCGGCGCGGCTACTTCACCTCCTGGATCCAGACCACGGCGACGCTCGGCCTGTTCCTGTCGCTGATCGTCATCCTGGCGGTGCAGTTCATCGTCGGCAAGGACGCCTTCGCGGCCTGGGGCTGGCGCATTCCGTTCCTTGTCTCGGTCGTCCTGCTCGGCGTTTCCGTCTGGATCCGCATGAAGATGAACGAATCGCCCGCCTTCGCGAAGATGAAGGAAGAGGGCAAGGGCTCCAAGGCGCCGCTGACGGAAGCCTTCGGCCAGTGGCGCAACGCCAAGATCGCGCTGCTGGCGCTGTTCGGCGCCGTCGTCGGTCAGGCCGTCGTCTGGTATTCCGGCCAGTTCTACGCGCTGTTCTTCCTGACGGGCGTGCTCAAGGTCGACGGCCAGTCCGCCAACATCATGGTGGCGGTCGCGCTGCTCATCGGCTCCGGCTTCTTCGTCTTCTTCGGCTGGCTGTCGGACAAGATCGGCCGCAAGCCGATCATCATGGCCGGCCTGCTGCTCGCCATGCTGACCTACTTCCCGCTGTTCAAGGCCATGACCTGGGCCGGCAACCCGGCACTGGCGGAAGCCCAGGCGACGATCCGCGCCACGGTCACCGCCGCCCCGGGCGACTGCAAGTTCCAGTTCAACCCGACCGGCACGGCGAAGTTCACCACCTCGTGCGATATCGCCACCTCGTTCCTGACCCAGAACTCCGTTCCCTATGACGTCGTCACCACGGCGCCGGCCGGGACGGCCGCCACGGTCAAGATCGGCGAAGAGACGATCACCAGCTACGACGCCGTCGCTTCCGGCGAGGACGCCAAGGCGCATGAGGCGGCCTTCCGCAAGGGCATTAACATCGCGCTTCACGATGCCGGCTATCCGCTCCTTCGCGGCGCGGCGAAGGTTCCGGACTCCAAGCTGGACGCCTTCATCGCGGCTAACCCGGAACTCGGCCTCGATGCGGCTGCCGTTCGCGGCGGCGAGAAAGCCACCATGTCTTCGGCCGATCTCGTTGCCGGCAAGCTGCTGACGGCGGAAGAAGCCGCCGGGGCCGCCGACATGCCGGTCTATACGATCGACAAGGGCGGCGCCTTCACCATGGTCGCCGATCCGGCGCAGGTGAACTGGGTCATGACCATCGCCGTGCTGACCGTCCTCGTGATCTACGTCACGATGGTCTACGGCCCGATCGCCGCCCTGCTGGTCGAGCTCTTCCCGACCCGCATCCGCTATACCGGCATGTCGCTGCCCTACCATATCGGTAATGGCTGGTTCGGCGGCCTGCTGCCGGCAATGGCCTTCGCGATGAGCGCGGCCAAGGGCGATATCTACTACGGCCTCTGGTACCCGATCATCTTCGCGGGCATCACGCTGGTCATCGGCCTTCTCTTCCTGCCGGAAACGAAGGACCGCGACATCCACGCCATGGATTGATCACCCCCCTTCCGATCCGTTCATGGCGAGCCGGCCCGTGGCGACACGGGCCGGCTTTTCATTGGCTTTTCGGCGGTGTCGCGGATTTCGGCAGGGGCCAGCCGCGCGCGTCGAAACGGAAGAGCCAGTTTCGGCGGGCGAAGAGATAGGCCGTGGCGATGGCCGTCCAGAGGCCGAGCAACAGGCCGGCGGCCACGTCGCTCGGATAATGCGCGCCGACCACGACGCGCGAGACGCCGATCGCCAGCGCGCCGAGGAGGAAGAGCGGGCGCAGCCGCGGAACCAGCATGGAGAAGGCGCCGAAGAAGGCGCCGACGGCCGCCGAGTGGCCGGAGGGAAAGCTGGAATAGAGATCGTCATAGGCAAAGGGCGTGAGGCTGTAGGCGCCGTATTCGGCGAAAAGCTCCGGCCGCGCCCGCCCTACGATCAGCTTGACGAGATGGACGAGCGCGCTCGTCGCGCCGATTGTCAGGAAGAAGTAGAGCGACAGCCGCCCGCCGGTCCTCGCCCGCCCCGCCGTGCTCTCGTCGGCGCTTGCCCGGCCGACGACATAGGCGAGGATGACGAGGAAACCGGAGCCGTAGATCATCCAGCGGAAGGTGCCGAAATCGGTGATGCGCTCGTTGAAGGCGACCACGCCGCCCGGCAGCCCCCGGGCGCGCTCCGACAGCAGCGGATCGAAGGGAACGAGGGCCGCGACGAGGACGGCGGTGGCGGCGAGGATCCAGAGGGAGGAAGTCGCAAGCGATCGGTTCATGGTCATCCCTTGATACGGCGTTGCTTCCATGTGTTGGCCGCCGCCGGCAATTCAAGGGAGCCTTTTCAACGATCCGCGAAGGCTCAGGCCGAGAGCTTCCTGAAGGCGGCGAGGATGGCGTCGCCCATTTCGGCGGTGCCGACCTTGCGGCAGCCTTCGGCCATGATGTCGCCGGTGCGGATGCCGCTGTCGAGGACTTCGGCGATGGCCTTTTCCAGGTTGTCGGCGTCCGCGACCATGTTGAACGAATAGCGCAGGCACATGGCGAAGGAGGCGATCATGGCGATCGGGTTGGCGATGCCCTTGCCGGCGATATCGGGCGCCGAGCCGTGCACGGGCTCGTAAAGGGCCTTGCGCTTGCCGGTCTTGGTGTCCGGTGCGCCGAGCGAGGCGGAGGGCAGCATGCCGAGCGAGCCGGTCAGCATGGCCGCGACGTCGGAGAGCATGTCGCCAAAGAGGTTGTCCGTGACGATGACGTCGAACTGCTTGGGGGCACGCACGAGCTGCATGCCGCCTGCATCGGCGAGCATGTGCTCGAGCTGGACGTCAGAATAGCTACGCTTGTGCGTTTCCGTCACGACCTGGTTCCAGAGCACGCCGGACTTCATGACGTTGCGCTTTTCCATGGAGCAGACGCGGTTATTGCGCGTGCGGGCCAGCTCGAAGGCGATGCCGGCGATGCGCTCGATCTCGTAGGTGTCGTAGACCTGCGTGTCGATGCCGCGCTTCTGGCCGTTGCCGAGATCGATGATCTCCTTCGGCTCGCCGAAATAGACGCCGCCCGTCAGCTCGCGCACGATGAGGATGTCGAGGCCCTCGACGAGCTCCGGCTTCAGCGAGGAGGCATTGGCGAGCGCCGGGTAGCAGATGGCCGGGCGCAGGTTCGCGAAGAGCTTGAGGTCCTTGCGCAGGCGCAGGAGGCCGGCTTCCGGGCGCACCTCGTATGGCACGGCATCCCATTTCGGGCCGCCGACGGCGCCGAAGAGCACGGCGTCGGCCGCAAGCGCCTTCTCCATGTCGCCTTCCGAGATCGCCGCGCCATGGGCGTCATAGGCCGAGCCGCCGACGAGGCCTTCGTCGGTCTCGAAACCCGCGCCGCGTTCGGCGTTCATGTAGGCGATGATCTTGCGGACTTCCGCCATGGCTTCCGGGCCGATGCCGTCGCCGGGCAGAAGGAGGAGGGTACGCGCTGTCATGGGATTTTCCTTGATGTCACGGAAGGGTTGGCGCTTCTTAGCGCAACTTCCGTTCAAGGAAAATCGCCGAAAGGAAAGATTTTTGCGCGGACGACTCAGCCTCGGCGGAGCGCCGTGACCTCGATCTCGATCCGCATTTCCGGGCGGATCAGGTCGCAGACGATCATGGTGGCGGCGGGGCGAATGGCGCCGAACGTCTCGCCGAGGATCGGGAAGACGCGGTCTGCGAAGGCCGCTTCGGTCACGTAGTAGTGGCAGCGTACCACATCGGCGAAGGAGAAGCCGGCGTCTTCGAGGACCCTGCCGATGGTGGAAAGGCAGTTGCGCGTCTGGTCCTCGACGCTTTCGGGCATGGTCATGGTGGCATAGTCGTAGCCGGTCGTGCCGGAAACGAAGCACCAGTTGCCCTCCACGACGGCGCGCGAATAGCCCGCCGTCGTTTCGAAGGGGGAGCCGGACGAGATCAGCCGGCGCACCGGATCACGCCCAGGGGCGCGAGGCCGCGGTCTGCTTCTCGAAGCTGTCGATCGAGGTCGCCTTCTCCAGCGTCAGGCCGATGTCGTCGAGGCCGTTCAGGAGGCAATGGCGGCGGAAGGCGTCGATCTCGAAGCCGATGCGGCCGCCGTCGGGGCCGGTGATTTCCTGGGCTTCCAGGTCGACCGTCAGGATGGCGTTGGAGCCGCGGCTGGCGTCGTCCATCAGCTTGTCCAGGTCTTCCTGGCTGACGACGATCGGCAGAATGCCGTTCTTGAAACAGTTGTTGTAGAAGATGTCGGCGAAGCTCGTGGAGATCACGCAGCGGATGCCGAAGTCGAGCAGCGCCCAGGGGGCATGCTCGCGCGAGGAGCCGCAGCCGAAATTGTCGCCGGCGACCAGGATCGTCGCGTTCTGATAGGCGGGCTTGTTCAGCACGAAGCTTTCGTTGACGCTGCCGTCCTCGTTGTAGCGCGCTTCGGCGAAGAGACCCTTGCCGAGGCCGGTGCGCTTGATCGTCTTCAGGTAATCCTTCGGAATGATCATGTCCGTGTCGATATTGACGACGGGGAGCGGCGCGGCGACGCCGGTCAGCTTGACGAACTTGTCCATGCGGAAACCCTCGAAATGCGGTGATGTCGGTTGGCCAAGCGTTTAGATCAGTTTCCCCGGAATTTGAAGGAGAATCTTGATCGCCGGCCGCAAACGCAAAGGCCGGGCGTGCGTGACGCCCGGTATCCTGCCGGAGGAAGGCTTCCTCAGAGGTCGATGATCGTGCCCCGGCCGTCGTTCCAGATGCGCGGTTCGCGCTGGCCGGGTGTCCTGCGGTCGTTGCGCGCGGTGGCGCGGACGGGGGCCGGCTGGAGCTTGTTCGCGAGCATGGAGCCGAGCATCAGCACGGTGACGATGCCGGCGATGGCAAGGCCGATGGAGGCGGCGAACAGGAAGGTCGCGCCGGCGACCAGCATGGCGAAGACGGTGAAGACGATGGAGCGGATGCGCTGCATTGATTTGCCCTTTCTATGACAGCAATGTGGGGGGTGATTTTGTCCATTGCAAGGCCGAACCTGCAGGCGCTTGCGGGCTGCGACAAAGCGCGGCAAAAAGGACGGATGAACAGGACACCGCACCATCATCCGCTTCGCCTGCGCCGCTCGGTGCTGAGCGTTCCCGCCGTCAATCCGCGGGCGCTCGCCAAGTCCGCCTCGCTCGATTGCGACGCGATCATCTTCGACCTCGAGGATTCCGTGCTGCCGGAGAAGAAGGCCGAGGCGCGCGCGGCGCTGGTCGCGCATTTTTCGACGCTCGACCGATCGGGCGGCCGGGAGCATGTCATCCGCATCAATCCGCTCGACGGCCCGGACGGCGCGCTCGATCTCGAGGCGGTGCTCGACTGCATGCCCGATGCGGTGCTTCTGCCCAAGGTCAGCGAGCCGCAGGACGTGCTCACCGTCGCCGACTGGCTTTCAGAGGCGGGCGCCGATGACGGTCCGCGCCTCTGGGCGATGATCGAGACGGCGGCCTCGCTCCTCAACCTTGCGGCCATCGCCGAGACAGGGCGCACCCATGGCGGACGGCTCGACTGCTTCGTCGTCGGGCTCAACGACCTGCGCAAGGAAACCGGCATCGCCGATATTCCGGGCCGCCCCTTTCTCGTGCCGCTGCTGCTGCAGGCGGTCGTCGCGGCGCGCGCCTCGGGCCTCGATGTCGTCGACAGCGTCTTCAACGATTTTGCCGACGAGGACGGGTTCGCGGCGGAATGCCGGCAGGGCCGGCAGATGGGCTTCGACGGCAAGATGCTGATCCATCCCGCGCAGATCGACGGGGCCAATGCGGCCTATGGCGTGACGGAGGCGGAGGCCGCCGAGGCGCTTGCCATCGTCGCCGCCTTCGGCGCGCCCGACAATGCGGGCAAGGCCGTCGTCAGCATCGCCGGCCGCATGGTGGAAAAGCTCCATGCCGAACAGGCCGAGCGCCTGCTCGCCAAGGCCGACCTCATCAACGAGAGAAAGAAGAACGCATGAAAGTCTATCGCTTCCTGACCGGCCCCGACGACGCCTCCTTCTGCCACAAGGTCACGCTGGCGCTGAACAAGGGCTGGGAGCTGCACGGCTCGCCGAGCTACGCCTACAATGCCGAGACGAAGATCATGCAGTGCGGCCAGGCGGTTGTGAAGGATGTGCCCGGCAAGGAGTATACGCCGGATATCAAGCTTTCGGAGCAGTAAGGGTATCGCAGCGGCTGCCGGCCGTATCGGCTAGCAGCGTTATCGAGCCCGCTCACCTCCCCGTCGTCATGGTCGGACCTGGACCCGACCATCCATCACCATCACGGTCATGGCAGGTGGATCCTCGGGTCGGGCCCGAGGATGACGGAGCAAAGGTGGGCGGTTCGATCAATCCGGCCGCCCTACCCCGCCGCGATCTCCGCGCTCGCCTCGATGCGTTCCATGTCGTCGTCCGACAGGCCGAAATGGTGGCCGATCTCGTGGATGAGGACATGGGTGATGATGTCGCCGAGGGTCTCCTCGTTCTCCGCCCAGTAGTCGAGGATCGGGCGGCGGTAGAGGGTGATGCGGTTCGGCATCTCGCCGGTCTCGACCGTGAAGCGCTCGCTGATGCCGCGGCCCTCGAAGAGGCCGAGCAGGTCGAAGGGCGTTTCCAGCGCCATGTCCTCGAAGACGTCGTCGCTCGGGAATTCGGCGATCTCGATGATGAGGTTGCCCGTCAGCGCGCGGAACTCCTCCGGCAGGTGGCCGTAAGCCTCCAGCGCCAGGGATTCGAAGGTGCTGATGGTCGGGGCGTGGCGGTTCTGCCAATCCTCGGTCTGGTCGATGCGGGCCATGGGCACTCCTTTGCCCGTCATATAGACGATTTTCAGCGCTTTTCGAGAGGTGAATTTGGGAGTGCCGGCATGCGGCGCGGCAGCGCCACCACGATTCGGAGCCGCCGGCGAAGAGGCCATGGTGCCCCGACGGCGAAAAAAACGCCCTCGACCGGCGTTTTGCAACAAAACGTGATCGGTCAGTTTGACGCACCCCAGCGCGAGGATTCCGTCTGGAGGAAGATTGTAACTCACTGAAAAGGCGATCTTTTTATTCAAGTTTAGAACGACTCTAAAATGATGCGGCAGCAAGGCTGACCCGTTCATTCTTGACAACAAAGGTCCTCTTTTGCTTAATCCCGGAAACTCAGTACTTTGCGTATGGCAGGCAAGACGAAATGCTGGTTTGCAGCTGCAACTTCATCACCGAAAAAGAGATCGTCGACGTGATCAACAGCCTTCTCGACGAGGACTGTTGGCAGCTCATCGTGCCTGCGAAAGTCTATCACGCGATGCAAAAGCGCGGCCGTTGCTGCGGCTGTTTTCCCAATGTCGTCGACATCATCATCCGCACGACGGAGCAGTACCACGCCCGCGGCGACTCGACGGACGCCGAGATATTTGATTTCATGACCCGCCTCAAACAATTCCATGAAGAAAACAGGAGAGCGGATCTTGAAAGGCGACAAAAAGGTCATCGAGCAGCTTAACGAAGCGCTCTATCTCGAGCTGGGTGCTGTCAACCAGTACTGGCTCCACTACCGCCTTCTCGAGGACTGGGGTTACACGCTTCTCGCCAAGAAGGAGCGTGCCGAGTCCATCGAAGAGATGCAGCACGCCGACAAGCTCGTCGCCCGCATCATCTTCCTCGAAGGCCACCCGAACCTGCAGACCGTCGCACCGCTGCGCATCGGCCAGAACGTCAAGGAAGTCCTGGAAGCCGACCTCGCGGGCGAATACGACGCCCGCACGGCCTACAAGAAGTCGCGCGACATCTGTCACGCGGCCGGCGACTATGTCAGCATGAAGCTGTTCGAAGAGCTGCTGATCGACGAGGAAGGCCATATCGACTTCCTCGAGACGCAGCTCGAACTGCTCGGCAAGCTCGGCGAGGAAAAATACGGCCAGCTCAACGCGGCGCCGGCCAACGAAGCCGAATAGGCTTTCAATTCCGCAGATATGGAAAACCCCGGCCTTGCCGGGGTTTTTGTTTGTCGGGGTATGTTTACCTCGCCTCCGTCATCGTCGGGCTCGCCCCGACCATCCATGACGAGGATGACCCCATCGAGGGTTTGAGGGCTGTACTGTCGGTGTCGGAGCGTGGGCTTGCCTCCAAACCCGATCAGGGCGCGAGATGCGCGAAGGTCGCGACGACCTCCTCGTAGACCTTGCGCTTGAAGGGCACGATCAGCTCCGGCAGGTCGCGCATCGCCTTCCATTCCCAGGCGTCGAACTCGGCTTCATGGCCGCCGGGCGGCGGGTTGATGGCGATCTCGCTTTCGGCGCCTTCGAAGCGGAAGGCGAACCAGCGCTGCGTCTGGCCGCGATACCTGCCCTTGAGGCCGATGCCGATCAGGTGGGTGGGCAGGTCGTAGTTGATCCAGCGCCCGGCGTCGGCGAGGAGCGACACGCTCTTCATGCCGGTCTCCTCGTAGAGTTCCCGGTAGGCGGCCTCCAGCGGGTCCTCGCCCTTGTCGATGCCGCCCTGCGGCATCTGCCAGAGCTGCGGCGAGCCGTCATATTCGGAATTGCCGACGGCCAGGCGCCGGCCGGCCCAGACCCTGTTTTCGGCGTTCAGCACCATGATGCCGACGCAGGGGCGATACGGCAGGTCCTCGGCCCGAACCACCTTGTCCTTATCCTTGCCCATCAAGATGTCCTATTTTCTGGCGGGAACGGCTGCGAGCGACGCGACGCCGACGATCTCGATGCCGCGGGTCTCCGCTTCCTCGCACCATTTGCCGATGGCGTCCACACTTTCGTCGAAGGCCGAGGCGATGCCGATCGCCGTGCCGTTGCGGCGGGCGATGCGCTCCAGCTCGTCGAGCTTCTTCAGCACCGCCTCGCGGGAAAGGTCGGCGTCGAGCTGGAGGTCGGCGAAGGCATGCGGGGCCTCCACCGCCCCGGCGATCGTGCCGGAAAGCGACTGGGCGGAGCTGCCGTCGTCGAGGAAGAGCAGGCCGCGGCTGGCCACATCGCGGATCACCGGCTCCAGCGCATCTGCATCGGCGAGGAAGCGCCCGCCCATGAAGTTCACGAGGCCGGTATAATTGGTGATCTTCGCCATGGCGCGGTGCAGTTCGGCAAGGTTCTGCGTCTCGCTGAAATCCGTGCGCAGCGTATAGGGGCCGGGATCGTTCTGCGGATAGTCGAAGGGCTCCAGCGGCATCTGGAGGAGGATTTCATGGCCGCCGCGGCGGGCTTCCTGCATCCAGCGCGACAGGCTGTTGCCGCTGGCGGCAAAGGCGAGCGTCACTTCCGCCGGCAGCTCGCGGATGGCGCGCTGCGTGCCCGTCTGGCTGAGGCCGAGGCCGCCGACCACGATGGCGATGCGCGTGCCGCGCGTGCCGGACCAGGGCCGGGCATATTGGTCCATCGGCCGGGTGCCGTCGAGGCCGATGACGGGGATCTTGCCGTCCGAGGTCTCTTCCAGCAGGTCTTCGTTGGGGAAGGCCGCTGTGCGCGAATCCTGGCCGATGCGGTTCGCCTCGATGAGGAGCGGTCCGTTGCCGTCGCGCGTGCCGGGAGAATAGGTGCGCACGACATTGCTGTCGTCGGTCGTCGTTTCCTCGACGCGGGCGCCGGAAAGACCGTTTGCGCGCCGCACGCCACCCTTCGCCTCGGCGGTTTTCTGGTCGGCCCTGTCGGCTGCTGCCCGGGTATCTTCGGAAGGGGGCGTGAAGGGCGTGGTGGCAAGGCCGCTCGGCGCCAGCGCCGTCCAGCCGGAAAAGCCGAGAAGGCCGGCGGCCACGAGCGCGGACACGAGGGTGCCGGCGGAGAACCGGGAGGGTCCCGCCGGTCCGGGCCTTGCCTTGCGGTCCTGGCCGAGAGGTGCGTGAATATCTGTGCCCAAGGTCAGTCCGCGCTGGCCGAAAGGTGCGGGGGAAACAGGGCCCGCCGACGGCGGGCCCTGCGCAGATGTCTTAGTTCTTCAGCTCGGCCTTTTCCGGATTGGCCGGGAAGGACGGGTCCGTCTTCTCGCCGCGCAGCAGTTCCAGCGCATATTGAAGCTGGACGTCGTCCTTGGCTTCCGGCGGAACGTAGGCGGAGGAACCGGAGCCCTGGTCCGTCTCGCTCTGGCCCTGGATATGGCCGCGCAAGCTCGATTCGCTGGCATTCTCGACCTTGCCCTGCAGTTCCGGCGGCAGCGGCTGGTCGATCGTGATGTCCGGCGTGATGCCGGTGCCCTGGATCGATTTGCCGGACGGCGTGTAGTAGAGCGCCGTCGTCAGGCGCAGCGCGCCGGCATCGCCCATCGGAATGATGGTCTGGACCGAGCCCTTGCCGAAGGAACGGGTGCCGACGACGGTGGCGCGGCGCAGGTCCTGCAATGCGCCCGCGACGATTTCCGAGGCCGAGGCCGAGCCGCCGTTGATCAGCACGATCACCGGCTTGCCGTCGGAAAGGTCGCCCGGCGAGGCGTTGAAGCGACGGGTCTCGTCCTCGTTGCGACCGCGGGTCGAGACGACTTCGCCGCGCTCGAGGAAGGCGTCGGAAACGTTGATCGCCTGGTCGAGCAGACCGCCCGGATTGAGGCGAAGGTCCAGCACGTAGCCCTTCAGCTTGTCGGCCGGAACCTGCTCCTTGATCTTGGCGATGGCGTTTTCGAGGTCGTCGAAGGTCTTCTCGGTGAAGGAGATGACGCGCAGGTAGCCGACATCGTTCTCGACGCGGAACTTCACGGCCTTCACGGCGATGATGTCGCGCTTGATGGTCAGCTCGATCGGCTTGTCGGCGCCCTTGCGGATCAGCGTCAGCTTGATCGGCGTGTTGACGGCGCCGCGCATCTTCTCGACCGCGTCTTCCAGCTTCAGGCCGCGGACGTCCTGGCCGTCGATCTTCGAGATGAAGTCGCCGGCAAGAACGCCGGCGCGGGCGGCCGGCGTGTCGTCGATCGGCGTGATGACCTTGACGAGCTCGTCTTCCATCGTGACCTCGATGCCGAGGCCGCCGAACTCGCCGCGCGTCTGGGTGCGCATGTCCTCGGCGTCCTTGGCATTCATGTAGGAGGAATGCGGATCGAGCGAGGAGAGCATGCCGTTGATGGCGTTCTCGATGAGCTGGTCTTCCTTCGGCGGCGTCACATACTGGGCGCGCACGCGTTCGAACACGTCACCGAAGATGGACAGTTCGCGATAGGTCGACGAACCGGCTGCTTCCGCGGGCAGGGTTATCGTGTTGATGACGCTCATGGCCGTAGCACCCATGAGTGCACCGACAATAACAAGTGAAGCCCTACGAATCATTGCGTGCCTTTCCAGATTTCTTGGCGGACCACCACGGCCGGGAATCAACCGGTTTTCCGTTCTTTCGGAATTCAATGTAAAGTGTCGGCTTGTCCGTTTCCAGCGTCAAAGCGTTGACACTCGCGACCCTTTTTTCACCCATCACGGCGAGCGGTTCTCCCGCCACGACGAACTGACCCTCCCGCACGCTCACCCTGTCCATGCCGGAAAGCACGAGATGGTAGCCTTCCCCGGCATTCAGGATGATCATGCGCCCGTAACTGCGAAACGTTCCGGCAAAGACGATCCATCCGTCCGAGGGGGCCGTGACCAGCGCGCCCGGATTGGCCGCCAGCGTCAGCCCCTGCGAATCGTGGCCGGTGCCGTCTGCCTCGCCGAACTGGCGCAGCACGTCTCCCGCCACGGGATAGTCGAGTTTTGCCTGCAACTGCGAAAATTCGTATGCCGGAGCAATGCGGTTTTTGTCGGGCACGCTGTCGCGGGCGAGCGCCCTCGCCTTCTCGCGTTCCGCCTCGCTCTGTCCGCGCCGTTCCTCTTCCCTGGCTCGGGCGAGCGCGGCGGCATCGCGCACCGAGCCGATCTCCTGCTCCAGGCTGCCGATCAGCCCTTCGAGGCTGGTCGCGCGGGCGGCCAGTTCCTCCGCGCGGCGCCGTTCGGCGGCGAGCGTGCGGGCATTGGTCTCGGTCAGCGCCTCGTTCTCGGCGATCAGCATTTCCGAGCGCTTCTCCTCCTCGATGCGCACCTGCATGGCGTCGGTCAGCTCGGTCTTTTCCCGGTCGATATTGCTCTTGATGTCCATCAGCGCGGCGAGGTCGTCGATGAGTGCATCCGTTTCCTTGCGGATGCCGGGCACGACGGCGCCGAGCAGGATGGCGCTGCGCACCGAGGAAAGCGCGTCTTCCGGCGTCACGAGGAGGGCGGGCGGCGGGTTTCGCCCCATGCGCTGGAGCGCGGCGAGCACTTCGGCGAGCAGGCCGCGCCGCTCGTGCAGCGAGGCGCGCACGCCGGCCTCCCGGTCGCGCATGCCCTCCAGCCGCTTCTCGCCGTCGAGGATCTTCTCCTCCATGGCCTTGCGCTTGGCCGCCGACTGGACGATCGCCTCGCGCAGGCTCTGGCGCGACTTGTCGAGATTGGCGATCTCGGCCTCGAGCTGCCTGGTCTTTTCCGACGAAACGGTGATGGACTGGGAAAGGGTGTCGAGCTCCCGGCGCGTGCTGTCGCGGCGAAGGGCGAGCGCCGCGGCGGGATCGGCTTCGACCTTCGGCAGCGAGCCGGTCTTTTCCAGCGCGACGGATGCCTCGTTGGGCTCGGCGGCGAGCGAATGGGGAAGGAGGGCCAGCGACAGGGCAGCCGAGAGCATGGCCGGCCGCAGCAGGCGGCTGACACCCTCACCCGGATTGGCTGTGCCGGTCTTCCTCATCGCGTTCCGAACGTTTTGCTGGCCGAACGTTTTGCTGGACCTGCTCTATGCTGATTTGCCGATTTCGCCAACAAACAGCGCCAAAAATACGGCCTTCGCCATCATGGGTCGCGAGGCTTGCGCGGCCATGACGCTGCCGTCAGCTGCGGTGGTAGGGATGGCCGGAGAGGATGGTGACGGCGCGGTAGAGCTGTTCGGCCAGCAGGATGCGCACGAGCTGGTGCGGCCAGGTCATCTTGCCGAGGCAGAGCGTGGCGTTGGCGCGCTCGTAAAGGGCGGGGTCGAGCCCGTCTGCGCCGCCGATGGCGATCATCAGCTCGCGTTTGCCGGAATCGCGGAAGCCGGCGAGAAGATCGGCAAAGGCCGGGGAATCGAGCGATTTGCCGCGCTCGTCGAGCAGGATCAGCACGGCGCCGTCGGGCAGCGCCTTTTCCAGCATGGCCGCTTCCTCGCGCTTGCGCGTCTCGGCATTGCCGGCCCGGCTTTCGCCGACTTCGGCAAGCCTGCCGAGTTCGAGGCCGATGGCGGGACCGGCCTTCGCGAAACGATCCATGTAGCGGGCCGCAAGTTCCTTCTCAGGGCCGGCCTTCAGCCGTCCAACCGAAAAAAGTCCAACCCGCATCGCCTCAAGCCCTGTCCGTTCGGGTGACGCGCAGCCGCGCCACCGCCTGCTTTCGCCGGACAGGTGCCCGGCGTCTGAATTAGTGTACCGTGCCGTCCTCGATCTCGGGAGCCGCCCACATCCGTTCGATGTTGTAGAACTCCCGGACTTCCGGCCGAAACACGTGGATGATGATATCGCCCGTGTCGATCAGCACCCAGTCACCCGTCTCCAGGCCCTCGACGCGGGCATTGCCCAGGCCTTCGTCCTTGAGATCGGTGATGAGGTGATCGGCGATCGCCATGACATGACGGTTCGAGCGTCCGGACACGACCACCATGTAGTCGCCCAGCGCCGATTTTCCGGCAATGTTGATGGTGACGATATCTTCCGCCTTGGAGTCCTCGAGGCTTGAGAGGACCAGTTGAAGGGCCCGGTCGGCGGCATCGTCGCTGCGTCCCGCGCTCCTGGAGAAAACGCCGACGACGTTTCCCTTTGCGTGCACTGTTGTCAGGTTCGTTCCTTTCTGGATACAAGCAGCACGTCCCGTACCGGCAAAATGCGCCGGCACCTACCAAATGTAGGCACCGATGGGGGGCAGTTTCAAGACGTCACTTCTGAGGGATGGTTTTCTCTAGCGTCGCGCCCTTGCGCAGCGCCGTGGAACTGAGGGCCGAGCGCGGCCCGTGGATGAAGGTCCAGGCCGGCGCCGGGCGGCCGGGAAGCGACATGGCATCCTCCTCGTCGACGCGGGCATGGTCGAAGGTCTTGGCCATGCGGGAGGATAGATAGGAGAGCGTCGAGCCCGGCCGGTCGATGACGGCGATGGGGAAGGTGCAGGCGATCTTCCGCCAGTTCTGCCAGTGATGGAAGGTGCCGAGATTGTCGGCGCCCATGATCCAGACGAAATTCACGCCGCGGTTCAGCGCCTGGACCCGCTCGAGCGTCTTGGCCGTATAGCTCTGGCCGAGCCGCTTCTCGAAGGCCGTCACCTTGACGCGCGGGCCGGGGGCGATGGCCTCGCTGAGGCGGATGCGCTCGGCGAGCGGGGCAAGCTCCCGGTGGTCCTTCAGCGGGTTGCCGGGCGTCACCATCCACCAGAGCTGGTCGAGGCCGAGGCGGCGCAGCGCGGTTTCCGCGACGAGCGCATGGCCCTGGTGCGGCGGGTTGAAGGAGCCGCCGAAAAGGCCCACCGCCATGCCTTTCTCGACATGGGGCATCCTGAGGTAGCGCTCTGCAACCGTGTCCGCCGTCACCTCAGGGCCGCACCTGTCCGGTGCCGCGCACGCGGTATTTGAAGGAGGTGAGCTGCTCGACGCCGACGGGGCCGCGCGCATGCATCTTGCCGGTCGCGATGCCGATCTCGCCGCCCATGCCGAATTCGCCGCCATCGGCGAACTGGGTCGAGGCGTTGTGCACGAGGATGGCCGAGTCGATCTCGGTGAAGAAGCGCTCGACGACCGCCGGGTCCTCGGCGATGACGGCTTCCGTATGGGCGGAGGACCAGCGGTTGATGTGCTCGATCGCGCCCGATACGCCGTCGACCAGCGCGACGGAGAGGATGGCGTCGAGATATTCCGTCGACCAGTCCGCCTCGGTCGCCGCGACGAGGCCCGGGATGCGGGCGCGGATCTCCTCCGTCGCGCGCACTTCGCAGCCGGCGGCCCTGAGGCCCTCGACGAGCGGCGCAAGATGCGTATCGGCGACGGCGCGGTCGACCAGCAGCGTTTCCATCGCGCCGCAGATGCCGGTGCGGCGCATCTTGGCATTGACGACGATCTTCCTCGCCATGTCGAGGTCGGCCGATGTGTCGACATAGATATGGCAGAGGCCTTCGAGATGGGCGAAGACCGGCACGCGCGCCTCGCTCTGCACGCGGGCGACGAGGCTCTTGCCGCCGCGCGGCACGATGACGTCGATGGCGCCGCCAAGGCCCGACAGCATGGCGCCGACGGCGGCGCGGTCCGTCACCGGCACATATTGGATCGCGTGTTCGGGAAGGCCGGCAGCCTTCAGGCCGGCGACGAGGCAGGAATGGATCGCCTGCGATGAATTCACGCTGTCCGACCCGCCGCGCAGGATCACGGCATTGCCGGCCTTCAGGCACAGCGCGCCGGCATCCGCCGTCACGTTCGGGCGGCTCTCGTAGATGACGCCGATGACGCCGAGCGGCGTGCGCACGCGCTCGATGTGCAGGCCGTTCGGCCGGTCCCATTCGGCGATGACGTCGCCGACCGGATCCTTGAGGGCGGCGATGTCGCGGATGGCGGCGGCAATGCCTTCAATGCGCTCGGGCATCAGCGTCAGCCGGTCGATGAAGGAGGCGGCGACGCCGCTTTCCCTCGCATGGGCAAGGTCGATCGCATTGGCGGAAAGGATCGCGTCGCGGTTCGAAAGGATTTCCGCCGCCATGGCGTCGAGCGCGCGGTTCTTCTGTTCCGCCGTGGCGATGGCGAGCGGGCGGGCGGCGGCGCGGGCATTGCGGCCGATCCCGGCCATCAGGCTGTCGATGTCGGTCTTGACCTGGTCAAGCATGGCTGACGTCCTTCCTCGCCTCGGTCGCGGCCGGCGCCGAAAGCCCGGTCACCACGAGGTCGTCCCTGTGCACCATCGCCGCGCGGCCGGCATAGCCGAGAATGGCGGCGATCTCCGCCGATTTCTTGCCGACGATCAGCCGTGCCTCGTCGGCATCGTAGCCGGCAAGGCCGCGGGCGATCTCGCGGCCGTTCGCGCCGTAGATCGAAACGGTGTCGCCGCGCGAGAAGGAGCCCCAGACGCCGCGCATGCCGGCGGGCAAAAGGCTCTTGCCGGCCGCAAGCGCCGTTTCCGCGCCGGCATCGATCTCCAGCCGGCCGGCCGGCTGCAACTGCCCGGCAATCCAGGTTTTGCGCGCGGTCACCGGCGAGCCGGAGGGCGCGAACCAGGAGGAGCGGGCGCCGTCCTCGATGGCGCGCAGCGGATGGTCGACCTTGCCCGATGCGATGATCATGGCGCAGCCCGCGCCCGTCGCGATCTTGCCGGCATCGATCTTCGTGCGCATGCCGCCGCGCGAGAATTCCGACGCGGCGCCTCCCGCCATCGCCTCGATCTCGGGCGTGATGGCGTCGATGGTTTCGAGGAAGCGTGCGTTCGGATCGAGATGCGGCGGGGCCGTATAGAGGCCGTCGATATCGGAGAGCAGCACCAGGAGGTCCGCGCCCGTCATGGTGGCGACGCGGGCGGCGAGCCGGTCGTTGTCGCCGTAGCGGATTTCGGTCGTCGCGACCGTGTCGTTCTCGTTGATGATCGGCACGGCGCCGAGCTTGAGGAGCTGGCTGATCGTCGCGCGGGCGTTGAGATAGCGGCGGCGCTCTTCCGTATCGCCGAGCGTCAGCAGGATCTGGCCGGCGACGATGCCGTCCGCCGAAAGGCTCTCAGACCAGGCGCGCGCGAGCGCGATCTGGCCGACGGCCGCCGCTGCCTGGCTTTCCTCCAGCTTCAGCGCGCCGGCCGGCACCTTCAGCACCGAGCGGCCGAGCGCGATGGCGCCGGAGGAGACGACGAGCACGTCCGTGCCGCCGGCCCTCAGCGCCGCGATGTCCCGGCACATGGCGTCGAGCCAGGCCTTCTTGAGGCCGGTCGCCCGGTCGACGAGCAGGGCCGAGCCGATCTTGATCACAATCCGGCGGTATTTCCCGAGCGGTTTGCGGTTCTTCGTCATCTCAGTCGTCGGATCCGGCGGTCTTGGCTTGAACGATGATGTCGCGGAGCGCCCGCAGCGTTGCCGTCATGCCGACATTGGCGACGGCGGAAAGCTGCAGCGGCGTCTGGCCGCAGGCCTTCGCCAGCGCCTTGGACTTCTTCTTCAGCTCTTCCTCGTCGAGCACGTCGATCTGCGAGAGGGCGACGATCTCCGGCTTGTCGGTGATGCCGCCGCCATAGGCTTCGAGCTCGCGCTTCACCGTCTTGTAGGCCTTGGCGACGTCCTCCTCCTGCGCGGAGACGAGATGGAGCAGCACGCGCGTGCGCTCGACATGGCCGAGGAAGCGGTCGCCGAGCCCGATGCCGTCATGCGCGCCCTCGATGAGGCCCGGAATGTCGGCAAGGATGAACTCCGCGCCGTCGATGGTCGCGACGCCGAGATTCGGGTGCAGCGTGGTGAAGGGATAGTTGGCGATCTTCGGCCGGGCGCGCGTGCAGGTCGCAAGGAAGGTCGACTTGCCGGCATTCGGCAGGCCGACGAGGCCGGCATCGGCGATCAGCTTCAGCCGCAGCCAGATCGTCTTCTCCTCGCCCTCGAGGCCCGGATTGGCCCAGCTCGGCGCCTGGTTGGTGGAGGACTTGAAATGCGCGTTGCCGAAGCCGCCATTGCCGCCGGCGGCGAGCTTGAAGCGCTGGCCCTCGGCGATAAGGTCGACGATGAGCGTCTCGTTGTCTTCCTCGAAGATCTGCGTGCCGACCGGCACCTTCAGCGTCACGCTGGCGCCATTGGCGCCGGTGCGGTTGCGGCCCATGCCGTGCGTGCCGATCGAGGCCTTGAAATGCTGCTGGTAGCGGAAGTCGATCAGCGTGTTGAGGCCGTTGACAGCCTCCACCCACACGTCGCCGCCGCGCCCGCCGTCGCCGCCGTCCGGCCCGCCGAATTCCACGAATTTTTCGCGGCGGAACGAGACAGCCCCTGCCCCGCCGTCACCGGACCGGATATAGACTTTTGCTTCGTCCAGGAACTTCATCGGCTCGCCGTTCGCTTTATTCTGATCGTCATGGTCATTTTTCCGTCTTCGATATAGACGGTTCCCGCAGAGGTCAAAGACTATCGTGAAATTCGTCAGCTACAACGTCCAGTACGGCATCGGTCTCGACGATCGCCTCGACCTGCCGCGCATCGTCTCCAGCATCCACGGCGCCGACATCATCGCGCTGCAGGAGGTGAGCCGAAACTTCCACCGCAACGGCCATATCGACATGGTCGCCGAGCTGCAGACTTTGCTCGCCAACCATTATTCCGTCTTCTGGCCGTCCTGCGACCTCGATGCCGGCTCGGCCATCGAGAAGGGCCGGGTGGTCAACCGCCGCTTCCAGTTCGGCAACATGATCTTCTCGCGCTGGCCGATCCTGTCCAGCCGCGTGATCCCGCTGCCGCGCACGCGCACGCTCGACAAGCTGAACCTCCAGCGCGGCGCTGCCGAGGCGGTGATCGCGACGCCGGACGGGCCGATCCGCGTCTACTCCGTGCATCTCGACCATGTCCACCGTGACGAGCGCCTCGCCCAGATCCGCTATCTCAAGGATCGCGCCCGGCTTTACGGCGTGGAGGGCGGCGCGATTTCCGGCGCGCATGAATTCGGCCTTCCCGAGCCGCCGGTGCCGGAGGACTATGTGCTGATGGGCGATTTCAACATGGTGCCGGAATCGCCGGAATATTGCGAAATGGCCGGCGGCGTCGATCCGCTCTACGGCCGTCAGATCCGCGCCACCAACCCGGTCGATGCGCTGGCCGGCCTCGGCAAGCGTCATGCGGGAAGCTTCAGCTGGATCAATCCCGAGGATCATGCCGATCGCCTCTTCCTCGATTACTGTTTCCTCGGCCACGGTCTCGTGGAGCGGCTGAAGGATGCCTGGGTCGACGAAACCGCCTTCGGTTCCGACCACATGCCCGTCTGGTTCGAGCTTTCGTGATGGAAAGGGCCGGGGCGGATCGCGCCGCCCCGGCTTCATTCTATTGCCGCGATGCCGCCGGGCGGAAATCGCCCGGTTCCAGCCGCGTCTCGATATGCGGCACCATCGCGCCGCGGGCGACGCAATAGAGATCGCTGCATCCGGTGATGCGGAAGCCCGTCTTCTCCTGCACCCGGAGCGAGGCGGGATTGTCGGCGAAGACGCCCGAATGGATCTCCGTGCCGGGCATCCGCGTGAGGAAGCGTGCCGTCGCCGCGCGCACCGCCTCGGTCATGTAGCCCTGCCGCCAATGGGAGCGGTTCAGCCAGTAGCCGAGATGCCACGCATCGCCGCGCCATTCGAAGGCGACGCAGCCGATATGTGCGTCGTCCCCGGTGGTGATGGCGAAGGCCCAGCCTTCCTCAAGGCCGGAGGTCGCACCCGAAAGCCATTCGGCGGCGTCCTGCCGGTCATAGGGGGCGGGTGCCCGCGCCAGCATGCGCGAGACCTCGAAGTCGCCGAGCGACCGGGCAATGGCGTCCGCGTCCGACATGCGGTGCGGGCGCAGGGTGAGGCGGGCGGTCGTGACGGTCGGGCACGGGCCGGGAGCGGCGATGTGCGCCTCCTGCCTGTGGTTGTGCATGGCGTTCATCGCATGCCTCCCCAGCTCTTCAGCGAGACCCAGGTCTTGCGGTCGAGCCGGTACCATTCGACGGGCACCATGCCGCCGACGGCAAGGCTCTGCACCATGCCGGTCGCCTGGAACTGGAAGCCGCACTTCTGGATGACCCGGCGCGAGGGGATGTTCATGACCCGGCAGCGCGCATCGATCTGCTCGATGTCGCGGGTGCGGAAGACCATGTCGACCAGCGTATGGGCCGCTTCGGTCGCATAGCCCTGGTTCCAGTGGGGCTCGCCCAGCCAGTAGCCGAGCTCGACCGTGCGCCCGTCCTCGTGCGGCTCGATCCCGCAGCAACCGAGGAAGGCGCCGTTGTCGGCTTTCGTAATGGCATAGACGCACTTGCCAATCGCGCCGGCGCGTGTGCGTCGCACGAAATCGGCGGCATCCGCGACCGTGTAGGGGTGCGGCATGCGGGCGACCATGTTGGCGATGTTGGCGTTGTTGGCGAGATGGGCAAGGGCGTCGATGTCGTCTTCGTGCGGGGCTCTCATGACGAGCCTTTGCGACAGCAAGATCGGGCAATCGGTCCTCGACCGGTCGGGCCTCAGCCTTTCCTGGGGAGACCTCGATTGGTCTTCCCGCAACAGTTCGGTTTGCATGGCTCGTTCCTCCAGAGCAAAAAGGGGAGATAAGGTCTTGCCTCATCTCCCCTTTTTTTCCGCAGGTCCGAAACCTGTAGCATCAGCCGGGTCGATGAGACGCCGGCTGTTTTAGAGCGCTACCGGCTTATTCCGCTGCTTCCGCTTTCGGCATTACAGACACGTAGACGCGACCGTTGGCCTTCGTACGGAAATTCACATTGCCAGCCGTAAGGGCGAAGATCGTGTGATCCTTGCCGAGGCCGACATTGGCGCCGGGATGCCACTGCGTACCGCGCTGGCGAACGATAATGTTGCCTGCGAGGACGGCTTCGCCGCCGAACTTCTTCACGCCGAGGCGCTTGGACTGGGAATCGCGACCGTTGCGCGAGGAACCGCCAGCTTTTTTGTGTGCCATGGGAGTTCTCCTTTACCTGTCCGGATTATTCGGCTGCTGCAACGGCTTCGGCTTCAGACTTCTTGGAAGCCTTCTTTGCCTTGCCGCCGGCTGCCGCGATCTCGACGATGCGGACAGTCGTGTTGTGCTGGCGATGGCCGCGCGAACGCTTGGAGTTCTGGCGGCGGCGCTTCTTGAAGGCGATGACCTTCTTGCCACGGCCATGCTCGACGACTTCGGCGGTCACGATGGCGCCTTCGACGAAGGGCGCACCGATCGTGGCATCGGCGCCGACGCCGACCATCAGCACTTCGGTGAATTCGATCTTCGCACCAGCTTCGCCGGACAGCTTTTCAACCGTCAGGACGTCGTTGGCGGCCACGCGGTACTGCTTACCGCCGGTCTTGATGACTGCGAACATTTTATATCCTTTCATGTTCGTGCCGGCTCTTTACCCGGAAAGGGCAAGGCCGTCTTTTTGTCAGTCGCTACGGATGGAGAGGCATTGGCGCCCCGCCGGTTTGGTCGGTTCCTGCCGGCAGGTCCTGCAAATGCGAGGGACACGGCACAAAGAACCTTCGTCGCGGCACAGGTCGGACCTATGCCACTGCACCTTGCGCAATAGGTGAGGCGATGAAAACTGTCAAGGAGATTTCCGTCACCGTTGCAATTAGATGCATTCTGCCCCCTTGCAACCCCGCCCGACACCCGCTATGTACCGCCCCGCGTCGAAGGGCGCCGACCGGCATCCGGAGAGGTGGCAGAGTGGTCGAATGCACCGCACTCGAAATGCGGCATACCTGCAAGGGTATCGTGGGTTCGAATCCCACCCTCTCCGCCATTATCCCGCAAATGAAAACCGGCCTGCTTTATGCGGCCTAGTCTTGTTCGGCCTGCTTTTTCCGAGGGAACAGCAGGGCGGTGAGGATTGCGAGGATCGTCAGCGCGAACAGCCCGACCACCACGGCCAGGGGAATCGTGATGCCGAGTTTTTCCTCGAGCATCCCCACGTCGAAGATGATGCCGCCCATGAAGCCGGCGAGGCCGTACAGGATGCCTTTCTTCTTGTCCTGAGCGGCGGCGAGCCTGTCCTCCTTCGCGGCCTCGAAGTTCTCCTCGGAAAGCGCTGCGAGCTTCTTGGTGCCTTTCGCGCCTTCCAGGGCGAAGTTCAGGATCTGGCCCAGAACCTTCCGCTCCGGATCCTCGTTTCCTTCGAGCCATTCCACGCAGTCGTCCGGGGTGGCGGGCAGGATTTCGACGTCGATCTCCGCGCCTTCGGCAAAGCCCTTGAAATGAGAGGCATGGCCGATCAGGTGCCCGCTTCTCGAGCCGGCGGCGTCCACGCAGAAGACGCCCTCGATGCGGTTGTTGCTCGCATTGCAGGAGGCGACGATGCGCACGAGGTTCTTGGAATAGATTCCGCGACGATCGGCGTTGTAGATGCAGACGGTCCGGGTTCTGCGAACGAAATCCATCTGTTCCATGTCGGAATAGGGGAGATAAATGAGTTTCGCCATTACCGATCCTCGGCCGTTCATTGCATATGCGGGTATTTTCTTGCTGTCCCGGTTGTAAATTCCTTCTTCAAAAACTCAAGCATCTGTGTTGCGGACACGCATGTCCCGAGGCCCGAATGGGCGATGCTGCCGATGGACACCGAACGTCGCCTCGTGGCATAGGGCGCGGGACACGACGAGGCCTCCTTCCATGATCCGCATCGAGAATATCAGCAAGTCCAATAGCCACCGCATCCTCTATATCGAGGCCTCCGCCGCGCTGAACCGCGGGGAGAAGATCGGGCTGGTCGGGCCCAACGGGGCGGGCAAGACGACGCTCTTCCGCATGATCACCGGGCGGGAGCTGCCGGACGAGGGGCAGGTTTCCGTCGAGAAGCATGTCTCCATCGGCTATTTCAGCCAGGATGTCGGCGAGATGGCGGGGCGCAGCGCGGTCACCGAGGTGATGGACGGAGCCGGGCCGGTGAGCTCCGTCGCGGCGGAACTGCGCGAACTCGAGGCGGCGATGGTCGATCCCGACCGGCTGGACGAGATGGATGCGATCATCGAGCGCTACGGCGAGGTGCAGGCGCGCTACGAGGAGCTCGACGGCTACGGGCTGGAGAGCCGGGCGCGCGAGGTGCTGGCGGGCCTCAGCTTCAGTGAGGAGATGATGGACGGGGATGTCGGCAAGCTTTCGGGCGGCTGGAAGATGCGCGTCGCGCTCGCCCGCATCCTGCTCATGCGGCCGGACGTGATGCTGCTCGACGAGCCGAGCAACCATCTCGACCTCGAAAGCCTGATCTGGCTGGAGCAGTTCCTCAAGGGCTATGACGGGGCGCTGCTGATGACCTCGCACGACCGCGAGTTCATGAACCGCATCGTCAACAAGATCATCGAGATCGATGCGGGCTCGCTGACGACCTATTCCGGCGACTACGGCTTCTACGAACAGCAGCGCGCACAGAACGAGAAGCAGCAGCAGGCGCAGTTCGAGCGCCAGCAGGCGATGCTCGCCAAGGAGATCAAGTTCATCGAGCGTTTCAAGGCGCGCGCCTCGCATGCCGCGCAGGTGCAGAGCCGGGTGAAGAAGCTCGACAAGATCGAGCGCGTCGAGCCGCCGCGCCGGCGCCAGACGGTGATGTTCGAATTCCAGCCGGCGCCGCGCTCGGGCGAGGACGTGGTCAGCCTCAAGAATGTCGGCAAGGCCTATGGCAGCCGGGCGATCTACGAGGATTTCAGCTTCCTGATCCGCCGCCGGGAACGCTGGTGCGTGATGGGCATCAACGGCGCGGGCAAGTCGACGCTGCTGAAGCTGGTCGCCGGTGCCGCGGCGCCGGACGCCGGCAGCGTGACGATCGGGGCGAGCGTCAAGGTCGGCTATTTTGCACAGCATGCGATGGATCTCCTCGACGGCGACCTGACCGTGTTCGAATGGCTGGAGGCGGAGTTTCCACGGGCGGGGCAGGGGCCGCTGCGCACGCTGGCCGGCTGCTTCGGCTTTTCCGGCGACGACGTGGAGAAGAAGTGCCGGGTGCTCTCCGGCGGCGAGAAGGCGCGGCTCGTCATGGCGGCGATGCTGTTCGATCCGCCGAACTTCCTCATCCTCGACGAGCCGACCAACCATCTCGACCTCGACACCAAGGAGATGCTGATCAAGGCGCTGTCGGAATACGAGGGCACCATGCTCTTCGTCTCGCACGACCGCCATTTCCTCGGCGCGCTGTCGAACCGGGTGCTGGAGCTCAACGGCGACGATATCCACCAGTATCCGGGCGGCTATACCGAATATGTCGCCCAGACCGGGCACGAGGCGCCGGGCCTCGCAGGCTGACCTGTCGCCGCCGCCGCGATTGCGTTATGACGGGCGCATCGGCGGCGGTATGGCGGCGGACCGCTCTATCGAGGCGTCATTGCGCGGGGACAGGATGGCAAAGCGGATCGGGATCGTCGGCGGCGGGCCGGCCGGGCTGATGGCGGCAGAGATGCTGTCCGCGCGGGGCCATGCCGTGACGGTGCTGGAGGCGATGCCGACGGTCGGGCGAAAGTTCCTGCTGGCCGGCAAGTCGGGCCTCAACATCACCCATTCCGAACCCTATGAGCGCTTCGCCGCCCGTTTCGGCGCGGCGAACGGGCATTTGCGCGCGGCGCTCGATGCTTTCACGCCGGGCGATCTGCGGGACTGGGCATCCGGGCTCGGTACGCAGACCTTCGTCGGATCGTCCGGCCGGGTGTTTCCGACCGTGATGAAGGCCTCGCCCTTGCTGCGCGCCTGGCGGGCGCGGCTGGAAGGGCAGGGGGTCGATATCCGCGTGCGCCATCGCTGGACGGGCTTCGCGCCGGAGGGGCTGGCCGTCGGGACGCCCGGCGGCGCGGTGACGATGGCCTTCGATGCGATCCTCCTGGCGCTCGGCGGGGCGAGCTGGCCGCGGCTCGGCTCGGATGCCGCCTGGGTCGGTGCGCTTGCGGAAAGGGGCGTCGATATCGCGCCCTTCCGGCCGGCCAATTGCGGTTTCGATGTCGAGTGGCCGGCGTTCTTCGTGGAGAAATTCGCGGGCGCGCCGGTCAAGGGCGTCACGGCGCGCTCTGCGGCCGGGACGATCCCGGGCGAATTCGTCATCTCGGCCTCGGGCGTCGAGGGCAGCCTGATCTATGCCCATGCGGCTGCATTGCGCGATGCGCTGGACGAGACCGGGACGGCGATCCTGACGCTTGATCTTGCGCCGGGCCGCACGGTGGAGCGGCTGGCCGCGGATCTCGCCCGGCAGGGCGGCAAAGCGAGCTTTTCCAACCGGCTGCGCAAGGGCGCCGGGCTCGATGGGGTCAAGGCGGCGCTGCTGCGGGCCTGCATTCCCGATGCGGCCGGGCTGGCTCCCGCAGCTCTGGCGGCGGCGATCAAGGCGGTGCCGCTCCGCCCCGTGCGCCCGCGGCCGATTGCCGAGGCGATCTCGTCGGCGGGCGGCGTGAGGTTCGACGCCATCGACGAGGGCTACATGCTGAGGGCGCTGCCCGGCGTCTTCGTCGCGGGCGAGATGATCGACTGGGAAGCGCCGACCGGCGGCTACCTGCTGACGGCGTGCCTTGCGACCGGCCGTGCCGCCGCGCTCGGAATGGATCGCTGGCTATCCAATAAGCGATAGCCCGTATCAGGCGCGCTTCGCCCGCGCCGGCATGTGGCCGAGCGTGGCGGCGGCGTCTTTCAGGCAGGCGAGGTAGCGGTCGCGGTTGGCAAGGCCGTCGGCGCGCGGAGCGACGAGGCAGAGCGTCGCCACGGCATGGCGTTCCTCGTCCATGACGGGCACGGCGAAGCAGTGGGTGAAGCTGTCGACGATGCTATTGAAGGTGAAGAAGCCGTCGGCCGAAGATTGCCGTACCTCGGCGAGGAATGCCTGCGGATCGAGCCATTCGCCGCTCGGCAGGCGGAAATCCTCCGGGGGGATGAAGGCGAGGATCTCCGCATCCGTCATATGCGCGACCAGGAGCCGGCCCGAGGCGGTCCACGGGATCGGCACGGACTGGCCCATGTCGGTGGAGATGCGGAAGGGCCGGGCGCCCTCGCGCATGCGCACGACCGTATACTTGTTGCCGTCCAGCATGCAGAACTGCGCCGTTTCGCGCGTCTCGTCGGCAAGCCGGTCGAGCGCCGCCTCGCATTCGCGGGTGAAGTCGAAATGGTTCTCGTAGGCCGCGCCGAGGAAATAGAGCTTGCGGCCGAGATAGACGCGGCCCTCGCCGCCGGTGAACTCCAGGATGCCGTTGCGCAAGAGGAGGTTCACCAGCTCGTAGACCGATGAGCGCGGCGCGCCGATCTGCGCGGCGATCTCGTTCGGCTTCAGCGGCTGGCGCTTCTGGCGCAGGAAATCGAGGATCTCGAAGGCCCGGTCGAGCCCTCTCGCCCGCTTGCTGCCTGCTTCGTCCGCAATTGCATCCATGCCTGTCCATCCTCTTTTGTCGCGCCAGCTTGTCACGCCGGCCGCGGCATCTGTCAATCCGCTCGTTTTCCGTCCCCGCCAGGGAAATTTTCACGCCCCTCTTGCGGGGCGGAAAAATCGGCATAAGATCGCTTCGTCCGGTATAAAGATCATATGTACATTATATTGGACAAAAACGGATGGCAAGCCCGTTCCTGCTGCCGCACAAAAGGGGATCGACATGAACATTTCCAAGCACCGCCCGTCCGCCTCGCTGCGCAGCCGCCTTCTCGCGGGTGCCGCTGCCGCCGCGGCTCTTCTCGTCTTCAGCGCCGGCATGGCGTCGGCCGCCGCCAACTGCATCAAGGGCGATCGCAAGGCGCCCTACACGATCGGCTGGGCCAACATCTATTCGGTGCCGACCTGGATGAAGCAGACCGAAGGCACGATTGCCGCCGAGGTCGAGACGCTGAAGAAGGACGGCCTCGTCAAGGACCTGATGATCACAGACGCGCAGGGCAACGCCCAGACGCAGATCCAGCACATCCAGTCGATGATCGACGCCAATGTCGACGCCATCGTCGTCATCGCCGGCTCGTCCAACGCGCTCGACCGCGTCATCTCGGATGCCTGCGACAAGGGCATCGCCGTCGTGAATTTCGACAGCCTCGTCAACACCGACAAGGTGACGGCGAAGATCAACACCGATTCCAACGAATGGGGCGCGGGCGCCGCCAAGTGGCTTGCCGACCAGCTCGGCGGCAAGGGCAAGATCATCGTCATGAACGGCCCGGCCGGCATCTCGGTCAGCGACGACCGCCGCAAGGGCGCCCAGCCGGTGCTCGACGCCAATCCGGGCCTCGAGATCATCACCGAGACGAACACCGAATATAACGTCGCCCCGGCGCAGGAGGCGATGACGAGCCTGCTCTTCGCCAATCCGGAGATCGACGGCGTGCTCTCGCTCGGCGGCGCGCTTTCGGCCGGTTCCGTCATGGCCTTCGACCGCCAGGGCCGCGAGCAGGTTCCGATCACCGGCGAGAATGCCCGCCAGTTCCTGGAACTGTGGAAGGAAAAGGGCCTGAAGGGCTGGGCCACCATGCAGCCGAACTGGCTCGGTGCGCTTTCGGTCTACACGGCCGTGCAGGCGCTGGAAGGCAAGGACGTTCCCGCCTTCATCAAGGTGCCGCTGCCGGTCATCGACGACAGCTCGATCGACAGCTACCTCGCCCGCGCCGACCAGTTCCCGGCCGACGGCTACATCTATTCGGATTACGACCAGGCGCTGTTCGACAAGCTGATCGCGCAGTAAAGCCGAAGAGGACGCGTCATGACGGAATCAAGGCCCCTGCTGGAAGCCCGGCAGGTGTTCAAGGGATTTTTCGGCAATCCGGTTCTGAAGGGCGTCGATATCGCCCTTCTGCCGGGCAGGGTTCATGCCCTGCTCGGCGAGAACGGCGCGGGAAAATCCACGCTGATCAATCTGCTGTCCGGCGCTCTCCAGCCGGACAGCGGCACGATTTCCGTCGACGGCAAGCCGGTCGGGCGCTTCAGCCCGGCCGCTGCCCGCGCGGCCGGCATCGCCGTGGTGCAGCAGGAGCTGAGTCTGACGGCCGACCTGTCGATCGCCGAGAATATCGGCCTCGGCGCCTTCCCGCGCCGCTTCGGCCTCATCGACTATGCCGCGCTCCATCGCGGCGTGCGGGAGGTCTGCGACATGGTGGGCCTCACCGAGCCGCTCGACATGCCGGTCGCCGACCTCGCGCTCGGCCGCCGCCAGATGGTGGAGATCGCCAAGGCGCTCTTCCGCAAGCCCCGCGTGCTCATCCTCGACGAGCCGACCTCCTCGCTCTCCGCCCATGAGGCCGGCATCCTCGCCCGCCTCATCGAGACGCTGCGCGACCGCGGCACGGCGCTGCTCTACATTTCCCATCGCCTCAACGAGGTGCAGGCGCTCTGCTCCCATGTCACCGTGCTGAAGGATGGCGGCGTCACCGCCGACCAGTCGCTCGCCGGCATCGACGGGGAGGGGCTGGTGCGCCTGATGGTCGGCCGCGAGACGGGCGATCTCTTCCCGCCGCGCCCCCATCCCGCTCCCGGTGCGCTGCGCATCGGCGTCGAGGGCTTTTCCGCCGGCCTCGTGCGCGACATCGGCTTTTCCGCCCATGCGGGCGAGATCGTCGGCATCGGCGGTCTTGTCGGGCAGGGGCAGGAAGACCTGCTGCTCGGCCTTTACGGCGCAATTCCCGCAAGGGCCGACAAGGCCGAGGTCTCGGGGAAGAACGGCCTGCCCGTCCATGTCGAGGCGGCCAATGCGGCCGGCATCGTCTATGTGCCGGCCGACCGCAAGCACGAGGGGCTGGTGTTGCCGCATTCCATCGCCTCCAACCTCATCCTGCCCTCCCTCGGCCGGCTTGCGCGCGGGGGCCTGCGCGACAGGGCCGCGGAAACCGGGCTGATCGCCGATCTCGCCCGCCGGCTCACCATCAAGGGCGATGTCGCCCGCCCGGTGCAGGCGCTTTCCGGTGGCAACCAGCAGAAGGTGGCGCTCGCCAAGTGGCTGCCGCTCGACCCGTCCGTGTTGCTGCTCAACGATCCGACGCGCGGCGTCGACATCGAGACCAAGCGCGAGATTTACCTCATGCTGCGCGCCTTCGCCGCCGAGGGCCGGCTCGTCATCCTCGCAAGCTCCGATACGCCTGAGCTTGTGCATTTGTGCGACCGCGTCGTGGTGCTGCGCGAGGGCCGCGTCGCGGCGACGCTGTCGGGCGACGCCATCAGTGAAGAGGCCATCGTCGGCGCGGCCATGGGCATCGACAGAAAGGGAGCGGCCGCATGAGCGCTGTTTCGTCCTCCGGCTGGCTCTACGGCGCCGTCCAGCGCCGCCGCAACCGCGGCCTCGGCGGCCTCTATCTCGTCGTCGCCGCCTTCCTCATCCTTTATGCCGTGCTCTTTCCGGGCATCCTTTCCGTCGGCGGCTTTTCCAAGTTCACGCAGAACTGGTTCCCGCTGGCGCTCGTCACCATGGCGCAGGCGCTCCTGATGCTGAACGGCGGCATCACGCTCGCCATCGGCCCGCTCGTCAGCCTCGGCGCGGTGATCGCCGCGACCACCATGGAGGGCGTCCTCGGCGTGCCGGGCGGCTTCCTCGCCGTCGCCTTCACCGGCCTTGCCATCGGCGCCGTCACCGGGGCCATCGTCGCGCATCTGCGCCTGCCGGCGATCATCGTGACGCTGGCCGGCTCCTTCATCATCACCGGCGTCGCGCTGATCCTCCTGCCGCGTCCGGGTGGCTTCATCCCCGGCTGGCTCTCGACGACGCTTGCCGGCCACACGCCGGTCGCCTTCCTGCTGCTCGTTGTCATTCTCGTGCTCTGGAAGGCGTTTCTGGCAACGCCGCTCGGCCTCGGCATCTATGCGGCGGGCGACAATCCCGTCGGCGCCTTCCGCTCCGGCGTTCCGGTCGAGCGGGTGAAGATCGTCTCCTTCGCGCTTTCCGGCCTGCTGGCGGCGCTGGCCGGCCTCTTCGTCGCGGCGCAGACCGGCTCGGGCGACCCGGTCATCGGCACGCCCTTCACGCTGAACTCGATTGCCGCGGCCGTGCTCGGCGGCGTCGGCTTCCTCGGCGGCAAGGGCACGATGCGCGGGGCGATCTGCGGCAGCCTGCTGCTCTCCGTCATGATCAACGTGATGTTCTTCCTCGGCTTCCCGCCCGTCGCGCAATATGTCGCGCAGGGCCTGATCATCGTCGGCGCCGTGGCGGTGCCGGAACTTCTCGGCGTCTGGAGGGCAAGGCGATGAATGCAGTGCGATCCCTGTTCCGCAACCCACCGCTTCTGACCTTCGTGCTGGTGGCGCTCGTCTGGCTCGTCGCCGGCCTCACGCTGCGCGGCTTCGGCGCCTACGGGCACCTGCGCTACCTTCTGGAGCTTGCCGCCGTCATCGGCATCGCGGCGGCCGGCCAGACGCTCGTCATCCTGATGGGCGGCATCGACCTTTCGGTCGGCGCGGTCATCACCGTCACGGCGATCCTCCTGCCGCTGATCTCGCCCGCCTGGGACCCGACGGGCCTCGTCGGCATCGTCCTTGCGCTGGCGATTGCCGCCGGCATCGGCTTCCTCAACGGCGCGGGGGCAGCTTATCTCCGCGTGCCGCCGATCATCATGACGCTCGCCATGGCGACCTTCCTGCAGGGCCTGCTCGTCATCGTCGCCGGTGGCAGCGCGGTCACCGTCAGCAATCCGGCCGTCATCCTGCTCGGGCAGGCCCGGCCGCTCGGCGTTCCCGCAGGGGTGATCCTCTGGGTCGTCGTCTCGGCCGGCGTGCTGCTGCTCATCCACCGCATGCCCATCGGCGCGCGCTTCCTCGCCCTCGGGGCCAATCCGCTGGCGACGCGGCTTTCCGGCGTCAGCGTCACGCGCAACACGCTGATCCTCTATGCGCTTTCCGGCTTCTTCGCCGGCCTTGCCGGCATTCTGGTGCTCGGCATGAACCGGCAGGGTTATGTCGGCATCGGCGATCCCTATCTCCTGACGTCGATCGCGGCCGTCGTGCTCGGCGGCACCTCCATTCTCGGCGGGCGCGGCACCTATGCCGGCACCATTCCCGGCGCGATCCTGCTCGTCACCACGACGGCGCTGATCACGGTGGTCAATGCCTCGCCCGGCTGGCGCTCGATCATGTTCGGCACGCTGATCCTCGCGCTGCTGCTCATTTCCGGCCGCGAGGCGCGGCGATGAGCATGCGCTACGGTGGGCCGGTCATCGACCCGCACCACCATCTCTGGGACCTGTCGCTCGGGCGTCATCCCTGGCTGGAAAGGGCGCGGGCGACCGGCGGCGAGATGGTCTATGGCAGCCTCGCGCCGATCCTGAAGGACTACGGCATTGCCGAATATCGCGCCGATGCCGCGCGGCAGGACATCGTCGCCACGGTGCATGTCGAGGCCGGCTGGTCGGACGCGCATCCGCTGGAGGAAAGCCGCTGGCTGGACGGGCTCGACCGCTCCTCGGGCATCGCGCGGCACTATGTCGCCCGCGTCCCCCTCGACAGTCCCGATGTCCTTCGCCTGCTCGAAACGGAAGCGGCCAATCCGAACGTCGTCGGCATCCGCGACATCGTGAGCTGGCACCCGGAGCCGGCGAAGAGCTTTGCGCCGCGCCCGCACCGCATGGCCGATCCCGCCTGGCGCCGGGGGCTTGCCCATCTTGCCCGCCTCGGCCTCGTCTTCGACCTGATGCTCTATCCCTGGCAGATGGACGAGGCGGTCGATCTCGTGCGCGCCTTTCCCGAAACGCTCTTCGCGCTCAACCATGCCGGCAGCCCGGCCGACCGCAGCGAGGCGGGCATGGCGCTCTGGAGGAGTGGCCTGCGGGCGCTCGGCCGGGAGCCGAACGTGCGTCTGAAGATCTCCGACCTCGTCGCCTATGACAACGACTGGACGCTCGAAAGCCTGCGGCCGGTCATTGAGCACGGGCTCGACTGCTTCGGGCCGGCGCGCGCGATGTTCGCCAGCGATTTCCCCGTGGCCGGCCTGCATGCCTCCTTCGATGAGGTCTACGCGGTCTTCCGCACCGTCGCCGCGCCTCTTTCGCTCGACGAGCAGCGCGCCCTTTTCTTCACGACCGCCAACGAGACCTACCGCCTCGGGATGGGAGAACACCATGTCTGACCTTCACGCCGCCCCTGACAATCCGCTGATCGACGACCGCATCCGCGGCTTTCCGCCGGGCCATGCGCCGCTTGCGCCCGATGCCCTCGGCAGGCAGGGCTGGAAGCCCTTCGACGGCGGCATGGCGCTGCCTCTGATCTCGCTCGACCGGCAGGCCTTCGCCGCCAATGTCGACCTGATGATGGCCTATGTGAAAGGCCAGGGCGTCGAGATCGCCCCGCATGCCAAGACGCCGATGTCGACGGCGATTTCCGGCGCGCTGCTCGCCGCGGGCGCCTGGGGCACGACCGTCGCCGATATCCGCCAGGCCGCCGTGCTGCTTAAGGCCGGCCAGCGCCGGCTGCTGCTCGCCAACGAGATCGGCGGCCTTGCCGCCGCCCGCCGCCTCGCCGCGCTGCTCGCCGGCTATCCCACGGCCGAGGTGCATATTTTTGTCGATTCGCTCCCGCTGGCCGAGGCGCTGCGCACGGCCTGGCAGGAACGCGGCGACCTGCCGCCGCTCGGCCTTCTGGTCGAGTTCGGCGCCGGCCGTGCCGGTGCGCGCAGCGCCGAGGCCGCCGGGGCGATCCTCGACGCGATCCTTGCGGCGGAAACGCCAAACTTCCGGCTGACCGGCATTGCCGCCTATGAGGGCGCCGCCGCGACCGCCGATGCCGATGAGACGCTGAGCCGGATCGACGGCCTGATGCAGCTCACGGCGGATTTCCTGCCGAAGGTGCGCGCCCGCATCGGCAGCGAGCGGCCGCTCTTGGTGACGGCAGGCGGTTCGGTCTTCTTCGACCGGGTCGTCGCCGGGCTTTCCGCCGCCGTCAGGGCCGATCCCGATTGCCTGATGGTGCTGCGCTGCGGGGCGATCTTCTTCCACGACCACGGCATCTACGAGCGCGGCCTTGCCGGCCTCGATGCACGCGGTGGCTTCCGCATCGGCGAGGAGGCCGCGTCGGCGTCCGAGGGCTTCCGGCCGGCGCTCAGGGTCTGGGCGGAGGTGCTGTCGCGCCCCGAGCCGGGCCTTGCGATCTGCGGCATGGGCCTTCGCGACGTCGCCATCGACCAGGGCCTGCCGCGGCCGCTGGCGCTTTACCGGAACGGCGTGCGGCTTGGTGATTTCACCGGCGCCGAGGTGCTGCGCCTCAACGACCAGCACGCTTTCGTCGCCCTGCCGGGGGCAAGCGACGTTGCCGTCGGCGACGTGGTCGAGTTCGGCATCTCGCATCCCTGCACCTGCCTCGACCGGCACGCCATCCTCTACGGCCTCGACCCGGACCATACGGTGACGGCCGTCTATCTCACCAGCTTCGGCTGATCCTCCCCAAGCAAGCATAAAGAAAAGGAAAACACGCGATGATCCAGCGTTACCAGAAGGGTTCGCGCATGAGCCAGGCCGTCAGCTATGGCGGTCTCGTCTACATTGCCGGCCAGGTCGCCGAAGACCGCAAGGCCGGCATCGAAGCCCAGACGCAGGACGTGCTCGGCAAGATCGACGCCCTTCTGAAGGAAGCCGGCACGGATCGCTCGAAGCTCCTCGCCGTCAACGTCTTCCTGCCGGCGATCGTGGATTTCGATGCGATGAACGGCGTCTATGACGCCTGGATCGATCCGGCCAATCCGCCGGCCCGCGCCTGCGTAGAGGCCCGCCTTGCCGATCCCGACCTGCGCGTCGAAATGACCGCCGTCGCCGCCCTCTGAGGGCGGCCCCTGCCCGGACTGGAGACCCCCATGCACAGCGGACTTGTCAACCCGATCGATTTCGCGCTGGACGGCCGGCAGGCCGGGCATCTCGCCATTCCCTATTCGGTCGACCGCTCGCCCTATTACCAGATCCGCATCCCGATCCTGCGCCTGAAGAACGGCGCGGGACCGAGCCTTCTGCTGATGGCGGGCAACCATGGCGACGAATATGAGGGTGAGCTCCAGCTCGGGCGGCTGATGCGGCTTCTCGATGCGGCGACGATCCGCGGCGCCGTCACCATCCTGCCGATGGCAAACCTGCCGGCGGTGATGGCGGCCAAACGCTGCTCGCCCTTCGACGGCGGCAATCTCAACCGTGCCTTTCCGGGCGATCCCGCCGGCACGCCGACGGCGCGGCTGGCACATTTCCTCGAGCACACGCTGTTCCCGCAGCACGACGCGGTGCTCGACCTCCATTCCGGCGGCACCTCCATGGCGCATCTGGCCTGCACGCTCATCGAGCGGCAGGCCGATGCCGCGCGCTTCGCGCGTTCGCTCGACCTGATGCGGGCGATGGGTGCGGCCCATGCCTTCATCGCCGACAACGGACCGGCGGCGCCGACCTCGATGGGCGCGGCCGGCCGGGCCGGCACGATCGGCCTTTCCGGCGAATTCGGCGGCGGCGGAACGGTGACGCCGGACAGCATGGCCTTCACGGCGGCCGTCATCGACCGGTTGCTCCTGGCGCTCGGCATCGTCGAGAAGCCCGTCCTGTCGCGGCAGGCCCTGCCCGCGCCGCCCGCGTTGCAGCTTCTCTCGCTGTCGCGGCACAGCCAGGGCATCTATGCCAGCCGCCGCGGCTGGTTCGAGTCGGCCGTCGCGCTCGGCGCGCATGTCGCCGCCGGCGACCTTGCCGGCTGGTATCACGATCTGGAGCGGCTGGACGACGGCGAGGAGGCGCTGCGCTTCGCCGAGGGCGGCATCGTCATTTCCCACCGGCTGCACACCGATAGCCAGCCCGGCGACTGCCTGATCCAGGTGGCCGAGCCGATCAGCGGCTGATCGCCGCCACCGCCTCGCCCACCCAGTCGAGGCGTCTGGCCGGAATAAGCCCGTAATTGTAGAAATTGACGCCGTCGACGCCCGCTTCGACGGCGTTTTTCACGCGCGCCGTCAGGATGTCCGGGCCGTTGACCTCGGGATAGAAGACGCGAAGGCCGAGTCCCAGGAACTTGTCCGGCCCGAGTAGAGCCCGGCCGGTGCGGATGACCTCGCCGACGGCCTCGGGCGTCATGTCGTAGCAGCAGAGGATCGCCCCGTCGCAGAGCCTGCCGACGGCGGCAAGATCGACGCCGCCGAGCCAGCCGTCCTTGAGGTCGATCAGCACGATGCGCGTCGCCGGGTCGGCGGCGGCCCTTATCTCGCCGATCAGGCTTGTCACCGGCTCGCTGCGCCAGGCAAGGAAGCCGTGAAGCTCGGGATGGGCGCGGAAGGCGTCGATGCCGGCTTCCGGGAAATCGGGGAACTGCCGTTCCGGCACGGCGCGTTCGCAAAGCTGGGCGATGAAGCGGGCGACCGTCTTGCGCGCGCCCTCCACCGGCACGCCAGCCTTTTCGGCCCGCGCGGTGCAATGGTCGCAGAAGCAGAGCGAGAGCAGGAAGTCGTCCTCGGCATTGAGGCCGACGCCGTCCTTCTCGTGGTGGTATTCATGGGCAAAGCCCATGAAGTTCGGGCTTTCCAGCTCCAGCATGTCGGGCCGGTAGTTCGTCGTGATGTCGCGGACGAGCGTCACGACATACTCGCGCGCGGCGGGGCTGGAGGGGCAGAGATTGTAATAGTTGGCATTGCCGAAGGCGTTGCGGGTGACATGCCCGGGATGCAGCATGCCGAGGCGGCTGTTGTGCAGGCAGACCGTCCAGCAGGAGACCTTGAGGCCGGTCTGCGCCCGTGCCTTCGTCAGCGCCGCCAGCATGTCGCCGCGCTCGGCGACGTTTTCGGCCATCAGCGGGCGGATCGTCTTGTCCTGCCAGAGGCTTTCGTCCGGCCGGAAATAGACCGTGCCGTCCTCCGGGAAATAGGCCTTCTGCCGCGGGCTGCGGGGCTGCAGGAAGCGGCCGGCATGGTAGGAGGTGGCCATGCTGACCGTGTTCAGCTTGGCGCGGCCGGCAAGATCGGCGGCGAGCGCCTCCAGCCCCTGGTCCTGGATGTCCCAGGGATAGGTCCACATGGAAAGATGCATGGCGTGCTCCCGTCTATTCTGTCCATTTTATAGAACATATGTCCATAATAGTGTCCATATGGATTTTTGCCCGGAAAGGGCCGAGCTTGCATTTCTGCAAGAAAGCGCCGCCTTCGCCCTTCAGGCGGGATCACGCCGAGCGGGCCGGAACGGCGGCGGGGCGGCTTCGGGCGGGCCCGCTGGCATTTTCGACGCATTGGATGTCGCGAACCGGAGGGATTCCTTGCAAGTCCCGGCGTAGCTTTCCGCCATTGCAGGGGCTTGCGCTGCCGCGAGCGGCCTGAAATATGCACCGAGCCGTTCACGCGGCCGCAAAAAAGGGGATCGCCGGCGCCTGCCCGCAGCACCGGCCGAACGCGAGATGAGACCGATGAAAAGCTATGTGCTGACCGTAACCTGCCAATCGACCCGCGGCATCGTCGCCGCGATCACCGGCTACCTGGCCGAGAAGGAATGCAATATCGTGGATTCGTCGCAGTTCGACGACCTCGAGACGGGCCTGTTCTTCATGCGCCTCACCTTCACCAGCGAGGGCGGCGCGACGCAGGACGAGATCGATGCCGGCTTCGCCCCGATCTCCAAGAAATTCGCGATGGTCCACCGGTTCCACAACAGCGACGAGCGCATGAAGGTGCTGCTGATGGTCTCGCGCTTCGGCCACTGCCTCAACGACCTGCTCTACCGCTGGAAGATCGGCGCGCTGCCGATCGACATCGTCGGCGTCGTCTCCAATCATTTCGATTACCAGAAGGTCATCGTCAACCACGATATCCCCTTCCACCACATCAAGGTGACCAAGGAAAACAAGCCGCAGGCCGAGGCGCGGCTGATGGAAGTCGTCGAGCAGTCTGGCGCCGAGCTGATCGTGCTCGCTCGCTACATGCAGGTGCTGTCGGATGCCGTCTGCAAGAAGATGTCGGGCCGCATCATCAACATCCACCACTCGTTCCTGCCGTCCTTCAAGGGCGCGAACCCCTACAAGCAGGCCTTCGAGCGCGGCGTGAAGCTGATCGGCGCGACAGCGCATTACGTCACCGAGGATCTCGACGAGGGTCCGATCATCGAGCAGGACGTCGCGCGCATCACCCATGCGCAGTCGGCGGACGACTATGTCTCGATCGGCCGCGACGTGGAGAGCCAGGTGCTCGCCCGCGCCGTGCACGCTCACATCCATCACCGCGTCTTCATGAACGGCAACAAGACCATCGTCTTCCCGCCGAGCCCGGGCTCCTACAAGTCCGAGCGCATGGGTTGAAACGATAAAAGGCCGGCGAAATGCCGGCCTTTCTGTTTGCAGTGCCTTGGGACGGCTTTCGCCTGGAAGTTTCGCCGCATTTCCGAACGCAAAACCGCTTCGCACTTTTGCTGGAAATGCTCTAGAGGCGCGCGCCGGCGAAATGGGCGATCTGCGCGCCGAGTTCGTAATAGCCTTCGCGCACCGTGCGGAAGGACTGCGCCTCGGGCTCGGTGACGGGCAGCGGCAGGTCCATTTCGGCGATCTCGCCGGCAATGAGCTGGGCGAGGGTGCGGCCGAAGACCGTGCCGGGCGCGATGCCGCGGCCGTTATAGCCGGAAAAGCCGATGACGTTTTCGGCAAGGCGGTGGAAGCGCGGCAGGCTGTCGGAGGTCATGCCGATCTTGCCGTACCATTCCGCCTCGAAGGCGACGTCGCCGATTGCCGGGAACAGCTTTTTCAGGGCGCGGCGCGCCCAGGCCTTGTGGATGCCGGCGCCGGTACCGCGCAGCGCGCCGACGCTGCCGAAGACGAGCCGGCCGCGCTTGTCGAAGCGGAAGGAGGAGAGGACTTCCTTGGTATCCCATGCCCCCTGCCTTTCCGGCAGGATCTTCGCCTGCATCTCCGGCGAGAGCGGTACGGTGGCGAAGTTGAAATAGGGAAGATGCACGAGCTCGGTGCGAACCTCGTTCCACGGGGCGACCGTATAGGCATTGGTGGCGACGACCACCCAGTCCGCCGTGACCGTGCCGCGCACGGTCTTGACCGTCCAGCGCGTGCCGTTTCGCTCCGCGCCCGTCACGGGGCTACCGGTGAAGACCTTCGCGCCGGCGGCGATGGCGGCGCGGGCAAGGCCGCGCACATAGGCGAGCGGCTGGATCGTGCCGGCGCGCATGTCGAGCAGCGAGCCCGCATAGGCATCCGTGCCGACCTTCACCGCCGTCTCGGCGGCGTCGAGCAGGCGCACCGGGGCGCCGCGGCGGGCCCATTGCTCGGCGCGCTGCTTGAGTTCGTCGAAGCCGGACTGGCCGACGGCGCAGTGCAGCGTGCCGACGGGATTGATCTCGCAATCGATGGCGTGCTTCTCGACGAGGTCGAAGACGAGGCGGGGCGCATTGCCGAGCACTTCGAGCAGGCGGCCGCCGTAAAGGTCGCCGAGCACGCCGGGCAGCTCGTCGGGCATCACCCACATGCCGGCATTGACGAGGCCGACATTGCGGCCCGAGCCGCCATAGCCGATTTCCGCCCCTTCGAGCACGACGACGCGCGTGCCGCGCTCGGCGAGGTGGAGGGCGGTCGAAAAGCCGGTGAAGCCGCCGCCGACAATGACGACATCCGCCTCGGCCGAGCCGGAAAAGGCGGTGGTTTCGGGGGCGGGCGGGGCAGTCATCTCCCAAAGGCCATGGGAGCGCGGATCGTTGAGCATGGTGGTCTGTCTTTTAAAGGAGGAAGATCTTCCCTCGCACAATCGGCCAAGTGCCACCATGACTAAAGCAAAAAATGCGAACGGGGTCATGCCCCCGCCGCATCAAGCCATCCCCGCAGGTCCCTCAGGGAACCTGTTTGGCGATCCAGGCGCGGAAAGCCTGGCTCAGCGGGTTTTCGAGCTTTCCCTCGGGCACGACGAGATAATAGCTGTTCTCGGTCTGCATCGGGCGGTCGAAGACGACGGCGAGGCGGCCGTTCTCCAGTTCCTGCTCGATGAGATATTTCGGCAGCAGCGCGAAGCCGAGGCCGGCGACGGCCGATTCGATGACCATGGCGAACTGGTCGAAGCGATGGCCGCGATAGGCGGTGTCGGCCGAGCCACCGTTCAGCTCGAACCATTGCGCCCAGAGCTTGGGGCGGGTCGCGAGATGCAGCAGCGGCGCCTTTTCCAGGTCCTTCGGCTCGGCGGGGGACCAGGATTTCAGCAGCTCGGGGCTGGCCGCGGGGAGGATCTCCTCGCTGCAGAGATAGGAGCAGGCCGCGCGGGCCCAGACGGGCTGGCCGTAATGGATCGCGAGGTCGAAATTCTCCTCGTCGAAATCGAACGGCGCCGAGCGGGAGGCGATGTTGATGATCGTGCCGGGATTTTCGGCCAGGAAGCCGGGGATGCGCGGCGTCAGCCAGCGGCTGCCGAAGGTCGGCAGCGTGGCGATGGCGAGGCTGTGCTCGGAGGAGGCCGACGCCATGGCGCGCAGCATGGTCTCTTCCGTCTGGTGCAGCAGCTTGCGCACCTCCGGCAGGAAGCGCCGGCCGTCGTCGGACAAAACGACGCGCTGACGCACGCGCTCGAAGAGCAGCACGCCGAGCTGTTCCTCCAGGTCCTTGATCTGGCGGCTGACGGCGCTCTGGGTGAGATTCAGCTCATGGGCCGCCTGCGTGAAGCTGCCGTGGCGGGCAGCGCATTCGAACGCTTGCAGCGTGGTGACGTCCGGGATCAGCCTGCGACTGAGCTTCATTCATTCCTCGCATCAACATAGTCAGAACGGTCGCAATCGCTTGGAGAAACGATCCGGTATTATCCGTTTTGAGAATGATCAGGGCCTCCCACCCTTCTAAAGCAATTTCCGGAAAAGTGTGAGCGGTTTTCCGTCGGAAATTGCGTAACCGTGAGACGAGACTGTTCGCCATGAAAGCAAATGCACAGGTTTCCGCCGACAGGATCCGCGCGGACTTCTCTGCCGCCATGTCCGCCATGTATCGCGACGAGGTTCCGGCCTACGGCACGCTGATGTCGCTGGTCGCGGACGTGAACGCGCAGACGCTCGCCGCCGACCCGCATCTGAAGGCGCGCCTCGACGCGACGGATTCGCTGGAGCGCATTTCCGAGGAGCGCCACGGCGCCATCCGTCTCGGCACGCCGGCAGAGCTTTCCATGATGCGCCGCGTCTTCGCGGTCATGGGTATGTTCCCGGTCGGCTACTACGATCTCTCCACGGCCGGCGTGCCGGTCCATTCCACCGCCTTCCGCCCGGTCGGCGCGGAGAGCCTCAGCCGCAACCCGTTCCGCGTCTTCACCTCGCTGCTGCGCCTCGACCTCATCGCCGATGCCGCGCTACGCGAAGAGGCGGCCGCTGTTCTGGCCGCGCGAAAGATCTTCACCGACGAGGCGGTCGCACTGGTCGAAAAGGCCGAGCGTGACGGCGGGCTCGATGCGACCGATGCCTCCCGCTTCGTCGCGCAAGTGCTGGAAACCTTCCGCTGGCACGACCACGCCATCGTCAGCGCCGACATGTACAGGCGCCTGCACGACGCGCACCGGCTGGTCGCCGATGTCGTCTCCTTCAAGGGCCCGCACATCAACCACCTGACGCCGCGCACGCTCGACATCGACAAGGTGCAGGCGCGCATGCCGGAAGAGGGCATCGCCCCGAAGGCCGTCGTCGAGGGGCCGCCGACCCGTAAATGCCCGATCCTCCTGCGCCAGACCTCGTTCAAGGCGCTGGAAGAGGCCGTCTCCTTCGTCGGCGAGGACGGAAACTGGCAGGAGGGTTCGCACACCGCCCGCTTCGGCGAGATCGAGCAGCGCGGCGTGGCGCTGACGCCGAAGGGCCGCGCGCTCTACGACCGCCTGCTGAACGAGACCCGCGCCCGCGTGCGCCCGGCCGCCGACGGCTCCAATGCCGACGAATACGAAGCGGCGCTCGCCGCCGTCTTCAAGGCCTTCCCGGACGACTGGGACGGCATCCGCAAGGCGGGCCTCGGCTATTTCCGCTATTCGCTGACGGAAAAGGGCAAGTCCGTCACCGGCCGCAACGCCGATCTGGAAACCGCCATCGAAGCCGGCCTCATCCAGTTCGACCCGATCGTCTACGAGGACTTCCTGCCGGTCAGCGCCGCGGGCATCTTCCAGTCCAACCTTGGCGACGATGCGACGCAGGACTTCGTCGCCAGCCCCAACCATGTGATGTTCGAGCGCGATCTTGGCGGCGCGGTGCTCGATGAATTCGCGCATTATGCCGGCATCCAGCGCGCCTCGCTTGAAATGTGCCTCGGCATCGTCAACATGGCGGCCGCCGCGGAGTAATGGACGCAAGCATGATCGAGGCAGGGCATATCGAAGCGCTGAAAAGCCTCGTCGGTGAGAAGGGTCTTCTCACCGGGCCTGCCGACATGGCCGCATACGAGACCGGCGCGCGCTACGACAAGGGCCGCGCCGCTTTCGTCGCCCGCCCGGCGACGACCGCGGAAACCTCCGCCGTCGTTTCCTACTGCGTGCGGAACGCCATCGCCCTCGTGCCGCAATCCGGCAATACCGGCCTCGTTTCCGGCTCGACGCCGGACGGGAGCGGCCGGCAGGGCATCCTCAGCCTCGACCGGCTGACCGCGCCCTTCGAACTGGACCGCGTCAACCGCACGGTGAAGGCAGGCGCGGGCCTGCGCCTTTCCGATCTCAACGGCAGGCTGGAGGAAACCGGCCTCTTCTTCCCCATCGACCTTGGCGCCGATCCGCGCCTCGGCGGCATGATCGCCACCAATACCGGCGGCTCGCGCTTCCTGCGCTACGGGGACGTGCGCCGCAACACGCTCGGCCTCACCGTCGTTCTCGCCGACGAGGCGGGCACCGTGCTCGACCTTTCGTCCGGCCTGCGCAAGAACAATACCGGCGTCGACTGGAAGCAGCTCTTCATCGGCACCTCCGGCGCCTTCGGCATCGTCACCGAATGCGTGCTGAACCTAGAACCCGCGCCGAAACAGTCGGCGACGGCGCTCCTCGTGCCGTCCTCGCCCGAACAGGTCGCGACCCTGCTGGTCGCCATGGAAGATGCGCTGGGCAGCTATCTTTCGGCCTTCGAGGGCATGTCCGGCAATGCGGTGCGCGCCGCGCTCGATCATGTGCCCTCGCTGCGCAATCCCTTCCAGGGCGGCATCGTGCCGGATTTCGTGATCCTTGCGGAAATCTCCCGCTCCAATCAGCCGCGCGAGGGCGAGCAGCCGCTCGACGCGGTGCTGGAGGAGGTGCTGGCCGCGATCTGGGAGCGGGAAGACGCGCCGCTGGCAGACGCCTTCGTCGGACCGCCGCACGAGATCTGGGCATTGCGCCATGCGCTGTCCGAGGGCGTAAAGCATAGCGGGCGATTGATCGCCTTCGATCTTGCCTTCCGCCGGGGTGACATCATGCCCTTCCTCGCCCATATGAAGGCGGAGATGCCGAACCACTTCGAGGATGTGACGATCTGCGACTTCGGCCATATCGGCGATGGCGGCGTGCACTTCAACCTCGTCGTCGCGAAGGACGATCCGCGGCTTGCCGATCCCGATTTCGAGGCGGACCTGCGCGAATGGGTCTTCACCGTCGCGGTCGAGCGGTTCGAGGGAAGCTTTTCCGCCGAGCATGCCATCGGCCGCAAGAACCAGGCCTTCTACGACAGATACACCCCGGACGAGATCCGCAGGCTTGCGGCCGGGTTGAAAACCATCACCTCGCCGGGCCCGCTCGGCGCCATCACCTTCTGAGAGACAACAGGGAGATACCCGATGACGAAAGTCGACGTGAAAACCGAAACCGCAGCCCTTCTCGACAAGCTCGGCGTTGCCCGCGCCGCCTGGCAAGGTGGCGACATGGCCTCCTTCAGCCCGGTCAGCGGCGAGGAGATCGGCAAGCTGAAGACCGTTTCCGCCACTGACACCGACAAGGCCATCGACGCCGCCCATGAAGCCTTCAAGGCCTGGCGCCTCGTTCCGGCGCCCAAGCGCGGCGAGCTCGTCCGCCTGCTCGGCGAGGAGCTGCGCGCCGCCAAGGCCGACCTCGGCCGCCTCGTCTCCATCGAAGCCGGCAAGATCACCTCCGAAGGCCTCGGCGAAGTGCAGGAAATGATCGACATCTGCGATTTCGCCGTTGGCCTTTCCCGCCAGCTTTACGGCCTGACGATCGCCACCGAGCGCCCCGGCCACCGCATGATGGAAACCTGGCATCCGCTCGGCGTCGTCGGCATCATCTCGGCCTTCAACTTCCCGGTCGCCGTCTGGTCGTGGAACGCCGCTCTGGCGCTCGTCGCCGGCAACGCCATCGTCTGGAAGCCCTCCGAAAAGACCCCGCTGACGGCGCTCGCCTCGCAGGCGATCTTCGAGCGCGCGCTCGCCCGCTTCGGCGATGCGCCGGCGAACCTGTCGCAGGTCCTCATCGGCGACCGCGCCATCGGCGAAGCCCTCGTCGACAACCACAAGGTCGCGCTCGTCTCGGCCACCGGCTCCACCCGCATGGGCAAGGAAGTCGGCCCGCGTCTCGCCAAGCGCTTCGCCCGCTCGATCCTCGAGCTCGGCGGCAATAATGCCGGCATCGTCTGCCCTTCGGCCGACCTCGACATGGCGCTGCGCGCCATCGCCTTCGGCGCCATGGGTACCGCTGGCCAGCGCTGCACGACGCTGCGCCGCCTCTTCGTGCATGACAGCGTCTACGACCAGCTCGTTCCGCGCCTGAAGAAGGCCTATACCAGCGTTTCCGTCGGCAACCCGCTGGAGACCTCCGCCCTCGTCGGCCCGCTGGTCGACAAGCAGGCCTTCGACGGCATGCAGAAGGCGCTTGCGGCCGCCAAGGCCGAGGGCGGCACAGTCACCGGCGGCGAGCGCGTCACCGAGGCCGGCAAGGAAACGGCCTACTACGTGAAGCCCGCCATCGTCGAAATGCCGAAGCAGGCCGGCCCGGTTCTCGAAGAGACCTTCGCGCCGATCCTCTACGTCATGAAGTATTCCGACTTCGAAGCCGTGCTGGAAGACCACAACGCCGTTTCGGCCGGTCTCTCCTCGTCGATCTTCACGCTCAACGTTCAGGAAGCCGAGCGCTTCCTGTCGGCCGACGGTTCGGATTGCGGCATCGCGAACGTCAACATCGGCACCTCGGGCGCTGAAATCGGCGGCGCGTTCGGTGGCGAGAAGGAAACCGGCGGCGGCCGCGAATCCGGCTCCGACGCCTGGAAGGCCTATATGCGCCGCGCCACCAACACGGTGAATTACTCGAAGGCCCTGCCGCTCGCCCAGGGCGTCTCCTTCGATATCGAGTAAGCGGCCATGACCGTCTCCACCAAGATCGAGGAGGCGGGCTTCGTGCCCGCCTCGCGTATCGCCGCCATCGGCGTTTCAAAAATCCTGCAGATCGGCGCCCGCGCCGCTGCCATGAAAAAGGAAGGCCTGCCGGTCATCATCCTCGGCGCCGGCGAGCCTGACTTCGATACGCCCGACAACGTCAAGGCCGCCGCCAAGGCCGCCATCGACAAGGGCGACACCAAGTACACCGCGCTCGACGGCACGCCGGAGCTGAAGAAGGCGATCTCGGAGAAATTCCGCCGCGAGAACGGCGTCGATTACGCAATCGTCGAAGTCACCGTCGCGACGGGCGCCAAGCAGATCCTCTTCAACGCCTTCATGGCGACGGTCAATCCGGGCGACGAGGTGATCATCCCGACGCCCTACTGGACGTCCTATTCCGACATCGTGGAGATCTGCGGCGGCGTGCCGGTGCTGATCCCCTGCGACGCGGAAGCCGGCTTCCGCCTGAAGGCCGAACAGCTGGAAAAGGCGATCACGCCGAAGACCCGCTGGGTGCTCTTCAACTCGCCGTCGAACCCCTCGGGCGCCGCCTACAGCGAAGCCGACTACCGCCCGCTGCTCGACGTGCTGCTGCGTCATCCGCATGTCTGGCTGATGGTCGACGACATGTACGAGCACATCGTCTATGACGGCTTCAAATTCGTGACCCCGGTCGCCATCGAGCCGCGCCTGAAAAGCCGCGCGCTGACGATCAACGGCGTCTCGAAGGCCTATGCGATGACCGGCTGGCGCATCGGCTATGCCGGTGGTCCCAAGGCGCTGATCAAGGCCATGGCCGTGATCCAGAGCCAGGCGACCTCCTGCCCCTCTTCGGTCAGCCAGGCCGCTTCGGTCGAGGCGCTGAACGGTCCTCAAGACTTTTTGAAGGACCGCCAGGCGAGCTTCAAGCACCGCCGCGACCTCGTCGTCTCCGCGCTGAACGCCATTCCCGGCCTTGCCTGCCGCACCCCGGAAGGTGCCTTCTACACCTTCTCCGGCTGCGCCGGCGTGATCGGCAAGGTGACGCCGAAGGGCAAGCGCATCGAGGCGGACAGCGACTTCACGGACTACCTCCTCGAAGACGCCCACGTCGCCGTCGTCCCCGGCTCGGCCTTCGGCCTCTCGCCCTATTTCCGCATCTCCTACGCCACGTCGGAAGCGGAACTGACGGAAGCGCTTAAGCGCATCGCGGACGCCTGCGCACGGCTTTCCTGAGCCGCATCAACCAAGTCTGCAAAAGAAAAGGGGCCTCGCAAGAGGCCCCATTTTTATTGATCCGCGCCTTCTGGCGTTCTCTACTTCCCCGCGGCCGAGCCACAGATGCGACAACGCCCCGGTTTGGCCGGGGCGTTGAAAGGGTGAACGAGGATCAGGCGGCGCGGGCGCCGTGGTGTTCCTGGGCGTAGTAGTGGCCGAAGCGGTTGGCGAGGAAGGCGTCGAGGGCGATTTCTTCCTGGCGGACGAAGCCTTCGGCGCGTAGCGAGCCATCGGCCAGCATGTCGAGCACGGCGCAGATCGAGCCGGCCGTCGTGATCTGGATGGCGGAATGCAGCACGCCGGCGACCGGGGCGCTATAGACCTTGTTGGCGTAAGTTTCCTGGATCAGGCGACCGCCCTTGCGACCGGAGACGGTCACGAAGATGATGACGACGTCCTGCGTGGTGGTCGGCAGGGCGTTTTCGAAGATGTCCTTGAGGACTTCGCGGCGATGACGCAGGCCCAGGTCGTTGAGCAGCGCCTTCATGATGGCGGCGTGGCCCGGATAGCGGATCGTGCGGTAGTTCAGCGTGCGGACCTTGCCCTTCAGCGTCTCGCAGAGCGTGCCGAGGCCGCCGGAGGTGTTGAAGGCTTCGTAGGTGACGCCGTCGAGCGAGAATTCCTCGCGCTCCTCGAGGGCCGGGACCTCGATCAGCGCGCCTTCGACGATGGCTTCGCAGGGCTCGATATATTCGTTGATGACGCCGTCCGTGCTCCAGGTCAGGTTGTAGTTGAGGGCGTTGGACGGGTACTGCGGCAGGGCGCCGACGCGCATGCGCACGCTGTCGAGCGTGTCGAAGCGGCTTGCGAGGTCGTTGGCGACGATGGAGATGAAGCCCGGCGCGAGGCCGCACTGCGGAATGAAGGCCGTCTTGGCGTTCTCGGCGATGCGCTTGACCTGCCGGGTGGATTCGACGTCTTCCGTGAGGTCGAGATAGTGCACGCCGGCAGCGGCGGCCGCTTCCGCGATGGCGACCGTCAGGTGGTAGGGCGCGGCGGAGAGGACGGCGAACTTGCCGGTCAGCAGCGCCTTCATGGCGGCGGCGTCGGCGATGTCGACGACGGCGGTGGAGACGGCGTCATGGCGCTCGATGGCGGCAAGCTGGTCTTCCGAGCGGTCGGCGACGGTGACGCGGTAGTCCCCGCTATGGGCCAGCATGCGCGCGATGGTCGAGCCGATCTTGCCTGCGCCGATGACGACGATGTCCTTCATGTGATTACCCTCCGGCATGAATTGATGCGCGCATTTTGATGGCGGAGGCTGTCGATTTAAAGCGCCATATCTAGCATAATGCGCCATCGATATCGGCAGAACGACGGTGGAAATGAGCATTTCGACGCTAGGCCCCAAGGATCGCGAACTCCTCGCCATCCTCAGCGAGAACGCCCGCGAGCAGACGGCGACCATTGCCCGAAAACTGGGCCTGTCGCGCACCACCGTGCAGGCGAAGATCGACCGGCTGGAGCGCGACGGGGTGATCGCCGGCTACGGCGTCAAGCTCTCCGACGCCTATGAGAGCGGCATGGTGAAGGCGCATGTGCTGATCACCATCGCGCCGAAGACCCTCGCCCGCATCACGACGGAGCTGCATGCCATTTCCGCGGTACGCACGCTGCATTCCGTCAGCGGCAGCTTCGACCTCATCGCCGTGGTCGAGGCGGCGTCGATTGCGGAGCTGGACCACCTGATCGACCGCATCGGCGCGATCGACGGCGTGGAGCGCACGCTGTCGTCGATCATCCTGTCGACGCGGATCAGGCGATAGGCGAGGGGGGCCGGGCGGATGACGGGGGAGCGCTACCAAGAGGCTGCCATCGCTCTGCCGTCTCAGTCTACGATTTTCCGCACCCCCTCTCCGTCGTCATCCTCGGGCTTGACCCGAGGATGACGACGGAGAGGGGGTGGCGTCAAGGTATCCAGGGGATACCCACTTCAAGCGATGAACCGCTCCGGCCGGTACGGCCCGATATTGATCGTCGTGCGCTCGCCGAGCATCTTCTCCGCCAGGATGCGGCCGGTGATGGGGCCGAGGGTCATGCCGTGGTGGGCGTGGCCGAAGGCGAACCAGAGGCCGGCGTGGCGCGGGGCCTTGCCGATGATCGGCATCATGTCCGGCGTGCAGGGGCGGGCGCCCATCCACGGCTCCTCGTCGCGGCGTTCGGCGAGGGGGAAGAAGTCGCGGGCGACCTTTTCGGCGCGGCGAAGCTGCACCGGGGTCTTGCGCGCATCGCGCCGGGCAAATTCCGCGCCGGTGGTGAGGCGGATGCCGCGCAGCATGGGGGCGAGGAAATAGCCGCGCTCCGCGTCGAGCACCCAGTTGTTGAGCGTCGCGCCTTCCTCCGCGCCGTAGTGCATGTGGTAGCCGCGCTTGACGGCGAGCGGGAAGCGGTAGCCGAGCTTGCGCGTCACGGTGTCGGCCCAGGGGCCGAGTGCGACGACGACGTCCTTCGCCTCCAGCGGGCCTTCCGGCGTGGCGATGCGCCAGCCCTCGCCTTCGAGCACATGCTCGATGGTCGCCGCATCGCCGGATTTCAGCATGCCGCCGAGCGACTGGAAATAGGCGAGGTAGCGCTTCAGCAGGCTCTGCGGGTCGCGGATCGACCAGGGATCGGTCCAGCGCAGCCCACCGGTCAGCTCCGCGCGGATATGCGGCTCGGCGGCGGCGACCTCGGCGGTCGTCAGCTTCTGGTGGTTGACGCCGAAATTGGCGGAGAGTTTTTCCGCCTCCGCATAGGCCTTGTCCCTCTCCTTCTCGGAGCGGAAGACCTTCATCCAGCCGTCCTTGCGGATGAGGTCGTCAGCGCCGGAGGCGGCGATCAGGTCGGCATGTTCGCTGATCGAATGCTCGATGAGCGGGGCATAGAGATGGGCGATGCTCTGGTGCTGGCGGAAGCCGGAATGCCACCAGTAGCGCGCAAGGAAGGGGATGATGCCGGGGATCGCCGAGGGATGATAATGCGCATCGATCGTGTTGTTCAGCGCATAGCGGAAGAGCGCGCCGAAATCATGCGGGAAACCGTAGGGATAGACGCCCTCGCGCTGGATGAGGCCGGCATTGCCGTAGGAGGTTTCCTCCGCCGGGCCGCGGCGGTCGACCAGCACCACCGACTTGCCGCGCCGCGCCAGGTGGATCGCGGTGGAAATGCCGACCACGCCCGCACCGAGAACAATGACATCCGTCTTCATCTGCATGCCCCAAGGAATCTGCCTTGCCCATCAATGCATCGGCATCCCGGGCAAGGCAACAGCCCATCGGGTCTATTCGCCTACTGGCCGGCGAGCCGCAGCAGGTTCTCGATGGCCGGGCGCTCGAAACCGCCGATCCCTTCGGAAATGTCGGCCTTGATGGCGGCGGCCACGGCATCCTCGTCGCGCTTGCGCAGCGCCGCGATCGCCTCCTGGTGGCGGTCGACGAAATAGAGCTGGGCGACATGCTCCATGGCGATGCCGAGGAAGGGGCCGAGCTGCAGCCAGACGCTTTCCACCATCGGCATGATCACCTGCTCGGGATTGGCGGTATAGAGCGTGCGATGGAATTCCTGGTTCAGCAGCAGCGCCGTCGCCTTGTCCTTGCGCAAGATCGCCTCGTCCTGCGCCCGGTCGATCTCGGCGAGCCGGTCGATGCAGCGCTCGGTGATATGCGGCACGGCCCTGCGGGCGGCGTGCTGCTCCAGCATGGCGCGCAGCGCGACGAGCTCGCCGAACCGGTCGGCCGTCATGCGCGGCACCATGATGCGGCGGTTGTCTAGAACGCGCAGCGCCCCCTCGGAGGAAAGGCGTCGCAGCGCCTCGCGCACCGGCGTCGGGCTTGATTCCATGGCTTCGGCGATGCCGCGGATCGTCAGCGATTCCCCCGGCCGGATCGAGCCCACCATGATTGCCTGGCGCAGACGCCGATGCGCATATTCATGCGTCGTCATGCCTTCCGGCCGCTCCAGCGGTTCCAGCGCCAAATTGCCCAATCCATCCCTCCTGTGAAAGACTGTCGGGTGCTACCCTGTCCTTTGTGACAGGTTCTAGCAGCTTGACCCACGACAAGAAAGTGTGCATATTTTGAAAATGTGATCACAAAAATAATTATGTGATACGGAAGGGGACTTGTGGTGAACGACGATTCCAACTGGCTGATCAATGCCGATGGCGTGGAGAGCATCCAGGCCGTCGTCTGCGACCTGAACGGCATCCTGCGCGGCAAGCGCGTTCCCGTCGGGCAGGCGGAGAAGGTGCTGAAAGGCGGAATCCGCATGCCGCTCTCCATCGTCGGCGTCGATGTGTGGGGCGAGGATATCGTCGGCTCCAGCCATGTCTTCGCCTCGGGCGACATGGACGGCATCTGCGCGGCGACCGGCCGCGGCGCGCTGCCCGTGAGCTGGACGCTGAAGCCGTCGGCCGTCGTGCCGCTCTGGCTGTTCAAGGAGAACGGCGATCCTTTCCTTGCCGATCCGCGCCAGGCGCTCGCCCATATCGTCCGGCAGTATCATGAGCTCGGCCTTCGCCCGGTCGTCGCCTCGGAGATGGAATTCTACCTGATCGACGCCGAGCCGGACCATGCCGAGCCGCCGATCTCGCCCTATACCGGCAAACGCCTCGATTCCGACGCGATCCTCTCCATCGACGAGCTGGACGACTTCGGCCAGTTCTTCTCCGACGTCTATGCGGAATGCGAGCGGCAGAACGTGCCTGCGGATTCGGCGGTTGCGGAAAACGGCATCGGCCAGTTCGAGATCAACCTCATCCATTCCGACGATCCGCTGAAGGCGGCGGACGACGCGCTGTTCTTCAAGCGCATCATCAAGGGCGTCGCGCGCAAGCATGGCTTTGCCGCCACCTTCATGGCCAAGCCCTACGGCATGCGCTCGGGCAGCGGCATGCACATGCATTTCAGCGTGATCGACGAGGACGGCAACAATGTCTTCGACGACGGCACGCCCGAGGGCTCTTCCATCATGAAGCATGCCGTGGCGGGCCTGACGCGCGGCATGGCGGAATCGACCCTGCTCTTCGCCCCGCACTACAATTCCTACCGGCGCCTGCGTCCCGACACCCATGCGCCGACCTCGATCTCCTGGGGCTACGAGAACCGCACCGCCGCCATCCGCATTCCCGGCGGCAACAACAAGGCGCGGCGCATCGAGCATCGCGTCGCCGGCGCGGACGCCAATCCCTATCTCGTCATGGCCGGTATCCTCGGCGCCGCCCTCGTCGGCATCCGCAACAAGTGGGAGCCGCCGGCGCCGGTCTCGGGCCGGGCCTATCTCTCGCAGCTGCCGCGCATCCCGAGCGAATGGGGCTCGGCCGTCACCGCCTTCGAGAACGGCTCGATCGTCTCGGAAATCTTCGACCAGGATCTCCGCTCCATGCTGATCGCCTGCAAGCGGCAGGAAATCGCCGGTTTTGCCGAACAGGTCACCGACTTCGAATTCAGCGCCTATCTGGAAATCGTCTGATGGCCAACAACCAGTCCTATGCCGGCAACGGCGCCTATCCCGACAGCTATTACGCTGCCTCCCGCAACATCATCCGCACGCCGAAGGTGCTGGAAGGCGCGGTCACGGCCGACGTCGCCGTGCTCGGCGCGGGCTATTCCGGCCTTTCGACCGCCATCCACCTCGCCGAAAAGGGCTACAAGGTCGTGATAGTGGAGGGCGCGGGCATCGGCTGGGGCGCGTCCGGGCGCAACGGCGGGCAGGTGGTCAACGGCCTCAATGCCAGCCTCGATACGATCAAGCGCCGCTATGGCGACCAGGCCGGCGCCTTCGTCGGCAGCCTCGTGCAGGAAGGCGGCAAGATCATCCGCCGCTTCGTCTCGCAGTACGAGATCGATTGCGACCTGAAGAACGGCAACATCTACGCCGCCTACACGCCGGCCCACATGAAGGAGCTGGAGCACAAGAAGGCGCTGTGGAAGAGCTACGGCATGGACGACCACCAGATGCTGGACAAGGCGGCCATGCGCAAGCTGGTGAACACCGACGCCTATATCGGCGGCATGCTGGACACGACCGGCGGCCACATGCACCCGCTCAACCTCACGCTCGGCGAGGCCAAGGCGCTGGAATCCCTCGGCGGCGTGATCTACGAGCAGTCGCCCGTCATCCGCGTCGAGCACGAGGCCGAAAAGCCGGTGATCCACACGGCAAAGGGCAGCGTGACGGCGAACACCGCCGTGCTCTGCGGCAATGCCTATCTCGGCCATGTCGTGCCGAAGCTCGTCTCGCGCGTCATGCCGGTCTCGACGCAGATGATCGCCACCGAACCGCTCGGCGAGCGCGCCGACGCGCTGATCCCGAGCGACATGTGCGTGGAGGACGTGCGCTACATCCTCGACTATTTCCGCCTGTCGGCCGACAAGCGCATGATCTTCGGCGGCGGCACCGTCTATGGTGGCACGGACCCCGCGGACGTGCGCGCGAAAATCCGCCCGAACCTGGAAAAGGTCTTCCCGTCGCTCAAGGGCGTGAAGATCGACTATGCCTGGAGCGGCAATTTCGCGCTTTCCTTCTCGCGCGTGCCGCAGATGGGCAAGATCGGCAAGAACACCTATTTCGCCCATGGCTACAGCGGCCACGGCGTCACCGGCTCGCATCTCTTCGGCAGAATCCTGAGCGAGGCGATCCACGGCGACCTGTCGCGCTTCAGCCAGTTCGAGAAGCTGCCCTGGATCCCCTTCCCGGGCGGGCGCATGTTCCGCGCGCAATATTCCACCATCGGTTCCTGGTGGTACCAGTTCAAGGATGCCTTCGGGCTTTGAAAAACCACCCAGAAACGAAAACGCCCGGCGAGAGCCGGGCGTTTTGTTTTGAGGTGGAGGGCCTCAGTGCTTTGCCGGCAGGCGCGGCAGGAAGACCGTGAGGATGCCGAGCAGCGGCATGTAGGAGCAGACCTTGTAGACGAACTCGATGCCGTGGCTGTCGGCGACGCCGCCGAGCAGCGCCGCGCCAAGGCCGCCCGCGCCAAAGGCGAAGCCGAAGAAGATGCCGGCGATCATGCCGACGCGGCCCGGCACCAGCTCCTGCGCGAAGACGACGATGGCGGAGAAGGCCGAGGAGAAGATCAGGCCGATCAGCACCGTCAGGACGCCCGTCCAGAAGAGGTTCGCATAGGGCAGCATCAGCGCGAAGGGGATGACGCCGAGGATCGAGAACCAGATGACGAAGCGCGTGCCGAACCGGTCGCCGATCGGCCCGCCCATAAAGACGCCGAGCGCGGAAGCGCCGAGGAAGAGGAACAGCATGAGCTGTGCATGCTGCACGTCGAGGCCGAAGCGCTCGATGGTGTAGAAGGTGAAGTAGCTGGAAATGCTGGCGAGATAGGCGTTCTTCGTCGTCGTCAGCAGGACGAGGACGGCCAGCGCCCAGGCGACCCGGCCGCGCGGCAGAGGCAGCTCGCGGCTGGCGGCGGGCCGGCCGGCGGCAAGGCGGCGCTCGCCGGCATACCAGTTGCCGACCCAGGTGAGGATGATCATGCCGACAAGCGCGACGGCCGAGAACCAGGCGACGCTCGTCTGGCCGAAGGGCAGCACGATGAAGGCGGCGAGCAGCGGCCCCATCGCCGTGCCGGCATTGCCGCCGACCTGGAACATGGACTGCGCCAGGCCGTGCCGCCCGCCGGAGGCAAGACGCGCGACGCGCGAGGATTCCGGGTGGAAGATCGCCGAGCCGAGGCCGATCAGGCAGGCGCCGAAGACGAGCACGGGGAAGGAATGGGCATAGGCGAGCATGATCAGCCCGACGAAGGTGCTGCCCATGCCGACCGGCAGCGAGAACGGCATCGGCCAGCGGTCCGTCACGATGCCGACGGCCGGCTGCAGCAGCGAGGCCGTGACCTGGAAGGCCATGGTGAGCAGGCCGATCTGCACGAAATCGAGCGCGTAGTTCTCCTTCAAGAGCGGATAGAGCGACGTCAGCAGCGACTGCATGATGTCGTTCAGCATGTGGCACGCGCTGACGGCGACGATGATGGAATAGGTGGTGGCGGCGGCGCTGCGCGGCGCCGCGGGAACGACAGTCGACATATTGGCCTCGAAATGATCCGCCAGATCGGCGTTTTTTGCTGAAATACAAGGATTGCTTGCGGCCTGCTTTTGTGGTGAGGTCCATTTCTTACGCAAGTGGGCCAAAATGGAAAAACTCAACGCCGCGCGCCTCAGGGCGCTGGATGCCGACCACATCCGCAATCTTGCCCGCATGGAGCAATCCAACGAGGATATCCTCGTCCACAGTTCGGATATTCCGGGCGGCTATACCGTGCCGCGGCACCGCCACCGCCGCACGCAGTTCCTCTGCGTCTTTTCCGGCGTCGTGCTGGTTGCGACCGATCGCGGCCGCTGGATGATCCCACCCGGCCATGCCCTCGTCATTCCGCGCGGGCTGGAGCATTCCGTCGAGATGTACAGCGATGTCAGCATGCGCTCGGTCTATATCTATTCGCCGGAAGGCCGCGCCGCCGCGCTGGAGCCGACGGTGCTGGAGGTGACCGACCTTGCCCGCCAGCTCATCGCCGAGGCGGTGCGGCAGGGCGCGCCGGCGGAGGAGCGCGGGCGGGCGGAGCTGATCATGGCCCTGCTTCTCGACGAGATCGGCCGCCTGCCGGAGCGCCGGCTCGGCCTGCCCTTTCCGGCGAGCGGCCGGCTGGCCGGCCTCTGCCGTGATTTCGTCGACCAGCCCTCGCCAACGGCGAAGATCGACGACTGGGCGCGGCGCCTCAACATGAGCCGGCGCACGTTCACCCGCTTCTTCCGGCAGGAAATGGGCGTCAGCTTCGTCACCTGGCGTCAGCAGGCCTGTTTGTTCGCCTGCCTGCCGCGCCTTGCCGCCGGCGAGCCGGTGACACGCGTCGCGCTCGATGCCGGCTACGAGAGCGTGCCGGCCTTCACCACCATGTTCCGCCGCATGCTGGGCACCTCGCCGCGCGCCTATCTCACGAGCCGCAAGGCGGCTTGAGCCAAGGCTTGCGACAATCGGGGACTGTTTTCCGGCGGCGTTTGGCGTTAGGAAGGGGTGCGGGACCCAGACCGGGCCGCAAGCCGGGAGCGCCAGCCGCACGGGAGACGGGTTTTGAGGAAGATACTGGTCATCGGCATCGGCGCGGGCAATCCCGAGCACATGACCGTTCAGGCCATCAAGGCGCTGAACCGGGCGGATGTGCTGCTCATCCCCACCAAGGGCGCGGAAAAGGCCTATCTTGCCGAGGTGCGCCGTGAAATCTGCGACCGTTTCCTGGAAAACCCCGCCTGCCGCATCCTCGACTATGCCGTGCCGGTACGCCGCGCCGACGGCTCCTATGAGGACGGCGTCCATGACTGGCACCGCGCCATTGCCGGCATCTACGAGCGCACGCTGCTGGACGAACTTGGCGAGGACCAGACGCTCGGCCTTCTCGTCTGGGGCGACCCGATGCTCTACGACAGCACGCTGCGCATCGTCGGGCATGTGCGCGACGCCGGCCGCGTCACCTTCGAGACGGAGGTCGTTCCCGGCATCACCAGCGTGCAGGCGCTCTGCGCGGGCCATGGCATCGCGCTCAACCGTATCGGCCTGCCCGTCGAGATCACCACCGGCCGCCGCCTTGCGGAAGGCTGGCCGGAATCCGCCCGCGATGCACTCGTCATGCTCGACGGCGTGCAGGCCTTCCGCACGGTGACGGATTCGGAAGCGGAGATCTGGTGGGGCGCCTATCTCGGCACGCCGCACGAAATTCTGCTGTCCGGCAAGATTGCCGACGTGGCTGAGGCCATCACCGAAACCCGGGCCAAAGCGCGCGAGGAGCACGGCTGGATCATGGACACCTACCTGATCCGCCGTCCGGCCGGCGAGGAGGAAGCCGTATGACGGCCTTCGCAACGAGCGCCCTGCGCCGCGGCGCCTGCCCGTCGCTTTCCGCGCCGATGCAGACCGGCGACGGCCTCCTCGTGCGCCTGCGCCCCGCCGCTCCGGCGCTGACGGCCGAAGACCTGCTCGCCCTTGCCGGCCTCGCCCGCGAGCACGGCAACGGCCTCATCGAGATCACCGCCCGCGGCAATCTCCAGCTTCGCGGCCTGACGGAGGCCTCGGTGCCGCGCCTTGCCGATGGGCTTGCTGTCGCCGGCATCGTGCCGCAGACGGGCGTCGCCATCGAAATCCCGCCGCTGTCCGGCATCGATCCCTCCGAGACCGCCGATGCGACACTGATTGCCGATGCGCTGCGCAAGGCGATCGCCGCGGCCTTGCTTACCCTGGCGCCCAAGCTCGCCATCGTCGTCGATGGCGGCGGGGTGCTCTCCCTTGCCGGGATGGTGGCCGATATCCGGCTCGATGCGCTTGCCGATGGTGGGGCATGGCGGCTTTCGGTCGGTGGCGACCGGCGGACGGCGCGGCCGGTCGCGGCGCTTCCGGCGGAGTGCGCCATCGCCGGCGCGATGGCGGTCGTCACCACCCTTGCCGCCACTGGCCCGGCCGCCCGGGGGCGAGACCTCGATGCTGCGGCGCTTGCCGCACAGTTCGGCACGGTTCCAGAGCCGGCCTTCTCCGAGGTTCTTCTCAGCCATCCGCTCGGCATTCACCGCATTGGCGGTGAAAGCCTGCTCGGCATCGCCCCCGCCTATGGTCAGGCGCAGGCCGACAGGCTCGCCGTCCTCGTGCAGGGCCTCGTCGCCTGCGGTGCTTCCGAATTCCGCCTCGCGCCGCATCGGACGCTTCTTGTGCGCGGGCTTTCCGGGGAGAGGCTGGCGGCCGCCCAGGCCTGTGCGGACCGCGAAGGTTTCTGGTGCGCGGAGACAGCGCCCGGACGGGCCGTCTCGATCTGCGCCGGTGCCGCCGGCTGCGCCTCGGCGCGCTTTGATACCCATGCCGCGGCCGATGCCGTGGTAGCGGAGGCGGGAGGCCTGCTGGACGGCTCCCTCGACGTGCACATTTCCGGCTGCCCGAAGGGCTGCGCCCATCCGGCGCGCGCCGCCGTCACGCTGTGCGGCACGGCTGCCGGCGTCGGGCTCGTCCTCGATGGGCGGGCGAGCGATGCGCCCGCCGCCACCCTGCCTGCCGGCGACCTCAAGCCGGCGATCCAGCGCCTCGGCACCCTTTTGCGCGCGCGCCGCATGGAGGGCGAGACGGCGAAGAGCCTGCTCGACCGCACCGCGCTCGCCGCCCTTATTTCCGCATATCAAGGCCAGCAATGACAGACTACGACTACATGAAGGATGGCACGGCCATCTATGAGAAATCCTTCGCGATCATCCGCGCCGAGGCCGATCTTTCGCGCTTTTCCGAGGCGGAATCGGACGTCGCCGTTCGCATGATCCATGCCGCCGGCCTTGTCGAGGCGGCGGCGCATTTCGTCTTCTCGCCGGATTTCGTGGGTTCTGTCCGCACGGCGCTTCAGGCTGGCGCGCCGATCTTCTGCGATGCCGAAATGGTCGCCCGTGGCGTCACCGCCGCCCGCCTGCCGGCGGAGAACGAGGTGATCTGCACGCTGCGCGACCCGCGCACGCCCGATATCGCCCGGGAAATCAACAATACCCGCTCGGCCGCCGCCATCCGCCTCTGGCTGGAGCGCATGGCCGGTTCGGTCGTCGCCATCGGCAATGCGCCGACGGCGCTCTTCTACCTGCTCGAACTCCTGCGCGATGGCGCGCCGAAGCCGGCGGCGATCCTCGGCATGCCGGTCGGCTTCGTCGGCGCGGCGGAATCGAAGGAAGCGCTGGCGGAGAATTCCTATGGCGTGCCGTTCGCCATCGTGCGCGGCCGCCTCGGCGGCAGCGCCATGACAGCGGCCGCGCTCAATGCGCTAGCAAGGCCGGGAGTATGACCATGACGGGAAAACTCTACGGCGTGGGCACCGGCCCGGGCGATCCGGAACTCCTGACGCTGAAGGCCGTGCGCGCCATCGGTGAGGCCGACGTACTCGCCTGGTTCGCCAAGGCCGGCGGCACGGGCAACGGGCGCGCCATCGTCGAAGGCCTGCTCAAGCCAGGCATGGTGGAGCTGCCGCTCCATTATCCGGTGACGGTCGAGATCGACAAGGAGCACGAGGACTACAAGAGCCGGATCACAGCCTTCTACAATGCCTCTGCCGCCGCCGTCGCCGAGCATCTTGCCGCCGGCCGTACGGTCGCGATCCTGTCCGAAGGCGACCCGATGTTCTACGGCTCGTATATGCACCTGCATGTGCGCCTCGCCGGCCGCTTCCCGACGGAGGTCATTCCCGGAATCACCGCGATGTCCGGCTGCTGGTCGCTCTCCGGCCTGCCGATCGTGCAGGGCGACGACGTGCTCTCCGTGCTGCCGGGCACGATGGGCGAGGAGCAGCTGTCGCGCCGTCTCGGGGATACCGAGGCCGCCGTCATCATGAAGGTCGGCCGCAACCTGCCGAAGATCCGCCGGGCGCTTTCCAGTGCCGGCCGGCTCGGCGAAGCGGTCTATGTCGAGCGCGGCACGACGCCGGCCGGCAAGTCCATGCGTCTCTCGGAAAAGCTCGACGATACCGCGCCCTATTTCTCGCTGGTGCTCGTGCCCGGCTGGAGCGGCCGCCCATGACCGGAAGGCTGCATGTGATCGGCACCGGCCCCGGCAATCCGGACCAGATGACGCCGGAGGCGCTTCGCGCGGTCGAGGCCTCGACGGAGTTCTTCGGCTATTTCCCCTATATCGACCGGCTGAATCTCCGGCCGGACCAGATCAAGGTCTCATCGGACAATCGCGAGGAGCTGAACCGCGCCGGGGCGGCACTGATGCGGGCTGCGGCGGGCGTGAATGTCTGCGTCGTCTCGGGCGGCGATCCCGGCGTCTTCGCCATGGCGGCGGCGGTCTGCGAGGCCATCGATGCGGGACCGGAGGAATGGAAGTCCGTCGATCTCGTCGTGGTACCGGGCGTCACCGCCATGCTGGCGGTCGCCGCGCGCATCGGCGCGCCGCTCGGCCACGATTTCTGCACCATCTCCCTTTCGGACAACCTGAAACCTTGGGAAATCATCGAGAGGCGGCTGCGGATGGTCGCTGAGGCCGGCCTCGTCATCGCGCTCTACAATCCGATCAGCAAGGCGCGGCCCTGGCAGCTCGGCAAGGCCTTCGAGATATTGAGGGAGGTCCTGCCGGCGCAAACGCCCGTCATTTTCGGCCGCGCGGCGGGCCGGCCGGACGAGCGCATGCTGGTCATGCCGCTCGGCGAGGCAGAGGCGGAGCGCGCCGACATGGCGACCTGCGTCGTCATCGGCTCGCCGGAGACCCGCATCATCGCCCGGCCCGACCTGCCTGACCTCGTCTATACGCCGCGCTTCCTGAAGGCACCGAGCAGATGATCGGCAAGCCGCAACGTTTCCTCTATCGTTCCGGCATGGTGGCCATCGCCCTCCGCCCGCTCGACCAGCACGACGGGCAGGCCGAGGATGCGCGCGGCGACGATCTTGCCGTAGGTGGCATCGCCGCCGGAATTCTTGCTGACGACCACCTCGATGCGGCGTTCGCGCAGCAATTCCACCTCTGCCTCGACGGCGAAGGGCCCTCGGGCGAGCAGGTATTCGACATGGGGCGCATCGAGCGGCGGGTCGACCGGATCGACGCTGCGCACGAGATAATGGTGCTGCGGCGCGGCGTCGAAGACTTTCGCCTCCTGCCGGCCGATGGCGAGGAAGACGCGGCGCGGCTCCGCGCCCAGCGCTGCCACGGCCTCGGGGATCGAGGCGACGCGCGTCCAGCGGTCGCCTTCCGTCTCCTCCCAGCCAAGGCGCTCCAGCCGCAGCAGGGGAATGCCGGTGGCTTCGCTTGCGGCGCGGGCATTGGCGGAGATCTGCCTTGCGAAGGGATGGGTCGCGTCGATCAAGAGATCGATGGCCTCGCCGCGAAGATAGGCGGCAAGTCCCTCGGCGCCGCCGAAGCCGCCGCTGCGCACCGGCACCGGCTGCGGCGCGGGATCGAGCGTGCGGCCGGCGAGCGACAGCGTGACGGCAAGATCGGTCCTTCCGGCGAGCCGGGCCGCAAGGTCGCGCGCTTCGGTCGTGCCGCCCAGAATGAGGATGCCTCTCTTGTCCACGCCTGATCCAACTCCCTTGCCCGCCCCATGGCTTACCATCGCCGGCATCGGCGAGGATGGTCTAGCCGGTCTCGGCGACGAGGCCAAGGCCGCCATCGCCGGCGCCGAACTGGTCTTCGGCGGCGCGCGGCATCTGGAGCTTGCCGATGCGGCGATCCGCGGCGAGCGGCATGCCTGGCTCAGCCCCTTCGAGCGTTCAATCGAGGCGGTGCTGGCGGCGCGGGGGCGGCAGGTCGCGGTGCTCGCCTCGGGCGATCCCTTCTTCCATGGCGTCGGCGTCACGCTTTGCCGGCGCATCGCGCGGGCGGAAATGCGCGTCTTCCCCGCCCCCTCCTCTTTCAGCCTCGCCGCATCGCGCCTGGGCTGGGCGCTGCAGGATATGGCCTGCATCTCCCTGCACGGCCGCCCCATCGATCTCATCCGCCCGCATCTCCATCCCGGCAGCCGCATTCTCGCGCTCACCTCGGACAGTGACGGCCCGGCTGAGCTCGCGGCGCTGCTGGCCGAGAGCGGTTTCGGCACTTCGCGACTGACCGTGCTGGAGGCCCTCGGCGGCACGCGGGAACGGGTGAGCAGCCACCGGGCCGACAGCTTCTTCCTTGCGTATGCGAATATGCTGAATGTCTGCGCCGTGGAGGTCGTGGCTGGCGAGCGGGCGCGAATCCTCCCCTATACGCCGGGCCTGGACGACGGCCTTTTCGAGCATGATGGCCAGATCACGAAGCGGGAGGTCCGGGCCCTGACGCTTTCGGCGCTCGCGCCCCGGCACGGCGAGCTCTTGTGGGATATCGGCGCGGGCTCCGGCTCGATCGGCATCGAGTGGATGCTGGCCGACCCCTCGCTCCGGGCGATCGCCATCGAAGGCCATCCGGAGCGCGCCGCCCGCATCCGCCGCAATGCGCGAGGCTTCGGCGTGCCGGGGCTTTCCGTCGTGGAAGGCACCGCGCCCGAGGCACTGGCCGGGCTTGCCGCGCCCGACGCCGTCTTCATCGGCGGCGGCGGCAGCGAGGCGGGGGTGATGGAGGCGGCGCTTGCCGGCCTGAAACCCGGCGGGCGGCTCGTCGCCAATGCGGTGACGACGGAAATGGAAGCCGTGCTTCTCGCCCGTCACGCCCGCCTCGGCGGGTCGCTCATCCGCATCGATATCGCGCGGGCTGCGCCCGTCGGGCAGATGACCGGCTGGCGGCCGGCCATGCCGGTGACGCAATGGCGCTGGGTGAAGCCGGCTCAACAAACTGGGGAATGACATGACCGTTCACTTCATCGGCGCCGGCCCGGGCGCGGCGGATCTCATCACCGTTCGCGGCCGCGATCTCATCGGCAGATGCCCGGTCTGCCTCTATGCCGGCTCCATCGTCTCGCCGGAGCTGCTGCAATATTGCCCGCCGGGCGCGCGCATCGTCGATACGGCGCCGCTGTCGCTCGACGAGATCGAGGCGGAATATGTCCGGGCCGCCGAAGCGGGCGAGGACGTGGCGCGGCTGCATTCCGGCGATCTCTCCGTCTGGAGCGCCGTCGCCGAGCAGATCCGCCGGCTGGAGAAACATGGGCTCGCCTATACGATGACGCCGGGCGTGCCCTCCTTCGCCGCCGCCGCCGCCGCGCTCGGCCGCGAGCTGACCATTCCGGCCGTCGCGCAGAGCCTCGTGCTCACCCGGGTTTCCGGCCGCGCCTCGCCCATGCCGAACCGCGAGACGCTGGAAGGGTTCGGCGCGACGGGGGCGACGCTCGCCATCCATCTCGCCATCCATGCACTCGACAGGGTGGTGGAAGAGCTGACACCGCTCTATGGCGCCGATTGCCCGGTCGCCATCGTCGTCAAGGCTTCCTGGCCGGACGAACGGGTCGTGCGCGGCACGCTCGCCGATATCGCGGCAAAAGTGGCGGAGGAGCCCATCGAGCGCACGGCGCTGATCTTCGTCGGCCGCACGCTCGCGGCGGCGGATTTTCGCGAGAGCGCGCTCTACGATCCCGCCTATCAGCGCCGGTTCCGCGGCAGGGGCGACTAGAGTATTTCCGCTTTTCCTCGAAGCGAGAAAACGCTCCAGCTATTTATTCTAGCGCAATTCCGGGCGTAGAACTGCTTCAAAGCAGCTTTTCGAAGGCAAGGGCGGCCTTGGAGCGATAGCGCTCCTTGTGCCGCAGCAGGCGGAAGGCGCGCTCGGGCAGGTCGAAGGCGACCAGCGCGAGCCGCCCGGTGGTAAGGTCGTCCCGCACCACATATTCCGAGACGGCCGTCAGCGCATTGCCGGCCAGCACGGCGCTGCGCACCGCCTCGTTGGAGGGCAGCGACAGCGCGATATCCAGCGCCGTCTCATCGAGAGCCGAGGTCAGCGCGCTGCGCGTGCCGGAGCCGGGTTCGCGCAGGATCCATCGGGCCTGCGTCAGTTCGTCCGGCATGACCGGCCGGCCGGCGAGGGGATGGCCCGGGGGCGCGACGACGAGCACCCGGTCGCGGGCGACGATGCGCTGCGACAATGCGGGGTGATCGACCTCGCCTTCCACGATACCCAACTCCGCCCGCCCCTCCAGAACGGCCTCGGCCGCCTGCTCCGTATTGCCGCCCACCATGCGGATGTCGATGGCCGGATAGGTTTCGTGGAAGCGGAGGAGGAGCGGGGGCAGCCAGTAACCGCCCACCGTCTGGCTGGCGGCGATGGCGAGCGTGCCGCGCTTCAGGCCGCCGATCTCGGTTAGGAAGAGGTCGGCGCTCGTCGCGCGCGCCAGCGTCGCCCGCGCCTCGGGCAGGAAGGCAAGGCCCGCCTCCGTCAGCTCGATCCGCCGGCCCGTGCGGTGGAAAAGGGCGATGCCGTAACGCTCCTCCAGGACGCGGATCGCCGAGCTCACCGCCGAGGGCGTGAGGTGGAGCGTCTCGGCGGCCCGGGTGAGGTGCTCGCGCTCCGCCACGGCGACGAAGATACGAAGCTGTTCCAATGTCATCATCGTTCGATCCAATCGAATGAAACATCAGATATTTGCCGATGGATCGAACGGTTTTTCAAGCGCATTGATCGGCGCATGGAAAAAACACCCAAAAAACATCCGATCCTTGGAATTCGCGCTCTGGCGCCGGGCGTGCTTCTCTCGGTGCTGGTCTCCGGTCTCGCGCTTATTGCCGAGCGCGCGGAACTCCAGCTGACGGGCGGCGCGTGGATCGAGGCGCTGGTGCTGGCGATCCTCATCGGTTCGCTTGTGCGCCTCCTCCTGCGCCGGCCGGAGGCCTTCGATCCCGGCATCGCCTTCTCGGCCAAGTATTTCCTGGAGGTCGCCATCGTGCTGCTCGGCGCCGGCGTCAGCGCGGCGGCGATCGCCGGCATGGGCCTGCCGCTGATCGCCGCCATCGCGGCGGTGGTGGCGACGGTCCTGGTCGCCAGCTACGGGATCGGGCGGGGGCTCGGGCTTTCGCGCCGCGTCGCAATGCTGGTCGCCTGCGGCAACTCCATCTGCGGCAATTCCGCGATCGCCGCAACCGCGCCGGTCATCCATGCGGATGCGGAGGATGTCGCCTCCTCCATCGCCTTCACGGCGGTGCTCGGCATGGTGACGGTGCTGCTGCTGCCGGCGCTGGTGCCGCTGCTCGGCCTGTCGGCGACGGGCTACGGGGTGATGGCGGGCATGACGGTCTATGCGGTGCCGCAGGTGCTGGCCGCCACCGCGCCGGTCTCGGCCCTCAGCATCCAGATCGGCACCTTCGTCAAGCTGATGCGGGTGCTGATGCTCGGCCCGGTCGTCTTCGTGCTGTCGCTCGTCTCGGGTAAGGCAGGCGGGCGCCGGCCGGCGCTGCACCGGCTGGTGCCGTGGTTCATCCTCGGCTTCCTCGCCATGCTTTTCGCACGCAGCTTCGGTCTCATCGATGCGGGGCTTGCCGGGACCATGAGCAGGGCGGCCACCGTGCTGACCATCCTCTCCATGGCCGCGCTCGGTCTCGGCATCGACCTGAAGCGCGTCCTGCGCGCCGGGCCGCGGGTGACGGTGGCGGTCGTGCTTTCGCTCGGCCTGCTGGTCGTCGCCAGCTATGCCATGGTGCTGCTGCTCAACCTTGCGACGGCCTGAGAGGTCTCAGGCCGCGTCTTCCCGCACGGTAGTCGGCACGTAGTTGAGCACGGGGCCGAGCCAGCGCTCCACATCGCCGACCTCCATGCCCTTGCGGCGCGCATAGTCCTCCACCTGGTCGCGCTCCACCTTGGCGACGCCGAAATAGTAGCTTTCGGGCGAGGCGATGTAGAGGCCGGAGACGGAGGAGCCCGGCCACATGGCATAGCTTTCCGTCAGTTCGACGCCGATCTCCTTTTCCGCGTCGAGCAGGCGGAAGAGTGTCGTCTTCTCCGTGTGGTCCGGCTGGGCGGGATAGCCCGGCGCGGGGCGGATGCCGGCATAGGGCTCGCCGATCAGGTCGGTGGGCGAGAAGGTCTCGTCCGGCGCATAGCCCCACAGTTCCTTGCGGACATATTCGTGCATGCGCTCGGCGAAGGCTTCGGCGAAGCGGTCGGCCAGCGCCTTGACGAGGATCGAGTTGTAGTCGTCGTTCGCCCGCTCGAAGCGCTCGGCGATGGCGATCTCGCCGATGCCGGCCGTCACGACGAAGCCGCCGAGATAGTCCTTGCGGCCGCTGTCGACGGGCGCGACGAAGTCGGAGAGCGCCACGTTCGGTCGGCCGTCCCGCTTGGAGAGCTGCTGGCGGAGCGTGAAGAAGGTGGCGAGGTCCTTCTCGCGCGCCTCGTCGGTGAAGAGCCGGATATCGTCGCCGACGGTGCCGGCCGGCCAGAAGCCGACGACCGCCTTCGGCGTGAACCATTTTTCCGCGATGATCTTGTCCAGCATCGCCTGCGCGTCGGCAAAGAGCTGGCGGGCCACCTCGCCGTGCTTCTCGTCCTCGAAAATCCGGGGATAGACGCCCTTCAGCTCCCAGGTCTGGAAGAAGGGCGTCCAGTCGATGTAGCGGGCGAGCTCGGCAAGATCCCAGTCCTGGAAGACGCGGGTGCCGAGGAAGGACGGCGTCTTCGGTTCATAGGCCGACCAGTCGGCCTTGAAGGCGTTGTCGCGGGCCCTTGCGATGGGAAGGCGCTGCTTTTCCGCCTCGCTGCGCGCATGGGCGTCGGCGACCTTGCGGTATTCGGCCTTCAGGGTGTCGACATAGCCGGGCTTCATCTCCGCCGACAGCAGGCTGCCGACGACGCCGACGGCGCGGCTGGCATCGGTGACGTAGACGGCCTGGCCGCGCTCGTAGCGCGGGTGGATCTTGACGGCCGTGTGCACGCGGCTCGTCGTCGCCCCGCCGATGAGGAGGGGGATGTCGAAGCCCTCGCGCTCCATCTCGGCGGCGACATGGGCCATCTCGTCGAGCGAGGGGGTGATGAGGCCGGAAAGGCCGATGATGTCGACCTTCTCGGCCTTCGCCGTCTCGAGGATCTTCGTCGCCGGCACCATCACGCCGAGGTCGATGATCTCGTAATTGTTGCAGGCGAGCACGACGCCGACGATGTTCTTGCCGATATCGTGCACGTCGCCCTTGACGGTCGCCATCAGGATCTTGCCGGCGCTCTGGCGTTCGTCGCCGCCGCCGCCATTGGCGAGCTTCTCCGCTTCCATGTAGGGCAGCAGCACGGCGACGGCCTGCTTCATCACGCGGGCGGACTTCACCACCTGCGGCAGGAACATCTTGCCCGCGCCGAAGAGGTCGCCGACGACGTTCATGCCGGCCATCAGCGGGCCCTCTATGACGTGCAGCGGGCGCTCGGCCTTCTGCCGTGCCTCTTCCGTGTCCTCTTCCACGAATTCGGTGATGCCGTTGACGAGCGCGTGCTCCAGCCGCTTCTCCACCGGCCATTCGCGCCACGCAAGGTCGCGTTCCTTGGCTTCCTTGCCGCCCGCGCCCTTGAAGCGCTCGGCGATCTCCAGCATGCGCTCGGTGGCGGTGCCGCCGGCCTTGGGCACGCGGTTCAGCACCACGTCCTCGCAGGCCTCGCGCAGCTCGGGCTCGATCGTGTCGTAGACGGCGAGCTGGCCGGCATTGACGATGCCCATGTCCATGCCCGCCTGGATGGCGTGGTAGAGGAACACGGCGTGCATCGCCTCGCGCACCGGCTCGTTGCCGCGGAAGGAGAAGGAGAGGTTCGAGACGCCGCCGGAAATGTGGACATGCGGCAGCGTCGCGGTGATCTCGGCGGTCGCCTCGATGAAGTCGACGCCGTAATTGTCGTGCTCCTCGATGCCGGTGGCGACGGCGAAGATGTTGGGGTCGAAGACGATGTCCTCGGGGGCGAGGCCCGCGACTTCGGTCAGCAGCTTGTAGGCGCGGGTGCAGATCTCCACCTTGCGCGCCTTGGTGTCGGCCTGGCCTTTCTCGTCGAAGGCCATGACGACCACGGCGGCGCCATAGGCGCGCACGAGCTTGGCATAGCGCAGGAAGGCTTCCTCGCCTTCCTTCAGCGAGATCGAGTTGACCAGCGGCTTACCCTGCACGCATTTCAGGCCCGCCTCGATGATCTCCCACTTGGACGAGTCGATCATGACGGGAACGCGGGCGATGTCCGGCTCGGCGGCGATGAGATTGAGGTATTCCACCATCGCCTTCTGGGAATCGATGAGGCCCTCGTCCATGTTGATGTCGATGATCTGCGCGCCGTTGGCCACCTGGTCGCGGGCGACGTCGAGCGCGGCCGCATAGTCGCCGGCGGTGATCAGCTTGCGGAATTTCGCCGAGCCCGTGACGTTGGTGCGCTCGCCGACATTCACGAAGGGAATGGCCTCCGTCAGCGTGAAGGGCTCGAGGCCGGACAGGCGCATATGGCGCGGGATATCCGGGATTTGGCGCGGCTTGTGGCGCGCGGCGGCTTGCGCGATGGCGCGGATATGGGCAGGCGTCGAGCCGCAGCAGCCGCCGACGATGTTGACGAGGCCGTCGCGCATGAAGCCTTCGATCTGGTCGGCCATTTCCTCCGGCGTCTCGTCGTACTTGCCGAAGGCGTTCGGCAGGCCGGCATTCGGATAGGCGCAGACGAAGGTCTCCGCCACCGAGGAAATCTCGGCAAGATGCGCGCGCATGGCGTTGGCGCCCAGCGCGCAGTTGAGGCCGATGGAGAAGGGCGTGGCGTGACGCACCGAGTTCCAGAAGGCCTCCGGCGTCTGGCCGGACAGCGTGCGGCCGGAAAGGTCGGTGATCGTGCCCGAGATCATGACCGGCAGGTGGATGCCCTTTTCCTCGAAGACCTCGCGGGTGGCGAAGATCGCGGCCTTGGCGTTCAGCGTGTCGAAGATGGTCTCGATGAGGATGATGTCGGCGCCGCCGTCGATAAGGCCGCGCACCTGCTCGGCATAGGCGGTGCGCAGGTCGTCGAAGGTGACGGCGCGGTAGCCGGGATTGTTGACGTCCGGCGAGATGGAGGCGGTGCGGTTCGTCGGGCCGAGGGCGCCGGCGACGAAGCGGCGGCGGCCGTCCTTCTGCTCGGCGCGCAGGCCCGCGCGGCGGGCAAGGCGCGCGCCGTCGCGGTTCAGCTCATAGACCATGTCCTGCATGCCATAATCGGCCTGGGCGATGGTGGTGGAGGAGAAGGTATTCGTTTCGAGGATGTCCGCGCCGGCAAGCGCGTAGCGGTAATGGATGTCCTCGATGGCGGCCGGCTGCGTCAGCGTCAGGAGGTCGTTGTTGCCCTGCTGGTGACAGGCGCAGTCGCCGAAACGGTCGCCGCGGAAGTCCTCTTCCACGAGCTTGAGCGTCTGGATCTCCGTGCCCATGGCGCCGTCGAGCACGAGGATGCGCTCCTGCGCGGCAGCCTTGAGCGCGGCCAGGACTTCGCTGCCGTCGCGCGGCGGCTGCTCGGGGCCGAACAGGGTGTCCAGGTGGGAATTGGCCATGGGAGCCCTCCGGTACTGACAAATAGCATATGGGAGATCACATAAAGATATCTTTATGTCAATATGTGCTCATTCGCCTATTTCGATTCAATGCCCGGCAGAAGCCGCCGGGCCATTCCATGGCAATACCCGGATCGGCGCCTGGTTGCGAGCGCTATTGCGGGAGACCCGCCTCAAGGCTGCCCGAAAAGGCGGTTGTAATGCCCGCAGGAACTTTTCGCGCGGTTGCGCGTTGCCCTTCGCCAGTATCCCGTCTTCCCTTGCCTTGAACGAGGGGCGAAGGGATTCACCAAAACCGCAGATGAGGGTCCATGCTGCGCCATCAGGTCCTGTTGACATGTTGCAAGTCTCTGTCCTTACGGCTAAAAAATGCCGTTTTCATGCACCACGCGGCCAGGATGCCAATCAGCGTGTCGCCTGAGCCAGTCCCATCCGTGAAGCGTCCCGAGGGCGCCGTCCGGTGTCATGGCTGATCGCGGCGCCGAGAAGAAGCCTGTCCGCGACAAACCCTCCGGCGCCAAGGCCGCCGCCGGTTGGCTCACCATGGCCGGATCCAGAATCAGAAACATGCCCCTTCACAATACGCCGCAAGCCCCGCGTGATGCCGATGCCAAGCACATCGACTACAACGACTCCATCCGCGCCACCTATCTGACGCTGGAGGAGCTGGCCGAGTGCGGGGAAGCGCTTGCGCGCGACAGGACGGCGGCCCTGCCCGGCTACCAGCCCTTCGAGTTCCGCCCGCGGCACAAGGAGAACGAGAAGGAGATCTTCCGCGTCTACCAGGCGACGGCACGGGACGTGGAGGCGGGCGCGCAGATCACGCCCGCGGCCGAATGGCTGCTCGACAACTATTACGTCATCGAGGAAGCGATCCAGGAGGTCCGGCGCGACTTCCCCCGCCGCTTCTTCCGCCAGCTGCCGACCATCGAGATCGACGGCAGGCCGGTTCCCCGCACGCTGGCCATCGCCTGGCTCTATGTCGCCCACACCCATAGCGGCGTGTCGGTGGAAAGCCTGACGGCCTTCGTGCAGGGCTTCCAGAAGCTCGATGCGCTGAAGATCGGCGAGCTCTGGGCGCTGCCCTCCTTCATCCGCTTCGTGCTGCTCGAAAACCTGCGGCGCATTTCCAGCCGCGTCGAGCGCTCGCGCAAGATGCGCTTCAAGGCGAACGAGGTGGCCGACGAGCTGGTCCGCCTCAACGATCCGGAAAAGTGCATCGCGCATCTGAGCTCGATGGAGAGCTTCGTCGAGGACAACACCTTCGTCATCCAGCTTCTCTACCGCCTGCGCGACGGCCTCCAGGCGTCCGGCGCGGTCATCCAGTGGCTGGAGCGCAGGATCGAGAGCCGCGGCAGCGACCTCGAAGAACTGATCGTCGCGGAGAACAACCGCCTGTCCTCCGGCAATGTGACGATGAGCTCGCTCATCAAGAGCCTGCGCACGGTGGACGACACCGAATGGCCGGTCTGGTTCGAGAGCGTCAGCCGCCTCGACGAGGCGCTGCGCCAGGGCTCGGACTACAGCGACCTCGATTTCGGCTCGCGCAACAAGTACCGCAACACGATCGAGCGCTTCGCCCGCCGCTCCGGCAAGACGGAGCTGGAGGTCACCGAAACCGCCATCGCCATGACGGCCGAGGACGCGGCCGCAAATGCGGACGATCCCGACTACGAGGCCAATGTCGGCGCCTTCCTCGTCGGCAAGAAACGCAAGCTCCTCGAAAGGCGCATCGGCTACCGCCCCTCGCTCGTCCAGCGCGTCGTGCGCCTGACGCGCAAGCTCGACTGGCTCGCCATCGCCGGCCCGAACATCATCCTGACGCTGCTGGCGATGATCGCGGTCTACTATTTCCTAGACCAGCTCGATATCCCGAATGGCGCATGGCTGATCATGCTCGTCCTCTTCGCGCTGCCGGCCTCGGAAGGCGCGACGGGTCTCTTCAACACGCTCGTCACCTTCTTCGTCACGCCCTCGCGGCTCGTCGGCTACGAGTTCAAGGACGGCATACCCGAGGATGCGCGCACGCTTCTCGTCGTGCCCTGTCTGATCTCCAAGCGCGACCATGTGGACGAGCTGGTGCGCAACCTGGAAGTCCACTATCTCGCCAATCCGCGCGGCGAGATCTATTTCGCGCTGGTCAGCGACTGGACCGACAGCCAGAGCGAGGAGACGCCGGCCGATCTCGACGTCCTGGAATATGCCAAGCGCGAGATCGCGACGCTCTCGGCCCGTTATGCCTATGACGGGCGCACGCGCTTCTATCTCCTGCACCGCCGCCGCCTCTACAACCCTTCCGAGGGGGCGTGGATGGGCTGGGAGCGCAAGCGCGGCAAGCTGCACGAGCTGAACCTTCTGCTGCGCGGCGACGGCGACACGACCTTCCTGCCGGGCGCGAACGTCGTTCCGGCCGGCGTCAAATATGTCATGACGCTCGATTCCGACACGCGCCTGATGCGCGATGCCGTGACCAAGCTCGTCGGCAAGATGCACCACCCGATCAACCGCCCGGTCGTCGACGAGGCGACGGGCAAGGTCGTCGCCGGCTATTCCATCCTCCAGCCGCGCGTCACACCCTCGCTGACGACGGGCAAGGAAGCCTCCACCTTCCAGCGCATCTTCTCGGCCGACCGCGGCGTCGACCCCTACGTCTTCACCGTTTCCGACGTCTATCAGGACCTTGCCGGCGAAGGCACCTTCACGGGCAAGGGCCTCTACCATGTCGACGCCTTCGAGGCGGCGGTGAAGGGGCGGATCGGCGAGAACGCCGTTCTCAGCCATGACCTGCTCGAAGGCTCGCTCTCGCGCTGCGCGCTGGTGACGGACGTGGAGCTCGTCGAGGACTTCCCGACGCGCTACGGCGTCGAGACCTCGCGCCAGCATCGCTGGGCGCGCGGCGACTGGCAGTTGCTGCCCTATCTTTTCGGTCCGTCGAGCGGCATTCCAATGCTCGGCCGCTGGAAGATGTACGACAACCTGCGCCGCAGCCTCATCCCCATCGGCTGGCTCGTCGCCTCCGTCATGGGCTGGTACTACATGGAGCCGCGCCAAGCGCTGATCTGGCAGCTCGTGCTGATCTTCCTGCTCTTCGTCGCCCCGACGCTCTCGCTCATCTCGGGCATCATGCCGCGCCGCAGCGACATCGTCGCGCGCGCCCATGTGCACCGCGTCTTCTCCGATATCCGCGCGGCCAATGCGCAGGTCGCCTTGCGCATCGTCTTCATCGCCCATTCGGCGGCGCTGATGGCGGACGCCATCGTGCGCTCGCTCTACCGCACCTTCGTCAGCGGCAAGCTGATGCTGGAATGGCGCACGGCCGCGCAGGCCGACAGCGGCGCGCGTGGCGGCATCCTCGCCCACTACAAGTCCATGTGGCAGGCGCCGGCGCTGGCGGTGTTCTCCGTCGCGCTCGCCATGATCTCCAAGACGGGCCTGCCCTTCATCGGCGTTCCCTTCGCGCTGGTCTGGATGCTCTCGCCGATGATCGCCTGGTCCGTCAGCCAGACGGCGGAGACGGAGGACCAGCTCGTCGTTTCCGACCATGTCGCGACCGAGCTGCGCAAGATCGCGCGGCGCACCTGGCGCTATTTCGAGACCTTCGTCACCGCCGAGCAGCATTTTCTGCCGCCGGACAACTTCCAGGAAATACCGCAGCCGGTTCTGGCCGAGCGCACCTCGCCGACCAATATCGGCGTCTACCTGCTCTCGGTCATCTCGGCGCGCGATTTCGGCTGGCTGAGCTTCGAGGAGACCGTGCGCCGCCTCGAGCAGACCATCGCCACCATCGACGGCATGCCGAAATACCGCGGCCATCTCTACAACTGGTACCGCACCAACACGCTGGAGACGCTCGGGCCGCGCTATGTCTCGGCGGTCGACAGCGGCAACCTTGCCGGCCACCTCATCGCCATCTCCTCCATGTGCCGCGAATGGGCCGAAGCCCCGTCGGCGCATCTCCAGGGCAGCCTCGACGGCATCGGCGACGTCGCCTCGATCCTCTCGGAAACGCTGAAGCAGCTTCCGGACGACCGCAAGACGGTGCGCCCGCTGCGCCGCCTCATCGAGGAGCGCATCGAGGGCTTCCACAACGCGCTCGCCGCCGTCAAGCGCGAGCACGAATTCGCCTCGATCCGCGTCATCAACCTTTCGGTGCTGGCGCGCGACGTCAACAAGCTGATCGTCAACCTCGACCACGAGATCAAGTCGCCGCAGAGCGCGGAGGTCGTGCACTGGGCGGGCGCGCTGGTCTCGACCTGCGAGGCGCATATCGCCGACAGCGTCTTCGATCTCGGCAGCATCGAGGCGCTGCGCGACCGGCTGGCCGTGCTGCGCGACAGGGCGCGCGACATCGCCTTCTCGATGGATTTCGGCTTCCTCTTCCGCCCGGAACGGCGCCTTCTTTCCATCGGCTACCGCGTCGAGACGAACGAGCTGGACGAAGCCTGCTACGACCTGCTCGCCTCCGAGGCGCGCCTGACCAGCCTCTTCGCCATCGCCAAGGGGGACCTGCCGACCGAGCACTGGTACAAGCTCGGCCGCCCGGTCGTTCCGGTCGGCTCGCGCGGCGCGCTCGTCTCCTGGTCGGGCTCGATGTTCGAATATCTGATGCCCCCGCTCGTCATGCAGGAGCGTCAGGGCGGCATCCTCAACCAGACCAACAATCTGGTGGTGGTCGAGCAGATGAACCACGGCCGCCGCCTCGGCACGCCCTGGGGCATCTCGGAAGCGGCCTTCAACGCCCGCGACCACGAGCTGACCTACCAGTACACCAATTTCGGCGTGCCGACGCTCGGCCTCAAGCGCGGCCTCGGCCAGAATGCGGTGATCGCGCCCTATGCCTCGCTGCTTGCCACGCAATACGCCCCCAAGGCGGCGCTGGAGAACCTGGAACGCCTGCGCAAGCTCGGCGCGCTCGGCGTCTACGGCTTCCATGACGCCGTCGACTTCACCCCGACGCGCGTGCCGGAAGGCAAGACCTGCGCGGTGGTGAGGAACTACATGGCGCACCATCACGGCATGTCGATCGCCGCCGTCGCCAACGTCATCTTCAACGGCGTGCTGCGCGAACGCTTCCATGCGGACCCCGTCATCGAGGCCGCCGAGCTGCTGCTCCAGGAAAAGGCGCCGCGCGACATCCCGGTCATCAACGCCAAGCGCGAGCCGGAAACCGTCGGCAGCACGCAGGCCGACCTGCTGCGCCCGGAAATCCGCATCTTCAAGGACCCGATCTCCCGCGAGCGCGAGACCGTGTTCCTGTCGAACGGGCACTATTCCGTGATGCTGACGGCGACGGGCGCGGGCTATTCGCGCTGGAACGGCCAGTCCGTCACCCGCTGGAAGCCCGACCCGACGGAAGACCGCTGGGGCTCCTTCCTCTTCCTGCGTGACATGGCGACGAACGAATGGTGGTCCGCCACCGCCGAGCCGAAGCGTATCGAGGGCGAGGTGACGAAGACCCAGTTCGGCGACGACAAGGCGGAGTTCATCAAGACCGTCGGCACGCTGACCAGCGAGGTCGAGTGCATCGTCGCCACCGAGCACGATGCCGAAGGCCGCCGCCTGACGCTGCTCAACACCGGCACGGAAGACCGCTTCATCGAGGTGACCTCCTATATGGAACCCGTCATCGCGACGGACGATGCCGACAATGCCCATCCGCTCTTCTCGAAGATGTTCATCCGCACCGAGATCGGCAAGCGCGGCGACGTCATCCGCGCGGAGCGCCAGAAGCGCAATCCGAACGAGCCGGACATGGCGGTCGCTCATCTCATCGTCGACAATGCCGGCCCCTCGCGCCGCACGGAGATCGAGACGGACCGCCGCCGCTTCATCGGCCGCGGGCGCTCGCTGGCGACCGCCGCCGCCTTCGATCCCGGCGCGCAGCTTTCCGGCACGGACGGTTTCACGCTCGATCCGATCCTGGCACTACGCCGCGTGGTGCGCGTTCCGGCCGGCAAGAAGGTCAAGGTCATCTTCTGGACCATCGCCGCGCCGAGCCGCGCCGAGGTGGACGCCGCCATCGACCGCTATCGCCACCCCGATGCCTTCAACCACGAGATGATCCATGCCTGGACGCGCTCGCAGGTGCATATGCGCCATGTCGGCGTCACCTCGCAGGAGGCGGCGAGCTTCCAGATGCTCGGCCGGTACCTCACCTATCCGGACATGCATCTGCGGGCCGATACCGGGACGATCGAGACGGGGCTCAAGGCGCAGTCGGCGCTCTGGCCGCTGGCGATTTCAGGCGACTTCCCGATCTTCGTCGTGCGCATCAACGACGAGATCGACCTCGACGTCGCCCGCGGGGCGCTGCGCGCGCAGGAATACCTGCGCCACCGCGGCGTCACCGCCGACCTCGTGATCCTCAACGAGCGCGCCGCCTCCTATGCGCAGGACATGCAGCACACGCTCGACCAGATGTGCGAGAACCTGCGCATGCGCGGGCAATCCGACGGCGTGCGCCAGCATGTCTTCACGGTGCGCCGCGACCTGATGGAGGTCTCCACCTGGCAGGCGCTTCTGGCGGCGGCCCGCGCCGTCTTCCATGCCCGCAACGGCACGCTTTCCGACCAGATCGCCCGCACGGTCTCGCTCTTCTCGACGCCGCGCGGCGATGAGGAGGCGAAGGCGGACGCAGCCCTGCCGAAGCTTCCGGCGCCGGAAGGCGAGCCCGTTGCCATCGACGGGGAGGGGCTTTCGTTCTGGAACGGCTTCGGCGGCTTCAACGTCGACCGGCGCGAATATGTCGTGCGCCTGCGCGGCGGCGAGGCGACGCCGCAGCCCTGGATCAACGTCATCTCCAACCGCGAATTCGGCTTCCACGTCTCAGCGGAAGGCGCCGGCTTCACCTGGAGCCGCAATTCGCGCGACTTCCAGCTCACGCCCTGGACCAACGACCCGGTCGTCAATCGCCCCGGCGAGGCCTTCTATGTGCGGGACCGCGACCGCGGCACCGTGATGACGCCCTTCGCGGCCCTTTCGCGCAAGCGGGCGGTGAAGTTCGAGACCTGGCACGGTCTCGGCTACACGGCCTTCCGCAGCTGGGAGGACGGCATCGAGCTCGATCTCGTCCAGACGGTCGATCCCGAGGACCCGGTGAAATATTCGCGCCTCGTCGTGAAGAACACCGGCGAGACGGCGCGTAGCCTCACGGTCTACGGCTATGTCGAATGGGTGCTCGGCAACAATCCCTCAAGGACGGCGCCCTTCGTCGTGACGAGCCATGACGAGGAGAGCGGCGCGCTCCTTGCGACCAATCCCTACAGCCTCGATTTCTCCGGCCGGACCAGCTTCTTTGGCGTCAATGCGCCGGTCGCGGGCTTCACGGCGCGGCGGCGCGATTTCATCGGCCGCACCGGCGACATCGGGCTTCCCTCGGCCGTCGCGGCGGGACAGGCGCTTTCCGGCAATGCCGAGGGCATCGGCGATCCCTGCGCGGCGCTCGCCGTCGATATCACGCTGAAGCCAGGCGAGAAGCGCGAGCTCCTCTTCGTGCTCGGCGACACCGGCGATGCAGACGGTGCCCGCGCGCTGGCCGGCAAGAGCCGGGCGGCGGATTTCGATACGGTCATGGCGTCGGTCCGCTCCTTCTGGGAGGGCTTCACCGGCACGCTCCAGGTCAAGACGCCGGATGCGGCGCTCGACCGGATGGTCAACGACTGGCTGCCCTACCAGGCGCTCGGCTGCCGCATCATGGCGCGCACCGCCTTCTACCAGGCGAGCGGGGCCTATGGCTTCCGCGACCAGTTGCAGGATACGCTCGCCTTCATCATGCACCACCCGGAACTCGCCCGCACGCAGATCCTCAACGCTGCGGCCCGCCAGTTCGTCGAAGGCGACGTGCAGCACTGGTGGCTGCCCGATACCGGCGCCGGCGTGCGCACGATGATCTCCGACGACGTCGTCTGGCTCGCCCATGCGGTGGAATATTATTGCCGGGTCACTGGCGACCGTACGCTGCTCGACGAAAGGCTCGCCTTCATCGAGGGCCAGCAGCTCGCCGAGGGCCAGCACGATGCCTTCTTCAAGCCCGACCGCTCGTCGGAGGAGGCCTCGCTCTACGATCATTGCGCCCGCGCGCTCGACCTTGCGCACCGGCGCACCGGCGGGAACGGCCTGCCGCTGATCCTCGGCGGCGACTGGAACGACGGCATGAACCGCGTCGGCGAGGAAGGCCGCGGCACGAGCGTCTGGCTCGGCTGGCTGCTCGCCGGCACCTTGCGCGGCTTCCTGCCGATCGCCCGCGAACGGGGCGACCACGGCCGCGCCGAAATCTGGGAAGGCCATCTTGGCCGGCTGAAGGAAGCGCTCGAAACGGCGGGCTGGGACGGCGGCTACTACCGTCGCGGCTATTACGACGACGGGACGCCGCTCGGCTCGGCGGCGGGCACCGAATGCCGTATCGATTCCATCGCACAGAGCTGGAGCGTGCTCTCCGGCGAGGGTGAGCCCGCGCGTTCGCGGCAGGCGATGGACGCCGTCATGGCCGAACTCGTCGACAAGAAAAACGGCATCATCCGCCTGTTCACGCCGCCCTTTGCCGAAACCCCGCAGGATCCGGGCTATATCAAGGCCTATCCGCCGGGCGTGCGCGAAAACGGCGGCCAGTATACCCATGCGGCGACCTGGGTCGTCCTTGCGCTGGCGCGCCAGGGGAGGGGCGACGACGCCTATGCCTGCTTCGATCTCCTCAACCCGGTCAGGCATGCGCTCGATCCGGAGGCGGCCGAACGCTACCGCGTCGAGCCCTATGTCGTGGCGGCCGACGTCTACGGCGCGGGCGAGCGCACAGGGCGGGGCGGCTGGTCCTGGTACACGGGCTCGGCCGGCTGGCTCTACCGGGCGGCCGTCGAGGGCATTCTCGGCATCCGCAAGGAAGGCGGCCGGCTCTTCGTCGATCCGGCGCTGCCGGCGGCGTGGAACGGCTACAGCGCCACCCTCACGCTCGACGGACGGAAGCTTTCGATCCGCGTCGACCGCGGCGAAGACGGTGGATGGCAGGCGACCGTGAACGGCACTGTCATCAAATCTTCAAACGAGGGCTATTTGCTTTGATCCGCACCACGCGGACATGAGTATCATGGCAGACAGACATGGACCGGCGGGCGTCGTGCCGCGGCAACGCGACACGCGCCTCGACGTCTTCCGGGCCCTCGCCCTCCTGACGATCTTCGTCAATCACGTTCCGGGCCAGTACCTGGAGCACCTGACGCACAAGAACTTCGGCTTCTCCGATTCCGCGGAAGCCTTCGTGCTGATTTCCGGCATGTCCGTCGCACTCGCCTATGGCGCGCGCTTTGCGGTCGGCGAGCGGCTCGCCCTGACGCTGCGCATCCTGCGGCGGGCGCTGACGCTCTATATCGCGCATATCATGACGAGCATCATCACCTTCGCGATCTTCGCGGGCGGGGCGCTGTGGTTCGCGCGGCCGGACCTGCTTTCGGAGATCAACCTGCGCGCCGTCGTCGACCGCACGGACGAGGGCGTCGTCAGCATGGTGCTGCTCGGCCACCAGTTCGGCTACAACAACATTCTGTCCATGTATGCCGTGGTCTTCCTGATGCTGCCCGGCTTCCTCTGGCTCTACCGGCAGAGCGCGCGCCTGCTGCTCGCCGTGTCGGGAACGATCTGGCTCTGTGCCGGCATCTGGCGGATCGCGCCGTCGAACTTCCTCGATGACGGCTACTGGTTCCTCAACCCCTTGTCCTGGCAGTTCCTCTTCGTCATCGGCTTCGTCGGCATGATGCGCGCGAAGGGGAAGGGCATTCCGCGCCATCCGGTGCTGACGGCGCTTGCCGTTGCCTATCTCGCCGTCTCGATGCTCTGGGTGGTGCTGTCCTGGTGGTTCATCGACTTCTCCTACGGCCTGCCGGCGGTGCTGACGGGCTTCGACAAGACCTTCCTCTCCGCAACGCGCCTGCTGCATGTTCTGGCGGGGGCCTATCTGATGGCGACGATCCCGGCGCTTACCGGATGGGCGGCGCTGCCGCTTTCCCATCCGCTGGTGGCGGTGGGGCGGCATTCGCTCGCCGTCTTCATCTTCGGCACGATCCTCGCGATGGTCGGGCAGGTTCTGATGTTCGTCACGGGGAAGAACCCGCTGCTCGGGACGCTCTACGTCCTTTTCGGCATCGCCCTCCACTTCGCCTATGCGCGCTATCTCGACTGGCAGGCCGCCGTCATCGCCAATGCAAAACGGCAGGGCCGCGAGGCCCTGCCGGTCAAAAGCGATCCGTAAGCGATGACGCCCGTCAGGCGGCGGTGTGGCTCTTGCGCACATCGTCGTCCGTCAGGATGCCGCTGGCGCGCAGCAGCGCGGCGAAGCGGCCGTTGCTCTGGCTGAGATCGTTGAACGTTCCCATCTCGGCGATCTGGCCGTGATCCATGAAGACCACCAGATCGGCCTCGCGGACCGTCGACAGGCGGTGCGCGATGATGAAGGTCGTGCGGTTGCGGCGAAGCGAATCGATCGCCGCCTTGACGCGCGCCTCCGTCTCCACGTCAAGCGCGCTGGTCGCCTCGTCGAGAACGAGGATCGGTGCGTTCTTCAGGATGGCGCGGGCAATCGCGATGCGCTGGCGCTCGCCGCCCGAAAGCCGGTTGCCGCGCTCGCCGACATGGGTGTCGTAGCCGCTCTGGCGCGAGGTGATGAAGTCGTTCGCCGCCGCCGCTTCCGCGGCCGCCACGATCTCCTCCTGGCTCGCGCCTTCGCGGCCGAGGCGGATATTGTCGGAGATCGAGCGGTTGAGCAGGCCCGCATCCTGGAAGACGGTGGCGATGGAGCGGCGCAGCGACTTGCGCGTCACCGTCGCGATATCGACGCCGTCGATGAGGATCTGGCCGGATTGCGGCTCGTAGACGCGCTGCAGGAGGTTGACCAAGGTGGTCTTGCCGGCGCCCGTCGGGCCGACGATGGCGACCGTCTGGCCGGCTTCCGCCGTGAAGGAGACGTCGCGCACGCCCTGCGTTGCGTTGGCGAAGTCGAAGCTCACGTTGCGGTACTCGACCCTGCCCTTCACCTCGCCGAGCTCGCCGGCATCGCTCGGCTCCTCGCGGTCCTTGACGGCGTCCTCCAGCGTGAAGAAGTCCTCCAGCTTGGCGCGGGCCTCGAAGATCTGCGTGGCGAAGGCCTTCATCTGGTCGAGACGGCCGATGAGCAGGCCCGCGAAGCCGATGAAGGCGATGACGTCGCCGACGCGGATTTCGCCCTTCTGGACGAGCACGGTGCCGATGACGAGGATCGCCATCATGGAGATGGTCGAGGCAATGCGGTTGAGCGCGCTGGCGAGCGCCCACCAGTCGAGCACCGGGAACTGTGCGTTGATCAGGCGCTCGGCGAAGCGCTTCAGCTCGCGGGTCTCCGCCTCGATGCGGTTGTAGCTGTGCACCACCGAGACGTTGCTGATCGAGTCCGACACATGGGAGAAGACGGTGTGGTAGTGGTTCTCCACCGACGCCTGCCCCTCGCGGGTGCGGTTCATCACCACCTTGCCGATGACGACATAGAGCGCGCCAAGCACCAAGAGCACCAGCGACAGGCGGTAGTCCATCGTGAAGGCGGTCGGGATGAGGAGGGCGAGCGCGATGGCGGTGGCCAGGTGCGTGCGCATGAATTCGAGCCAGAGGCCGAACAGCGTCTCGCAGGCGCGCAGCAGCGTGTGCAGCGCATTGGAGGTGCCGCGCTGGCTATGCCAGGCGAGCGGCATGGAGATGATGCGGCCGAAGGCTTCCGTCAGCAGGCTGGCGCGCCGGCCATGGGCCAGCCGGTCCGCTTCGCGGGCGACGAGCACATAGGCGATGGTGTTGAACAGGCCGAAGCCCGCCCACATCAGAAGCAGCGGCGTGACGGCGCCCTTGCTGGAGATGGCATCAATGATGCGGCCGAAAAGGATGGGCTCGGCAATGGTGATGACCGCCAGGATGACGTTGGCGGCGACGACGAGACCGACGCGAAGCTTATAGGTGCCAAGATAGCTGAGGGCTCTTGCATAGACCTGAAACAAAGACACGGGAATGAGGCCTTTCCGGCGATACCAGTTATGCGGTGCAGCGAGCACCTTCTGTCCCTTCGCTGCGGGTATTAATCAGCGGAAGCGACAAAAGTTCTTCCGCGTCAAGCAAATTTCATGACCGCCCTGACATCTTGCGTGATTTTCTCATTTTCACGGCAGCCATGCATGCAAAACAATTGATTTTCAGCATGTGATCCTGCCATTTGTAAGGCGGGGAATACGAATGGGGCGCTTGGGCCGGTTGTCGGCCGGGTTCAGCTTTATCAGTTGGTTAAACAAAGCTAGTCAAGCGCGGGGTACATGAAGATCAACTTGCTGGTGCAGTTCCTTGCACTGATCGACGAGTTGCGCGGTCGGGAAGAGGCAACGGCCGAATTCGAGCGTCTGCTGACGCTCTGCGGCTTCGATTATTACGGTCTCCTGCTGGCGCCGAGGCCGGTGGACGAACCGTCCGGCCTCCTGCTTGCCGGCCGCTGGCCGGAGGGCTGGCCCGAGCTTTACCTGCGCAGGCGCTACATGCAGATCGACCCGACCGTGCGCTATCTCGGCCATGCCCAGCAGGGCTTCCGCTGGCGCGACACGCTCGGCGCCTTCCGCACTAGCCCGCACCGCAAGCGCATGGAACGCATGATGGTGGACGCCCGCAACAAGGGGCTGGAGGACGGCTACGTGTTTCCCGTCCACGGCCGGCGCGGCCTCATCGGCAGCCTCAGCATCGGGGGCAGGCCGGTGGAGCTGGAAAGCGTGGAGGTCGGCCTCTTCGACAGCATCGCCCGGCGGCTCTACTGGAAGCTCGTCCATGCCGCCGACCCTGAGACCGCCGCCCGGCTCGCCGAAGTGGTCGACGTGCAGTTGACGCGCCGCGAGATGGAGGCGCTGACGCTGCTTGCCGAAGGCATGACCTCGCACGAGATCGGCCGCACGCTTGGCATTTCCAGCCATACCGTCGATTGGTACATGAACGGCATCCAGGAAAAACTCGGTGCGCGCAACCGCCACCACGCCATCGCGATCGCCTTCCGGCTCGGACTCGTGTCTTAGCGGGTCCGGGACCGCAGAATTGGATAACCCGTTGCGTTGAAACGATTTTCAGCGGGATGGCGTCTCGCGCCCCCGCCGCGATTGTTTCCAGCGGCGCAAATCTTTTGTTCCGTGACGACTCCAAAATTGCACTTTGGAAATTACCCGCTAATAATTCTCTTCGCGGGTGCAGCATTTTCCCGTTTTCCAAGCCGCCGCTTTCCAAGTCAATGAGGAGTCCGACTTGCCCATTTCCAAGATCCTTGTCGCCAACCGTTCAGAAATTGCCATCCGCGTGTTCCGCGCGGCCAATGAGCTTGGGCTGAAAACAGTCGCGATATGGGCCGAGGAAGACAAACTTGCGCTGCACCGCTTCAAGGCGGACGAGAGCTACCAGATCGGCCGCGGCCCGCATCTTTCGCGCGACCTCGGCCCCATCGAGAGCTATCTGTCGATCGAGGAAGTGATCCGCGTCGCCAAGCTTTCCGGCGCCGACGCCATCCATCCCGGCTATGGTCTTCTGTCGGAAAGCCCGGAATTCGTCGATGCATGCGATGCTGCCGGCATCACCTTCATCGGCCCGCGCCCGGCCACCATGCGCCAGCTCGGCAACAAGGTCGCCGCGCGCAACCTCGCCATCTCCGTCGGCGTGCCGGTCGTGCCGGCGACCGAACCGCTGCCGGACGACGAGAAGGAGATCCACCGCCTTGCGGAGGAGATCGGCTATCCCGTCATGCTCAAGGCCTCCTGGGGCGGCGGCGGGCGCGGCATGCGCGCCATCCGCGATCCGAAGGACCTGATCCGCGAGGTGACGGAAGCCAAGCGCGAGGCCAAGGCCGCCTTCGGCAAGGACGAGGTCTATCTCGAAAAGCTCGTCGAGCGCGCCCGCCATGTCGAAAGCCAGATCCTCGGCGACACGCACGGTAATGTCGTGCATCTCTTCGAGCGCGATTGTTCCATCCAGCGCCGCAACCAGAAGGTCGTCGAGCGCGCGCCCGCGCCCTATCTTTCGGATGCGCAGCGCCAGGAGCTCGCCGACTATTCGCTGAAGATCGCCAAGGCGACCAGCTATGTCGGCGCCGGCACGGTCGAGTACCTGATGGATGCCGACAGTGGGAAGTTCTACTTCATCGAGGTGAACCCGCGCATCCAGGTCGAGCACACCGTCACGGAAGTCGTGACCGGCATCGACATCGTCAAGGCGCAGATCCACATCCTCGACGGCCATGCCATCGGCACGCCGCAATCGGGCGTGCCGCGCCAGGCGGATATCCGCCTCAACGGCCATGCCCTCCAGTGCCGCATCACCACGGAAGACCCGGAGCAGAACTTCATTCCCGACTACGGCCGCATCACCGGCTATCGCTCGGCCTCCGGCTTCGGCATCCGCCTCGACGGCGGCACGGCCTATCCGGGCGCGGTGATCACCCGCTTCTACGATCCGCTGCTGGTCAAGGTCACGGCCTGGGCGCCGGATCCGCTGGAGGCGATCGCCCGCATGGACCGCGCGCTGCGCGAGTTCCGCATCCGCGGCGTCGCGACGAACCTCACCTTCCTCGAAGCGATCATTACTCACGAGCGCTTCCGCGATAACAGCTACACGACCCGCTTCATCGACACGACGCCGGAGCTCTTCCAGCAGGTCAAGCGCCAGGACCGCGCCACCAAGCTTCTCACCTATCTCGCCGACGTCACCGTCAACGGCCATCCGGAGGCCAAGGGCCGGCCGAAGCCGCCGGCCGATGTCGCCAGGCCCGTCGTGCCCTTCATCGAGGGCGGCATCGCTCCCGGCACCAAGCAGAAGCTCGATGCGCTCGGGCCGAAGAAATTCGCCGAATGGGTGCGCGGCGAGAACCGGGTTTTCCTGACGGACACGACGATGCGCGACGCGCACCAGTCGCTGCTTGCCACCCGGATGCGCACGCATGACATCGCCCGCGTCGCCGGCACCTATGCCCGCGCCCTGCCGCAGCTCTTCTCGCTGGAATGCTGGGGCGGCGCGACCTTCGACGTCTCCATGCGGTTCCTGACGGAAGACCCGTGGGATCGGCTGGCCCGCATCCGCGAGGATGCCCCGAACCTCCTCCTCCAGATGCTGCTGCGCGGGGCGAACGGCGTCGGCTACAAGAACTATCCCGACAATGTCGTGAAGTACTTCGTGCGCCAGGCGGCCAAGGGCGGCATCGATGTCTTCCGCGTCTTCGACTGCCTCAACTGGGTCGACAACATGCGCGTCTCGATGGAGGCGGTCGCCGAAGAGAACAAGATCTGCGAGGCGGCGATCTGCTATACCGGCGACCTCCTGAATTCCGCCCGCCCGAAATACGACCTCAAATACTACACCGCCCTTGCGAGCGAGCTGGAAAAGGCCGGCGCGCACATGATCGCGGTGAAGGACATGGCGGGCCTGCTGAAGCCGGCCGCTGCGCGCGTGCTCTTCAAGGCGCTGCGCGAGGCGACGGACCTGCCGATCCATTTCCACACGCACGACACGTCCGGCATCGCGGCGGCGACCGTGCTTGCCGCCGTCGAATCCGGCGTCGACGTGGTGGATGCGGCGATGGATGCGCTCTCCGGCAACACGTCGCAGCCCTGCCTCGGCTCGATCGTCGAGGCGCTGAAGGGTTCCGAGCGCGATCCGGGCCTCGATCCCGAATGGATCCGCCGCATCTCCTTCTACTGGGAGGCCGTGCGCTTCCAGTACGCCGCCTTCGAAAGCGACCTCAAGGGGCCGGCCTCGGAAGTCTACCTGCATGAAATGCCGGGCGGCCAGTTCACCAACCTCAAGGAGCAGGCGCGCTCGCTGGGCCTCGAAACCAGGTGGCATCGCGTCGCGCAGGCCTATGCCGACGCCAACCAGATGTTCGGCGATATCGTCAAGGTGACGCCCTCCTCCAAGGTGGTGGGCGACATGGCGCTGATGATGGTCTCGCAGGACCTCACGGTCGCCGATGTGGAGAATCCCGCGAAGGATATCGCCTTCCCCGAATCGGTCGTCTCGATGCTGAAGGGCGATCTCGGCCAGCCCCCGGGCGGCTGGCCGGCCGGTCTCCAGAAGAAGGCGCTGAAGGGCGAGACGCCCTATACGGCCGTGCCGGGCTCGCTGCTGCCGCCGGCCGATCTCGATGCGGAGCGCAAGGCCATCGAGGACAAGCTGGAGCGCAAGGTCGACGACTTCGAGTTCGCCTCCTACCTCATGTATCCGAAGGTCTTCACCGACTATGCGCTGGCCGCCGACCTGTACGGCCCGGTCAGCGTGCTGCCGACGCCGGCCTATTTCTACGGCCTTGCCCCCGGCGAGGAGCTTTCGCCGGAGCTGGAGAAGGGCGTTTCCCTCGTCATCCTGCATCAGGCGAAAAGCGAGCCGGACGAGCAGGGCATGGTCAAGGTGTTCTTCGAGCTGAACGGCCAGCCGCGCCTCATCAAGGTACCGGACCGCAACCGCGCCGCCACCTCGGCCGTGCGCCGCAAGGCCGAGGCCGGCAATGCCGCCCATCTCGGCGCGCCGATGCCGGGCGTCATCTCGACCGTCTCGGTCTCGGCCGGCCAAAGCGTCAAGGCCGGCGACGTGCTGCTCTCCATCGAGGCGATGAAGATGGAGACGGCGCTGCATGCCGAAAAGGACGGCATGGTCTCCGAAGTGCTGGTCAAGGCCGGCGACCAGATCGACGCCAAGGACCTCTTGATCGTCTACGGCGCCTGAGCCTGCCGGCGGGAAGCCCGCATGACGGGGGATGGGGTTAACCCCATCCCCTCTTTGCCCTTGCGCTTGCGCAATTCCGGCCGCAAAACGCTGCCACCCTATCGGAATTGTTCAATGAAACGCAGGCTTCCATGAGCTTCGTCATCCGTACCGCCGCGCTCGGCGACATCGCCGCCTTCACCGAAATCTACCGCGAATCCGTGCTGAACGGCGTGGCGAGCTACGAGATCGATCCGCCGACGCTCGACGAGATGGAAGCGCGCTTCACGGCGATCACCGGCAAGGGCTATCCCTATATCGTGGCGGTGGAGCAGACCGGCCTCATCCTCGGCTATGCCTATGCGTCGGCCTTCCGCACGCGGCCGGCCTATCGCTGGCTGGTGGAGGACTCGGTCTATCTCGCGCCGGAAGCGCGCGGCAAGGGCGTCGGCAAGGCGCTGCTGGCCGAGCTCATCCGCCGCTGCACGGATCTCGGCTTCCGCCAGATGGTGGCGGTCATCGGCGGCGCGCATCCCGCCTCCATCGCCGTCCACAGCGCCGCCGGCTTCGCGCATTCGGGCCGCATGACGGCGACCGGCTTCAAGCACGGGCGCTGGCTGGACACGGTCTTCATGCAGCGCCCCCTCGGCGAGGGGGCGGAGACGGAGCCGTCGGCGACGGACTATCCGGGGACGATGGGGTAACATCGGAAGAGGGGCGTAGGGCAGACCGTAGCCTCCCTTCCATCATGCTCGGGCCCGGCCCGAGCATCCATGCCGCGAATGCCGCGCCGCATTGGTCCCCGAGTCAAACCCGCGGAGGATCCCATTGCAAATAGGCAAATGGGAAAGGTGCGCTCAGGTCTCGACGAGACGCAGCACCTTGTCGAAGACCTTCAGCACCTGGTTCAGCTCATGGCCGCGCTTCAGGATCATGCCCTGCTGGTTGACGACGCTGTAGGCGCCCTGCTTGGCGGCGAGCCTGGGGTTCTTCTCCACCCGGTAGAGCGGCATTTCGCCGGATCGCTTGAAGATCGAGAAGACGGCCTTGTCGCGCATATGGTCGATGGCATAGTCGCGCCATTCGCCTTCACCCACCATGCGGCCATAGACCCAGAGGATCGCATCGAGTTCGCGGCGGTGGAAGGTCACCGGCAGCGGATCCTTGCTGTTGCGGTATTCCTTGAGGTCGACCACGACACTGGACGCCTGCAAATCCGGCTGATCGGTCATCGAATCTCCGCACCTCGTCTGTGACGGCTGCGTGACAGTGTGCCTGAGCGGCGCCGAAATGCAAGCTGGATGGGGCGAAAGCGGCGATTTCGCAAAAATCCGTCCCGCCGCATTTCAGACAAACAGAAGCCCAAATTAAAAGAGAGAGTTCGCCCGTCGCGGCCCGTACCAGTCTGTTGCCTCAAGCAGGAAGCCGGTTCGGAACGGTGCGCGTCTGTCGAAGTTGCCCTGTATCCGTTGCCGGCAGCTTCGTCCCGGTCCGGTCCGTCTTTCTTCGAACCCTCAAGCCCCAGCCCCTCGAAGAAGCCGGACCGGACCTCCCCCGCGGGGGAGGGAAGAATTCACCGTGACGTCTCGTCGCCTGCCAGAACCGTCGCCCCGAGGATCGCGCCGGGCGTATCGGCCGTCTTCATGCGCTGGAGAAGCACGGCGCAGCCGCCGGGCTTTTCCTTCTTCTTCAGCATGTCGGCGGGAAGCACCAGATTGGTCTCCTTGCCCTCCCACATGCCGATCGTCTCCATGTCCGTCACGGCGTGCCAGTAATTGACGGTCTTGCCGCGGTTCTCGCCCTTGTCGATGTCGATCGTGCGCTCGCGCTCGAAATAGGCGATCACGATATTGGCCTTGCCATGGCCGGGGCCGACGCGGATGCGCAGCTCGTCGTTCTTCACCTCGACATTCACCGGCACGTCGAGCCCCTTGCCTTCCCTCGGCAGGGAATCGATGCGGGTGCGGATGCCGGAAAGGTCGGCGCCGTTGATATGCTCGCGGCCGTTCAGCACGGCCTGGGGCGTATAGACGCCGTTGCGGCCGAACATGCGGGCATAGGCATATTGCCGGGCGGTATTGTCCTTGGAGGCGAGCGTGTCCGCCCAGCCGAGATAGTTCCAGTAGTCGACATGGTAGGCGAGGGCGACGACCTTGCCCTCGCGCGCAAGCGTCTCGAGCGCCTTGTCGGCGGGCGGGCAGGAGGAGCAGCCCTGGCTGGTGAAAAGCTCGACGACGCCCTTCGGCGCGGTCGCTTCCTGTGCATGGGCGGTGCCGGCGCCGAGCGTCAGCAGGATCGCCAGACATTCCGGTACATACGGTCTCGGCATGATCATTTCCAATGCAATGCCGGCCGCAGGCCAGCCTTTCCAGCCCGTCATACGCCCTTGCCGCTTCAACAGGAAGTCACGATGGAGTGAGATTTTTGCCCGTGTCCGCCCGCGGGCTCAAGGCCTGAGATGGCCTCATTGGAAGGAAATCCCGCCGGAAACGAAAAATGCCGGGGCTTTCGGCCCCGGCATCTCGTTTTTCAATCCGAAGCCGCTCAGGCGGCGAGGTCGCGCAGAACGGTCTGCAGGATGCCGCCGTTGTTCATGTAGGTGACCTCGTCCAGCGTATCGATGCGGCAGAGGAGCGGAACCTCCTTCACCTTGCCGTCGGAATAGGTGATCCTGGCGATCTTCTTCTCGCGCGGCTTGATGTCGCCTTCCAGGCCCTCGATGGTGACGATCTCGTCACCCTTGAGGTCCAGCGAGGCCCAGGTCGTGCCTTCCTCGAAGACGAAGGGCACGACGCCCATGCCGACAAGGTTGGAGCGGTGGATACGCTCGAATGACTGCGCCACCACGGCCTTGACGCCGAGAAGGTTGGTGCCCTTGGCCGCCCAGTCGCGCGAGGAGCCGTTGCCGTATTCCACGCCGGCGAAGATGACGAGCGGAACGCCCTCGGCCTTGTACTTCATGGCCGCGTCGTAGATCGACATCTCTTCCTTGGACGGATAGTGGATCGTGTAGCCACCTTCCTTGCCGTTGGGCCCAAGCATGTGGTTGCGGATGCGGATATTGGCGAAGGTGCCGCGCATCATGACCTCATGGTTGCCGCGGCGCGTGCCGTACTGGTTGAAGTCCGCCACCGCGACGCCGTTGCCCGTAAGGTAGGCGCCGGCCGGCGAGGCCGCCTTGATCGAACCGGCAGGCGAGATGTGGTCGGTGGTGATCTTGTCGCCGAAGAGACCGAGGACGCGCGCGCCCTCGATGTTCTTGAGGCCCGAGCCGGTCTTGCCCATGCCGACGAAGTAGGGCGGGTTCTGCACATAGGTCGACTTGTCGTCCCAGGCATAGGTCTGGCCCGCCGGCACCTGCACGGCCTGCCAGTTCTCGTCGCCCTTGAAGACGTCGGCGTATTTCGCGGCGTAGAGCGCGCGGGTGACGTATTTGAGGATGAATTCCTGGATTTCCTGCGAGGTCGGCCAGATGTCCTTGAGGTAGACGGGGTTGCCGTCCTGGTCCTCGCCGATCGGCTCCTTCGTGAGGTCCTTCTGGACGGAACCGGCGAGCGCATAGGCGACGACGAGCGGCGGCGAGGCGAGGTAGTTCGCCTGCACGTCCGGCGAGATGCGGCCTTCGAAGTTGCGGTTGCCCGAGAGGACGCCGGCGGCGATGAGGCCCTTGTCGTTGATCGTCTTGGAGATCGGGCCCGGCAGCGGGCCGGAATTGCCGATGCAGGTCGTGCAGCCGAAGCCGACGAGGTTGAAGCCGAGCTTGTCGAGGTCGGCCTGCAGGCCGGACTTGGCGAGATATTCGCCGACGACCTGCGATCCCGGTGCCAGCGACGTCTTGACCCACGGCTTGGTCTTCAGGCCCCTGGCGACCGCGTTGCGGGCGAGAAGGCCGGCGGCGATGAGGACCGACGGGTTGGACGTGTTGGTGCACGAAGTGATGGCGGCGATGGCGACGTCGCCATGGCCGAGGTCGTAGTCCGTGCCCTCGACCGGGTAGCGGTTCGAAAGCTGGCCGGGCTTCTTGTAGTCGTTATCCATCGACGCGGCGAAGCCGGAGGCGATGTTTTCCAGCGGGATGCGGCCTTCCGGGCGCTTCGGGCCGGCCATGGCCGGGACCACGTCGCCGAGGTCGAGTTCGAGCGTGTCGGTGAAGACGAGGTCGGAGCCGTCGCCGTCACGCCACATGCCTTGAGCCTTCGAATAGGCTTCGACGAGGGCGATGCGCTGCTCTTCGCGGCCGGACATGGTGAGGTAGTTGACGGTCTCGCCGTCGACCGGGAAGAAGCCGCAGGTAGCGCCGTATTCCGGGCCCATATTGCCGATCGTCGCGCGGTCGGCGAGCGTCATGTTGTCGAGGCCGGGGCCGAAGAATTCGACGAACTTGGAGACGACGCCCTTCTTGCGCAGCATCTGCACGACCATCAGCACGAGGTCGGTCGCCGTGACGCCTTCCTTGAGCTTGCCGGTCAGCTTGAAGCCGATGACCTCGGGCAGTAGCATGGAGACCGGCTGGCCGAGCATGGCGGCTTCCGCCTCGATGCCGCCCACGCCCCAGCCGAGAACGCCGAGGCCGTTGATCATGGTCGTGTGGCTGTCCGTGCCGACACAGGTATCCGGGTAGGCGACGATCTCGCCGTCTTCTTCCTTGGTCCAAACCGTCTGGCCCAGATATTCCAGATTGACCTGGTGACAGATGCCGGTGCCCGGGGGAACGACGCGGAAGTTCTTGAACGCCTGCTGGCCCCATTTCAGGAAGCGGTAGCGCTCGCCGTTGCGCTGGTATTCCAGCTCGACGTTGCGGGCAAAGGCGGTCGGCGTGCCGAATTCGTCGACGATGACCGAGTGGTCGATGACGAGGTCGACGGGAACGAGCGGGTTGATCTTCTCCGGGTCGCCGCCGAGCGAGACCATCGCGTCGCGCATCGCCGCAAGGTCGACCACGGCGGGAACGCCGGTGAAGTCCTGCATCAGAACGCGCGCCGGGCGATAGGCGATCTCGTTTTCGACCGTGCCCTTGTTCGTCAGCCATTCGGCGACGGAAAGGATGTGCTCCTTGGTGACCGAGCGGCCGTCCTCGAAGCGCAGCAGGTTCTCAAGAAGCACCTTCATCGAGTAGGGCAGCTTCGAGACGCCGGCAAGGCCGTTCGCTTCGGCCTTGGGCAGGCTGTAGTACACATAGTCGGTGCCGTTGACCGTGAGGGTCGAACGACAATTGAAACTGTCTAGGGATTTGGACACTTTATACCCCGTCTCGTCTGGCGCCAGAAAGCTGACGTACGAACGCCCGAGCGCCTGAGGCGCGAATGGGATGCGGGTGCGGCCATTTCCGCTGTCCGTACGCGGAAATCATTCCCGTGTTCGGCGCTTGGATGAAATTCACGCCGACCGCTGGCGTGTTGCGGGCGTTATAGATAATTTCTAAGAAACGATCCAGACCGCCGAAGGGCAAATCGGGACAATTTTTTTGCGTTGCGACCAAGGTCGTAAAGGGAAAGTGAAGAGACATGCGGCTCGTCGCCGAAGGATTGAGCGCCAAGCGCGGCGAAGACCTGATTTTCCAAGATATTTCCTTTGAAATCGGTGGCGGCGAAGCCCTCGTCGTCAAGGGCCCGAACGGCTCCGGCAAGTCGACGCTGCTGCGCGTCCTGGCGGGCCTCCTGCCGGCGCATTCGGGGAGCGCGAAACTCCTTGCTGCAGCGCAACCGATCGGGCAGCTCGGCGAGGCTGCGCACTATCTCGGCCATCGCAACGCGATGAAGCGGGAGCTCACCGTCGAGGAGAACCTGTCCTTCTGGAAATCCTTCTTCGGCGACTTTGCCGGCGGGGCGGGCGTGCCCATCGCCGAGGCGGTCGAGGCCGTCGGCCTCGGCGGCATCGCGCATCTTCCCTTCGGCTATCTCTCGGCCGGCCAGCAGCGCCGCATGGCGATGGCCAAGCTCCTCGTGTCCTGGCGCCCGGTCTGGATCCTCGACGAGCCGACGGCGGCGCTCGATGCCGCCGCCGAGGCGATGTTTGCCGGCCTCGTCACCGCCCACCTTGCGCGCGGCGGCATCGCGCTCGCCGCGACGCACCAGCCGCTCGGGCTGGAGGGAGCGAAGGAATTGCGGATGAAGGGGTTTGCCGGGATGATGGAGGATGTGTGGTGATGGACGTGTCCGTGGCTACCCCCCTCTGCCCTGCCGGGCATCTCCCCCACAGGGGAGGAGATTGGCTGGGAGCAGGGGTATCCCGTAATTCACACCATCTGCTTTGGGCGAGACCGTGCCACGATTCGATCTCCCCCCCTGTGGGGGAGATGCCCGGCAGGGCAGAGGGGGGTGCGCCAAGCCCTCGACTCCGGAGGATCGTCGCATGATCGCCCTCCTCCTCCGCGACCTCAAGCTCTCCGTGCGCGCCGGCGGCGGCGCCCTGGTCGGCGTCCTCTTCTTCATGACCGTCGTCGCCGTCATCCCCTTCGGCGTCGGGCCGGACCTCAATCTCCTCGCCCGCATCGGCCCCGCCATCCTCTGGATCGGCGCGCTGCTCGCTTCACTCCTCGGCCTCGACCGGCTGTTCCAGGCCGAGCGCGAGGACGGCTCGCTCGACCTGCTCCTGATGCAGGAGACGCCGCTGGTGCTGACGGTCTTCGTCAAGTGCCTCGCCCATTGGCTCGCGACCGGCCTGCCGCTCGTCATCGCCTCGCCGCTGCTCGGCCTCTTCATGAACATGGACGAGACCGCCATCGGCGCGACGACGCTGACGCTCTTGGCCGGCACGCCCGCCATCACCTTCATCGGCGCGGCGGGTGCGGCGGTGGCGGTGGCGCTGCCGCGCGGCGGGCTGCTCGTCTCGATCCTCGTCCTGCCGCTTGCCATTCCCGTGCTGATCTTCGGGGTGAGTGCGGTCTATGCGGCGATCCAGGAACCGGCGCCCTTCCTGCCGCCCTTCCTCATCCTCGTCGCGCTCAACCTCGCCTTTGCCGTCATCGGTCCCGTCGCGGCGGCTGCGGCGCTTCGTCTTTCGAGCGACTGACAGGAAAGTGATTGCGGCAGATCAATTGAAGACCGGGTGCTTCCGCGTTAAAGAACCATCATGAGCGAACCGAGCCTTGCCATCCGAAAATTCAGCGACCTCGCCAATCCCACGCGGTTCCTGGCGCTGGTCGCCATCGTCTGGCCGTGGCTTGCCGGGCTGACGCTCTGTCTCTTTGCGGTGGGGCTCTACCTTTCCTTCACGACGACGGGCGATTACCAGCAGGGCGAAACGGTGCGCATCATGTATGTGCATGTGCCGGCGGCCTGGCTCTCGATGATGTGCTATTCGGTCATGGCGCTTTCCGCACTCGGCACGCTCGTCTGGCGCCATCCGCTCGCCGACGTCTCGGCCAAGGCCGCCGCGCCCATCGGCGCCTGCTTCACGCTCGTCGCGCTCATCACCGGCTCGCTCTGGGGCAAGCCCATGTGGGGTACCTGGTGGGTGTGGGACGCGCGGCTCACCTCCGTCTTCGTGCTCTTCCTGATGTATCTCGGCCTGATCGCCCTCGGCCGCGCCATGGATGACCCGACGCGCGCCGCCAAGGTCAGCGCCGTGCTGATCCTCGTCGGTTTCGTCAACATCCCGATCATCAAGTTCTCGGTCGAGTGGTGGAACACGCTGCACCAGCCGGCGAGCGTCATCCGCATGGGCGGGCCGACCATCGACCCGGAATTCCTCTGGCCGCTCATCATCATGGCCGTCGCCTTCACCATGCTGTTCTTCACGCTGCATATCCTTGCCATGCGCAACGAGATCCTGCGCCGCCGCATCGCGGTGCTGCGCCGCCATGCGGCCCGTGTCGCCGGCCGCGCGGGAGGCGCCGCATGAGCCATACCTTCTACGTCGCGGTGTCCTATATCGCTGCCTTCGCCGTCACGCTCGGCCTCGTGCTCTGGGTCTTCATCGACCATCGCGGCCGCCGCCGCGAGATCGAGCAGCTCGAAGCCGCCGGCATCCGCCGCCGCTCCGCGCACAGCGAGGGCAATCCATGAGCGAGAACGAGGGCAATGCCGAGGGCGCGGGCAAGCGCACGCGCTTGATCCTCGCCGCGCTGCCGCTCGCGGTCTTCCTCGGCCTGGCGCTGATCTTCTGGACCCAGCTCAATTCCGGCCGCGACATCTCGGAAATCCCCTCCGCGCTCATCGGCACCAAGGCGCCGTTCCGCGATCTCGATCCGCTTGCGGGCGCCACCAAAGACGGCGCGCCCGTCCCGGCGCTGACGGCGCAAACGGCCGCGGGCAAGCTGACGCTCGTCAATTTCTGGGCCTCCTGGTGCGTGCCCTGCCGGCAGGAGCACCCGGTCATCCTGGCGCTGTCGAAGGACCCGCGCATCACGGTCGTCGGCGTCAACTACAAGGATGGCAGCGAGAATGCGCTACGCTTCCTCGGCGAGCTCGGCAATCCCTTCTCGGCCATCGGCCTCGATCCCGTCGGCAAGATGGCGATCGACTGGGGTGTCTACGGCATCCCGGAATCCTACCTCGTCGGGCCGGATGGGACGATCCTCTACAAGCGGGTCGGTCCGTTCGATGACAAGAGTTTGAAAGACGGGCTCTATCCGGCGATCGAGAAGGCGCTTGGGACGCCCGCTGCGGGCGGCTGATAACTCTCAAAAGGGTAGGGTAATCGCGGGAGCGTTCGCCCCTCATCCGGCCTGCCGGCCACCTTCTCCCCGCAAGCGGGGAGAAGGGGATATGCCGCGCCGTTTTCCCGAATCTCAAATATCGCGTGGGGCAAGTCCCCTCTCCCCGCTTGCGGGGAGAGGGCTAGGGTGAGGGGCAGCCTCGATGCACGACCCCAACCGTGGAGGGCTGACGCCGCACGGTTTCCGCCTCCACCCCTTGCGCGCCGAAGCGCACGGGATTATGCCTTCTTCCGCTCTAACGGGGTGCCCCGCAGGTTCCGACCTGCCGGCTGAGAGGCGTTTGCCAACCCGAAGAACCTGATCCGGCTCGTACCGGCGGAGGGATTAGACGGCTCAATCCAGCGCCCTATTCCCGTTTGTGACCAGACAAGGAGGCGCTGATGCGCACGGCATTTCTTTCTTCCATCGCGGCGCTCGCCGTATCGTTGGCCTTTCCCGCCTTCGCGCAGGAAAAGACGCTGACCGTCTACACCTATGAGAGTTTCGTTGCCGAATGGGGCCCGGGGCCGAAGGTTAAGGAGACCTTCGAGAAGACCTGCGGCTGCAAGGTCGAATGGGTCGGCGTCGCCGACGGCGTGGAACTGCTGACCCGCCTCAAGCTGGAGGGCGAGGGCACGAAGGCCGACGTGGTGCTTGGCCTCGACACCAACCTGATCTCGGAAGCCAAGGCGACCGGCCTCTTCGAGCCGCACGGCCTGAAGCCGGAAGGCCTCACCGTTCCGGGCGGTTTCTCCGACGATACGTTCCTGCCTTACGACTACGGCCACTTCGCCGTCGTCTATGACACCGAGGCGCTGAAGACCCCGCCAACGAGCCTCAAGGAGCTGGTCGAGGGCGACCCGTCGCAGAAGATCGTCATCGAGGACCCGCGCACCTCGACGCCAGGCCTCGGCCTGCTGCTCTGGGTGAAGTCCGTCTATGGCGACAAGTCCGCGGAAGCCTGGGCCAAGCTCAAGGACCGCGTGCTGACCGTCACCCCCGGCTGGTCGGAAGCCTATGGCCTCTTCACCAAGGGCGAGGCGCCGATGGTGCTCTCCTACACGACCTCGCCGGCCTATCATATGATCGCGGAGAACACCGAGCGCTACAAGGCCACCGCCTTCTCCGAGGGCCATTACATCCAGATCGAGGTCGCCGGCCTGACGCGTACTTCCCATGACAAGGACCTCGCCCGGCAGTTCCTCACCTTCATGACGGGGCCGGATTTCCAGTCGATCATCCCGGAAACCAACTGGATGATGCCGGCCGCCAAGACCCGCGATCCGCTGCCGGCTGCCTTCGACGCGTTGGTGAAGCCGGAAAAGACCTTCCTCATGTCGTCGGACGAGGTCGCGGCGAACCGCAAGGCCTGGATCGACGAATGGCTCGGCGCGATGAGCGCGAAATAAGATGATCTTCGCCCGCGCCGAACGACGGACGCTCGATATCGCCGGGGGCCTTGCCCTCGGCGGCGTGCTCGTCTTCGTCGGCGCGGCGACCGCCGTGCTGCTTGGCCATGCGGGCGGCGGCGGCGCGCCGCTGCTCGACGCCTATATCGGCCGCGTCGCGCGGTTCACGCTGATGCAGGCGGCGCTTTCGACGCTGCTCTCCGTCCTCTTCGCCATCCCCGTCGCCCGCGCGCTTGCAAGGCAGCGGACCTTCCCCGGCCGCGTCTGGATCATCCGCCTCTCCGTCGTGCCGCTCGGCCTGCCGGCGCTGGTCGCCGCGCTCGGCGTCGTCGGGATCTGGGGGCGGCAGGGTGTCGTCAACGACCTGCTGCGCCTTGCCGGCCTCGAAAGCCCGGTCAGCGTCTACGGGCTCGCCGGCATCCTCATCGCCCATGTCTTTTTCAACCTGCCGCTCGCCGCGCGCTTCCTGCTCGCCGCGCTGGATCGCATCCCGCCGGAATACTGGCTGTCCTCGGCCAATCTCGGCATGAGTGGCGGCGCGGTCTTCCGGCTCATCGAATGGCCGGTCATCCGCCGCGTGCTGCCCGGCATCGCCGGCCTCGTCTTCATGCTCTGCGCGACGAGCTTCACCATCGTGCTCACCCTCGGCGGCGGACCTGCGGCCACCACCATCGAGGTTGCGATCTACCAGGCGCTGCGCTTCGATTTCGATCCCCAGCGCGCCGTGCTGCTCGCCTTCCTGCAGATCGCGGTGACGGCGGCGCTGCTCTGGCTCATCTCGCTCTTCGGCCGCCCGCCGGAGGAAGGCATGACCGCCGGCCGTGCCATCCGCCGCTTCGACGGCCGCAGGCGGCGCGTCCCGGATGGCCTCGTCATCCTCCTCTTCACGCTCTTCACCGCCGCCCCGCTCGCCGCCACCCTCGTCTCCGGCCTTGCCGCCGATTTCGGCCGGCTGGCGGTTGATGCGCAGCTCCACCGCGCGCTTGCCACCAGCCTTGCCATCTCGCTCGCCTCCGCCACCCTCAGCCTTGCCGTCGCCCTTCCCGTCGTGCTGGTGCCGCGCCTTGCCGAAAGCGGCGACGGCGGGGCGGCGACGCGGCTGATGGGCCGCGCGCTGCCGGCGGTCGGCTCGCTGATCCTGCTCGTGCCGCCGGTCGTCGTTGCCACCGGCTGGTTCCTGATGCTGCGCACCTTCGGCGAGACGGGCCGCTTCGCGCCCTTCGTCGTCACCGTGCTCAATGCGCTGATGGCGCTGCCCTTCGTCATCCGCGTGCTGGAGCCCGCCTACCGCACGCATCTTGCCCGCACCGCGCGCCTCGCGCTCAGCCTTGGCGTCACCGGCTGGCGGCGTTTTCTGCGCATCGACTGGCCGGCGCTGAAGAAACCCTTCCTAGCCGCCTTCGCCTTCGCCATGGCGCTGTCGCTCGGCGATCTCGGCGCGGTCGCCATCTTCGGCGCGGAGGGCTTCGTCACGCTGCCCTGGCTGCTCTATTCCCGCATGGCGAGCTACCGCACAGCCGATGCCGCGGGCATCGCGCTGATCCTCGGCGTGCTATGCCTGCTGCTGACGCTGCCCTCGACCGCCGCCGAGCGCCAAACCGAAAGACCCGGCTCCGATGCCTGATCCCGCCATTTCCCTTGCCGACGTCACCGTGCGCTTCGCGGAAAAGCGCCTCGCCTTCGATTGCGCCATTCCGGCAGGGGCCGCCGTCGCCGTCGCCGGCCCCTCGGGCGCGGGAAAGTCGACGCTCTTCAACGTCATCGCCGGCTTCGAGAAGCCGGCAAGCGGCAGCGTCGCGCTGTTCGGCAAGGACATGGCCGGCCGCGATCCGGCGGAGCGGCCGGTCTCCGTCGTCTTCCAGGACAACAACCTCTTCGCCCACCTTTCCGCCGCCGACAATATCGGTCTCGGCATCGATCCGGGCCTGAGGCTGGATGCGGCGGGCCGCGAGGCGATCGGCGCCGCGCTCGCCCGCGTCGGCCTTGCCGGATACGAGAAGCGCCTGCCGGGCTCGCTTTCCGGCGGCGAGCGGCAGCGCGTGGCGCTCGCCCGCGCGCTGGTGCGCCGCCGGCCGATCCTGCTGCTCGACGAGCCCTTCGCCGCGCTCGATCCGGCCATGCGGGCGGACATGGCGCGGCTCATCGCCGAGCTTCATGCCGAGACGAAGAGCACGCTCCTCTTCATCACCCACCAGCCCGAGGATATTAGCCGGCTGGCCGAACGGGTGCTGTTCCTGGAGGCCGGCTCGATCCTGCTCGATGCGCCGGCGGCGGATTTCCTTGCACGCCTCGATCCACCTCCCGTTGCAAAATTCCTCGGCCATTCCGGCATTTAGCGAGGGGCGGGGCGATTTGACCAAGGCGGACGCCACAATTTGGTCGCCGCCCTGTGTCACCGGAGCCACAGGAAAACCGTTTGTCGAATCGGGAGTTGCCGGCCGGGTATGGCGCGTCTATCTCATCCGTTCGAAGGCGCGACGATGCGCGCTCGCGCTGCGGCCGAAGGCTGTGGCACGGGCGCGAACCCATTCAGGGGCTTGGGCAAGAGACATGGCGAAAGCGACGCAGGGAGCTGCAATGGTATCCGGGCGCGGGGTCGTGAGGTCCGTCGCGGCCCTGCTGCTCGCGGGCACGCTGCTTTCGGGCTGCCAGTCGCTCATCGAGCAGAGCTATGAGCCGACGATCTCGCCCTCTTCCAATCCGCAGATCGTCGAAGAGGTGCAGAAGAACGATCCGCGCGCCCAGATGGGTGCCCGCGAGCATCCGCGCATCGTGGCGAGCTACGGCGGCGAATACAAGGACGCCAAGACCGAGCGCCTCGTCGCCCGCATCACCGGCGCGCTGACGGCTGTTTCGGAGAACCCGAACCAGTCCTACCGCATCACCATCCTCAATTCCCCGGCCATCAACGCCTTCGCGCTGCCGGGCGGCTATCTCTATGTGACGCGCGGCCTTCTGGCGCTCGCCGACGACGCCTCGGAAGTGGCCGCCGTGCTGTCGCATGAAATGGCGCATGTCACCGCCAACCACGGTATCGAGCGGCAGAAGAAGGAAGAGGCCGAGGTCATCGCGAGCCGCGTCGTCGCCGAGGTGCTGTCCAGCAACATCGCCGGCAAGCAGGCGCTGGCGCGCGGCAAGCTGCGCCTTGCCGCCTTCTCGCGCAACCAGGAGCTCCAGGCCGACGTCATCGGCGTGCGCATGCTGGGCGAGGCGGGCTACGATCCCTATGCCGCCGCACGCTTCCTCGATTCCATGGCCGGCTATGCCCGCTTCACGTCGGTCGATCCGGAGGCGGACCAGAGCCTCGACTTCCTGTCGAGCCATCCGAGCGCACCGCAGCGCGTCGAGCTGGCGCGGATGCATGCGCGGGCCTTCGGAGCGGAGGGTACGGTCGGCGACCGCGGCCGCGACTACTATCTCGCCGGCATCGACGGCCTTCTCTACGGCGACGCGCCGGAAGAGGGCTATGTGCGCGGCCAGACTTTCCTGCACGGCAAGCTCGGCATCCGCTTCGACGTGCCGGAAGGCTTCCAGATCGATAACAAGGCCGACGCGGTCCTGGCGACCGGTCCCGGCGACGTCGCGATCCGCTTCGACGGCGTCGCCGACAGCAAGGGGCAGGACCTCGTCAACTACATTTCGAGCGGCTGGGTGACGGGCCTCAAGCCCGAGACGATCCGGCCTGTGTCGATCAACGGCCTGCCGGGCGCGACCGCGCGGGCCGCCGCCGACCGCTGGGAATTCGACGTCACCGTCGTGCGCATCGACAACCAGATCTACCGTTTCCTGACGGCGGTGCCGACCGGCTCCACGGCGCTGGAGCCGACGGCGGCGATCCTCAGGAACTCGTTCCGCAAGCTGACGGCGGAGGAAGCCGCCTCGCTGAAGCCGCTGCGCGTGCGCGTCGTCACCGCCCGCCCCGGCGATACGATCGCCTCGCTCTCGGCCCGGATGATGGGGACCGAGCGCAAGCTCGATCTCTTCCGGCTGATCAACGCCATGACCGCGACGAGCACGGTCAAGCCGGGCGACAAGTTCAAGATCATCACCGAATGAACGGTGAGGCAGCCGGCTCTTCACCCGGCCGCGCCTTCCGCATGCGCAAACAAAAACCCCGCCGTTTCCGGCGGGGTTTTTTTTATCGGCCATCCGGCCTGCTGGCATCAGTCGCGATTGCCGAGGAAGCGCAGCAGGAACAGGAAGAGGTTGATGAAGTCGAGGTAGAGCGTCAGCGCGCCCATGATGGCCTTGCGGCCGGCCGTGGCGACATCGTCGGCCTCGAAGTACATTTCCTTGATCTTCTGCGTATCCCAAGCCGTCAGGCCGGCGAAGACCAGCACGCCGATCGCGGAGATCGCGAAGTCGAGCGCGGAGGACTGCAGGAACAGGTTGACGAGCGAGGCGATGATCAGGCCGAAGAGGCCCATGACCAGGAACGAGCCGATCGCGGAGAGGTCACGCTTCGTCGTGTAGCCGTAAAGCGACAGGGCGCCGAAGGCGGCGGCCGAGACGAAGAAGGTCTGCGCGATGCTGGCGCCGGTATAGATCAGGAAGATCGACGACAGCGACAGGCCCATCAGGCCGGCATAGACCCAGAAGGTCGTCTGCGCGGCCGAAACGCTCATCGTGTGGATGCGGAAGCTCAGGAAGAAGACCAGCGCCAGCGGGGCGAGCATCACGATCCAGCGCAGCGGGCTCAGATAGATCGCCTGGCCGAAGGCCGTGAGCTGGCCGCCGGAAATTGCGGCCTGGGAAGCGAAGAACGCCACGAGGCCGGTGATCGCAAGACCCAGCGCCATCAGGTTGTAGACCCGAAGCATGTAGGAGCGCAGGCCCTCGTCGATGACGGCGCCGGCCTGGGCGCCCGCCGGTCGGGTCTGGTAATTGCGGAGATCAGCCATGTTGTCCTCTTGGTTCAAGCCCCGGGAGATTACGGTGTCGGTCACTGCCTGCGGGCGGTTCCGGGCAGCCGCTGCGGGGCTCCAGCTTGCCTGATTTGAATATGAGCATGAATTGTGTTCCGCACAAGACCCGCAACCTCGGCGAAGGGCGCGGGCCGGTCGTTTTTCAGAGTTCGCGCAGTACGGGCGCGGCCTTCTGCCCCAGAATGCGCCAGGTCCCTGCAAGGCCGATGCCGACGGTGAGGACGAGCGCGGTCGCCACCGTCATCACCGCGACGTCGGGCAGGAAGCTCGACGGCAGCTTCATGATGCGGCTCACCACGAACCAGGCGGCCACCCCGCCGGCAAAGAGCGCGAAGACGGCGGTGGCGAGCCCCAGCATCAGGTATTCGTAGCTGAAGGCGCGGATGAGCGTCGCCCGCGTCGCGCCGAGCGTCTTCAGCACCACCGCGTCGTGCACGCGCGCCCGGTTGCCGGCGGCAAGCGCCCCGGCGAGCACGAGGATGGAGGCGATCAGCGCGACGGCGGCGGCCGCCCTTATGGCGGTGGCGAGCTGTCCGACCAGTTCGTTCACCACGTCGAGCGCATCCTTGACGCGCACGCTGGTGACGGTCGGATAGGCATTGGTGATCGCCTTCAGCGTCGCGGCCTCCTGCGGCGCCGTCGCAGACGGGTCGATGACCGTGGCGAGCCAGGCATGCGGCGCGCCGGCAAAGGTGTTCGGCGAGAAGACCATGACGAAGTTGATCGACAGCGATTCCCATTCGACATTGCGGAAATTGGCGATGCGCGCGGTGATGTTGCGGCCGAGCACGTTGACGGTCACGGTATCGCCGATCTTCAGGCCGAGCTCGCGGCCCTCGTCGGCGGAGAAGGAGACGAGCGGTTCGCCGGAATAGTCCTCCGGCCACCAGCTCCCTTCCGAAAGCGTCGAGTTCTCCGGCAGGCGCTTGGCATAGGTGATGCCGCGGTCGCCGCGCAGCACCCATTGCCCTTCCGGCGGAACCTTGACCTTGGCGACGTCGACGCCGTTGAGCTCCATCACCCGGCCGCGCAGCATCGGCACCTCGATGATCTTGCCCTCCGGCATGTTCGCCTTCAGCACGTCGCGGAAGCCGTCGAGCTCGCTGCCCTGGATATCGACGAAGAAGAAGTTCGGCGCGCGCTCCGGCAGGTTGCCGGTGAGCTCCCGGCGCAGGTTTCCGTCGATCAGCGTCAGCGTGACGAGGAGGGCAAGGCCGAGGCCGAGCGACAGCACGACGGAGGAGGTCAGCGCGCCCGGCCGGTGGATGTTGCCGACCGCGAGCCGGAGCGCCGGCGAATTGACCCGCGGGCTGCGCCGCGCCAGCGCCGTGATCAGCATGGCGACGGCCCTGAGCACGACGAAGGCGAAGGCGATGGCGCCGAGGAAGACGAGCGCGATGTAGCGGTCATAGGCCGTGTAGACGGCAAGGCCGGCCAGCGCCGCAAGGAAGAGCGCGGCGCCCAGAATATAGGGCCAGCCCGGCAGGCGGCCCGCTTCGAAGCTCTGCTCGCGGAAGAGCGCGGTGGCCGGCACCTCGCGGGCATGGCCGAGCGGCATGATGGCGAAGGCGAGCGCCGTCAGCAGGCCGAAGACGGCGGCGAGCAGCAGCGCGGAGGGGTAGAGCTCGGCCTTGGCCGATACCGGCAGCATGCCGCCGAGGAACTGCATCGCCACGGGCGGCATCAGGGCGCCGACCGCAAGGCCGATCAGGATGCCGATCGAGGCGATCAGGGCGATCTGCGCGAGATAGACGAGCGCGACGAGCGAGGCCGGCGCGCCGAGGCACTTGAAGGTGGCGATCACCGAACGCTTGGAATCGAGATAGGCGCGCACGGCGTTCGCCACGCCGACGCCCCCGACGATCAGCGCCGTCAGGCCGACCAGTGTCAGGAACTGCGAGAAGCGGGTGATGTTGGCCGTCAGCGCCGGCGCCGCGCTGTCGGCCGTGCGGATCGACCAGCCGGCCGTCGGGAAGGCCTTGTTGGCTTCCGCGCGAATGGCGGCCGGCGAGAGATCGGGTTTCGCAAGGCGGATGCGGTAGGCATTCTCCACGAGGCTGCCGGTCTGCACCAGCCCGCTCGCCCGCAGGGCTTCATCGGACAGCATCAGGCGGGGAGCGAAGCCGAAGCCTTCAGAGACGGCGTCCGGCTCGCGGGTGAGCGTGGCGGCGATACGGATCTTCGCCGTGCCGAGCAGGATCTCGTCGCCGACGGCAAGGCCGAGCCGGTCGAGCAGCAGCGGCGCGACGACCGCGCCATAGGCGTCGCCCTCTTTCGCGAAGAGCGCCGCAGCCGGCTTCTGCGGCTCGGTCTCCAGCGTGCCGTAGAGCGGATAGGCGCCGTCGACGCCCTTCGCCTCCACCAGCGTCTGGTCGGAGCCGTCCGGCAGGCGCACCATGGAGCGCAGGCCCGTCGTCCTGGAAACCGCGCCGAGGCCCTCGAAATAGTTCAGTTCCTCGGGCGTGGCGAAGCGGTTGCGGAATTCGAAGCGCACGTCGCCGGCCAGCAGCGTCTGGCCCTGCGAGGCGATAGCCTGGGTGATGGCGCTCGACACCGAGTTGACGCCGGCAATCGCCGCCGTGCCGAGCGCGATGCAGGCGAGGAAGATGTAGAAACCCTTCAGACCGCCGCGCATTTCGCGCAAGGCAAGGCGCAGGGCGAGCGGAACCTGGCGGAGGACCGCGCCCACCCTCATGCCGGCACCGCTTCGGCGAGCGTGCGCAGGGGCGCGGCGCCCGAGACGATCTCGCCCGAGCGCATGGTTACCTGCCGGCCGCAGCGGGCGGCAAGCGCCGGATCGTGCGTCACCAGCACCAGCGTCGTGCCGCGCTCGGCCTGCTTGGAGAAGAGGAGGTCGGCGATCTGGCGGCCGGTCTCCGTGTCGAGGTTGCCGGTCGGCTCGTCGGCGATCAGCAGCTTCGGCGAAGGCGCGAGAGCCCGGGCGATGGCGACGCGCTGCTGCTCGCCGCCCGAGAGCTGGCCGGGATAGTGCGACAGGCGCTCGCCGAGCCCGACGGCCTCCAGCTCGCGCCGGGCGATATCGAAGGCGTCGCGCACATTGGCAAGCTCCAGCGGCACGGCGACGTTTTCGAGCGCCGTCATGTTGGGAATGAGGTGAAAGGACTGGAAGACGATGCCGATATTGCGGCCGCGGAAATCCGCCACCCTGTCCTCGTTCATCGCATGCAGGGCGGCGCCGTCGATATGGATCTCGCCGCCGTCCAGCCGTTCGAGGCCCGCCAGCACCATCAGCAGCGTCGACTTGCCGGAGCCCGACGGCCCGACGATGCCGACCGATTCGCCCGCATCGATCGTGAGGTCGATCCCCTTGAGGACATGCACGGAAGCGGCAGCCCGTCCGAGGGTGAGATCGGCTTTTTTCAGATCGATGATGGTTTTGGCCAAGGAATTCTGCCCTATATGTATGGAAAAGACTGGAATGCCAGCAATCTAGGATCAGCATCATGTCGTTTAAAGCGGCGCTCGGATTTTTCGCCTCACTTGCAATCACAGCTTTGTTATCCACGGGCATCGCCCAGGCCGAACCCCTGAAGCTCGTCGGCTTCGGCGACAGCCTGATGGCCGGCTACCAGCTTCCGGCCGCCGACGCCTTCCCGGTGAAGCTGGAGGCGGCTCTTCGGGCGAAGGGCCATGAGGTCGAGATCGCCAATGCCGGCGTCTCGGGCGACACGACCTCCGGCGGCCTTGCCCGCCTCGACTGGTCGATCCCCGACGGGACGCAGGGCGTCATCCTCGAGCTCGGCGCCAACGACGCGCTGCGCGGCATCGCGCCGGAGGAGACCGAGAAGAACCTCGACGCCATGCTGACGCGCCTCAAGGAGCGCGGCATCGCGGTGCTGCTCGCCGGCATGCTCGCCCCGCCCAACATGGGCGCGGACTATGCCGGGCGCTTCGACGGCATCTACAGGCGCCTTTCGGAAAAGCACGGCGTTCCGCTCTATCCGTTCTTCCTCGACGGGGTCGTCACCAAGGCGAACCTCCAGATCGAGGATGGAATGCATCCGAACCCGGCGGGCGTGGACGTCATGGTCCAGTCCATCCTGCCGACGGTCGAGACCTTCCTCAAGTCGATCAAGGTAGGGGAGTAGTTCTCGCGGGTGCGAAATTAGGGTTGCGCAAAAATCCGTTGCGTGATTCGCTGACGTTACTTTCCAGCAGGGAGAAGTCGCCATGCCGAGACTTTTCGTCGCCCTCGAAGTGCCGCGCAACGCGGCGATGAGCCTCTCGCTCCTGAGAGGCGGACTTCCCGGAGCCCGCTGGATCGACGTCGAGAACTTCCACATCACCCTGCGCTTCATCGGCGATATTGACGGGCGCACCGCCGACGAGGTGGTCGACAGGCTCGACCGTATCGAACGCCCGGAATTCCAGCTCGCGCTTTCCGGCATCGGCTCCTTCGGCTCGAAGAAGCCGCATTCGGTCTTCGCCGGTGTCACGCAGGCGCCGGAAATGTACGCGCTGCAGGGCGAGGTCGAGCGCATCTGCCAGCGCCTCGGCCTTCCCGCCGATCCGCGCAAGTTCACCCCGCACGTCACGCTCGCGCGCCTGCGCAACGCCCGCACCGAGGACGTCGCCCACTACCTCTCCGGCCGCGGCAACTTCCACACCGCCCCCTTCACCGTGAACCGCTTCGTGCTGATGTCCTCGAAGGAATCGGTCGGCGGCGGGCCGTATCTGACGGAAGAGGTGTTTCCGCTCTACGAGGCCGGCGGCGGCTGGGACGGGGCGGACCTGCGCGACCATCTGGCGTGATCGCCAAAGCCTCACGGAGCATATCTGGTGCGCATTGCCGCAATTCGATCGACGGGTAACAGCCGTATCGTTTACTGGGTCGCAGGCGCTCTATTGCTATGGCTAGTGCTTCCGATCGGTATGTTGGATATTCTCATCGAACCAAAATGGTTCGCTCCAAACCCGCAATGCGATAGCCTCGGCGTTCCGATCTCATGGCTGCACCAAGCTCTAATCCCGTGGACATTGCTTTCCCTAGTAGTTCCTGCGATCCCGGTGTTCATGATTGTGCGTAAGCGCGTTGCCGGTGCGGATATTTTCGACTTGCACCTCGGTACCGCGCCTTGGAATTGGATCGTAACGCTTCTGACGGCAGCCGCCCTTTTGCCGATTATTTTCGACATGGGACGATATCTTTGGGAAGTATCTGTTCTCCAGACCATTACAGGAGATTGCGGAGGAAGCGCCGAGCCGGTGACTCTAACCATGCGAAGGCCCATCATTCAATTCACTCCTCTCTGGGAAGCCGGTTTCGCTCTGTGGATACTGCACCTCCGTGCCCTGATCCTTTCGCCGCGCAGGGTTGAGCAGTTCGCCCCTCTTTCGTCGGCGGAAGCTTGATCGCCAGCTTTTGAAGTAAAGCTTGCCAAAGCGCTTACCCCTTGTTGCGATTCGGCATTTCGTGGTGCCCACGGGCACCTCATCAATTCGTTGCAGAGAACAAACCCTGAATCACCCAGAGTCATCGATTCGTCTCCGTTTCGTTCGTGCCCTGTTCCAGACTCTTGCAAAGCATCGGGAAAACCGCCCTATTTCGCCTCCCCCCTTGCCATCGGCCGCCCCGATGGGCATCTGTGAGCCCGAAACTGAAACCTGCCGGGGCATGTCTTGTCGCAAGCACCCATGATCCTGAGCGGCCGCGGGGTGACCGCGGTGCTCGGCCCGACCAATACGGGCAAGACCCACTACGCAATCGAGCGCATGGTGGCACATGAGACGGGCGTCATCGGCCTGCCTCTGCGCCTTCTCGCGCGCGAGGTCTATACGCGCCTCGTCGAGAAGGTCGGCCAGCACAATGTCGCGCTCGTCACCGGCGAGGAGAAGATCACGCCGCATATGGCGCGTTTCTCGGTCTGCACGGTGGAGGCGATGCCGCGCGAGACGCGCGCCGCCTTCGTCGCCATCGACGAGGTGCAGCTTGCCGGCGATCTGGAACGCGGCCACATCTTCACCGACCGGGTTCTGCATCTGAGGGGCCGCGACGAGACGCTGCTGCTCGGCGCGGCCACCATGAAGCCGATCCTCGAGCAGCTCCTGCCCGGTATCCATGTCATCGAGCGGCCGCGCCTGTCGCAGCTCTTCTATTCCGGCTCGAAGAAGATCACGCGCCTGCCGCAGCGCACCGCCATCGTCGCCTTCTCGGCCGACGAGGTCTATGCCATCGCCGAGCTGATCCGCCGCCAGCGCGGCGGGGCGGCGGTGGTGCTCGGGGCGCTCTCGCCCCGCACCCGCAATGCGCAGGTCGCGCTCTACCAGGAGGGTGACGTCGAATATCTCGTCGCCACCGATGCCATCGGCATGGGCCTCAACCTCGACGTCGACCATGTCGCCTTCGCGCAGGATCGAAAATTCGACGGCTACCAGTTCCGCAACCTCAACCCGGCCGAGCTCGCCCAGATCGCCGGCCGCGCCGGCCGGCACCTGCGCGATGGCACCTTCGGCGTGACGGGCCGCGTCGATCCCTTTGACGACGAGCTGGTCAAGCGCATTGAGACGCATCATTTCGATCCCGTGAAGGTGCTGCAATGGCGCACGACCCGCTTCGACTATGCCTCGCTGCAATCGCTCCGCCAGTCGCTCGACGCGCCGCCGCCGATAGGGGGACTGACGCGGGCGCTGCCGGCCGTCGACCAGCAGGCGCTGGACCATCTTTCGCGCTATCCCGACGTCCGCGACCTTGCGACGACCCCCGAGCGCGTGCAAAAACTCTGGGAAGCCTGCGCGCTTCCCGATTATCGCCGCATCACGCCCGCCCAGCACGCCGATCTCATCTCGACGCTCTATGCGGACCTCGTAAAGCGTGGCACGGTGAACGAGGATTTTCTGGCGGACCAGGTTCGCCGGGCCGACAGGACCGATGGCGAGATCGACACGCTTTCGGCACGAATCGCGCAGATAAGGACCTGGACCTATGTGTCGAATCGGCCCGGATGGCTTGCCGATCCGACACACTGGCAGGAAAAGACGCGGGAAATCGAAGACCGATTGTCCGATGCGCTACATGAACGGTTGACGAAACGCTTTGTTGATCGCAGGACATCTGTGCTCATGAAGCGCCTGAGAGAGAATGCGATGCTGGAAGCTGAAATCAGTGTGAATGGCGATGTCTTCGTAGAGGGACATCATGTCGGGCAGTTGGCCGGTTTCCGGTTCACGCTGGCCGCCGGGACGGAAGGCCCCGATGCGAAGGCCGTGCAAGCGGCTGCGCAGAAGGCGCTCGCGCTGGAGTTCGAGGCCCGTGCCGCACGCCTGCATGCCGCCGGCAATGCCGATCTCGCGCTGAGCTCGGACGGCACCGTGCGCTGGCTCGGCGATCCCGTCGCGCGCCTTTCCGCCTCCGACCACATCATGCGCCCTCGCGTCATCCTGCTCTCCGACGAGCAGCTGACGGGCAATGCGCGCGACCATGTCGCCGCCCGTATCGAGCGCTTCGTGAACCATCACATCGCGACCGTGCTGAAGCCGTTGGACGATCTTTCCCGCGCGGAAGACCTGCAGGGCCTTGCCAAGGGCCTCGCCTTCCAGCTCGTCGAAAACCTCGGCGTGCTGTTCCGCCGCGACGTCGCCGACGACGTGAAGGCGCTCGACCAGGACGCCCGTGCTTCCATGCGCAAGCACGGCATCCGCTTCGGCGCCTATCACATCTTCATGCCGGCCTTGCTGAAGCCCGCCCCGGCCGAGCTCATCACGCTGCTCTGGGCGCTGAAGAACGACGGTCTCGACAAGCCGGGCTATGGCGACCTCATCCCGGTGCTGGCGGCCGGCCGCACCTCGGTCGTCACCGATCCGGCCTTCGAGCGCGCCTTCTACAAGCTCGCCGGCTTCCGTTTCCTCGGCAAGCGCGCCGTGCGCATCGACATCCTGGAGCGCCTTGCCGACCTCATCCGTCCGCTCCTGCAATGGAAGCCCGGCACGCCGCGTCCGGAAGGCGCCTATGACGGCCGCCGCTTCATGGCGACGACCGCCATGCTCTCCATCCTCGGCGCGACGCCGGACGACATGGAGGAGATCCTCAAGGGTCTCGGCTACCGTGCCGACAGCGTGAAGGCCGAAGAGGCCGCCGCCTTCCTCGCCGCGCAGGCTCCGGCCGCTGCTGCCGCGGAAACCCCGGCGGAAGCGGAAGCGAGTGCGGGGACCTCCGACGAGCACGACGCCGATGCGTCCGACGAAGGCGAAGCGACGGCTGAAGCCCCGGCCGAGACGGTCGAGGCTCCGGTTGCGGCCACCGAGGTACCCGTTGCCGAGGCCGAGGAAGCCCCGGCAGTGGAAGCGGCCGGCGAAGGCGAGCCGGCCGAGGCCAAGCCCGTCCTCCTCTGGCGTCCGGGCTCGCGCCACGACAACCAGCGTCAGGGCCAGCGCCACGGCGACCGTCAGGGCCAGGGCGAACGCCGCGGCGGCGAGCGTCATCGCGGCCAGCCGGCCGGCGAGCGTGGCGAGCGCCGGGAAGGCGGCCGCGGCCGCCCGGACCAGAACAAGGGCCGCGACGGAAAGCCGCAGGGCGGCAACCGCCCGGATCGCGGCGAGCGCAACGAGCGCGGCGGCAAGCCGCAGCAGGCGAAGTTCGAGGCGCGGCCACCCCGCAAGGAAAAGCCGATCGATCCGGATTCGCCCTTCGCCAAGCTCGCGGCGCTCAAGGAGCAGATGAAGAAGTAGGCCGATGGCGCAGGACGGGGAACAGCCGGCGGGTCAGGCGCGGCAGCGCATCGACAAGTGGCTGTTCTTCGCGCGGCTTCGCAAGTCCCGCTCGCTTGCGGCGAAGTCCGTTGAGGCGGGCGATGTCAGCGTCAATGGCGTCAATGTCCGCCAGCCCTCGCATGCGGTGCGTCCCGGCGACGTTATCGTCCTCTCGCTCGACCGGCACGACATGGTGGTCAAGGTGCTCCAGCCCGGCGCGCGCCGCGGCCCCTATGAGGAGGCCCGCCTTCTCTACAGCGACATGACGCCGCCCCCTCCATCCCGCGAGGAGCGCAATCTCTTCGCGCAGGCGACGCGCGAACGGGGCGCCGGACGGCCGACGAAGCGGGAGCGTCGGGAAACCGACCGGCTCCAGGCTTTTCCCGGCGACGGCGAGGATTAGAATTCTATACCTCGCCCGTGTTCGGCGGCACATGTATTACGCTTGCAAAGCGCCCGCAAAGCCTTTACCTCAGCCACCGGACAGCCTGCGCGAGCGCGGCCCTCTTCTGTCCGGCAAGCCGACTGCGTGACAGGTTCTGCGGCGCCGGACGGCCCCGCCTCCGCCGCCTTATGACGATTCTGGAGTGAAGCATGACGTATGTCGTGACCGACAACTGCATCCGCTGCAAGTACACGGACTGTGTGGAAGTGTGCCCCGTCGACTGCTTCTACGAGGGCGAGAACTTCCTCGTCATCCATCCCGACGAATGCATCGACTGCGGCGTCTGCGAACCGGAATGTCCCGCCGAGGCCATCAAGCCGGATACCGAGCCGGGCCTCGACATGTGGCTGAAGGTCAATTCGGAATTCGCCTCGGTCTGGCCGAACATCACGATCAAGCGCGATGCGATGCCGGAAGCCAAGGAAATGGACGGCGTGGAAGGCAAGTACGAGCAGTATTTCTCGCCGAAGCCCGGCCAAGGCGACTGACCCCGCCGGCCGGGCGCGATCGCCCGGCACCGTGGTGGCAATGACCGAAGCTGGGGAAAAAAGCGTGCCCGCGCCAAAAGGCGATAGGGCAGGCTTGATGACCCATGCGAAGCAAATTATTGATTTCGGCACTTTTTTGTGATAGGGTCTTCCTACTGATCCAAATCGCGGCATTTTGCGTGCCCGAACACCACCACGAAAGCTAACGATCCCTCAACGTCGCTCACCTCCCATAGGCAACCTCGGTTGCTCAAATGTGATCGCGTCGAAAGGGACGTTTTTGCGCATGGCGGACGGACCAGTGGTGACACCCCCAAGGTGCCCCCCGTCTTTCCCGGGTCCCCGGACCCACCCCGGCCGTCGCCGGGGAGCGTAACAGGGAGTATTTGAATAGAATGACGACCCAGCAGAAGAAATCTTCCACGCGCCAGGGCTTCAAGACCGGCGAGTCGATCGTCTATCCCGCTCACGGCGTCGGCCAGATCGTCGCCATCGAGGAGCAGGAAGTCGCCGGCATGAAGCTCGAGCTCTTTGTCATCGATTTCGAAAAGGACAAGATGCGTCTCAAGGTGCCGGTTGCCAAGGCCGTTTCCATCGGCATGCGCAAACTGTCGGAGACCGATTTCGTCGACCGCGCGCTGAAGGTTGTCCAGGGCAAGGCCCGCGTGAAGCGTACCATGTGGTCGCGCCGCGCGCAGGAATACGATGCCAAGATCAATTCGGGCGACCTGATCTCGATCGCCGAAGTGGTCCGCGACCTCTATCGCGCCGAGAACCAGCCGGAACAGTCCTATTCCGAGCGCCAGCTCTATGAAGCCGCTCTCGACCGCATGGCCCGCGAAATCGCCGCCGTGAACAAGATGTCGGAAACCGAAGCCGTCCGTCTCGTGGAGACGAACCTCGCCAAGGGTCCGAAGCGCGGCAAGGCCATCGAGGAAGACGAATCGCAGGACGAAGCGGCCTGATCTAGGGCGCAACGTCGAAATTTAAAGCCCGGCTGGCGACAGCCGGGTTTTTTATTGGAACTTTTTTGCGCCGCACCCGTTTGAACGCCCGAGGACGACCGGCTCCGGGCGGCCGCGGGAGTGGAACAGCCGCTTTCTTCGCTCGAAGCCCTTTTCGAGCGATCCGCAGGCTCCTCTGAAACGTCATCGTCACGCAGACGGGAGATATTGCCTCCCGCCGCTTCGGTTCACGTGGAGAGACCGCCATGGCTACGACGACCGCAGACCGCCGCATGATCAAGCTCGCTATGTCCGCCCCCTATCTGGAGAGGGAGGAAGAGCAGGCTCTCGCCCATGCCTGGAAGGACAATCACGACCAGCATGCGCGCAATCGCATCGCAATGGCCCATATGCGCCTCGTCGTCTCGATGGCCGGCAAGTTCCGCAACTTCGGCCTGCCGCTCGGCGATCTCGTGCAGGAGGGCTATATCGGCCTGCTGGAAGCGGCCGCCCGCTTCGAGCCGGAGCGGCAGGTGCGCTTCTCCACCTATGCAAGCTGGTGGATTCGCGCCTCCATCCAGGACTATGTGCTGCGCAACTGGTCCATCGTGCGCGGCGGCACCAGCTCCGCGCAGAAGGCGCTCTTCTTCAACCTCAGGCGCCTTCGCGCCCGGCTCGCCCGCGGCGACGACCATCTGACGAGCGAAGCGATCCATCAGGAGATCGCGGCCGCCCTCGGGGTCAGCACGGCGGATGTGCGCACCATGGATGCGCGGCTTTCCGCCTCCGACGTCTCCCTCCAGGCGCCGCTTTCGGCGGGGGAGGGCGGCGAAGGCTCGAACCGTCTCGATTTCCTCACCAGCGACGCGCCCCTGCCGGATGAGCAGGCCGAGGGAAGCATCGACGGCGAGCGCCGCCGCCACTGGCTGCATTCGGCGCTTGGCCAGCTCAACGAGCGCGAGATGAAGATCATCCGCGCCCGGCGGCTTGCCGAGAACGGCGCGACGCTGGAGGAGCTCGGCGTCCTCCTCGGCATCTCGAAGGAGCGCGTGCGCCAGATCGAGAACCGGGCGCTGGAAAAGCTGAAAGCCGTGCTGATCAGCAAGACGATGGATTTCGCCTATGCGTGAGGCTTAAGGCGCCTTGCCTTCTTCCGGCTGCTCGGCCGAATGGCGCATGATCAGCGGCATCTGCGAGAGCGTAAAGAGGATCGTGATGGGCATCGTGCCCCAGACCTTGAAGGCGACCCAGAAATCCGTCGAGAAATTGCGCCAGACCACCTCGTTCATCACGGCGAGCACGAGGAAGAACAGGCCCCAGCGCAGCGTCAGCTTGCGCCAGCCCTCGTCCGTCAGCTTGAAGGCGGCGTGGAAGACGTAGCCGAGCAGCGACTTGCCGAAGAAGAGCCCGCCGAGCAGGATGGCGCCGAACAGCGTGTTGACGATGGTCGGCTTCATCTTGATGAAGGTGTCGTTCTGCAGCCAGAGCGTCAGCGCGCCGAAGACGAAGACGACGATGCCCGAGATCAGCGGCATCATCGGCAGGGTGCGCGTCAGGATCCACGAGACGACGAGCGCGATGGCGGTCGCGGCCATGAAGAGGCCGGTGGCGATGAAGATCGGCCCGCCCATCTCGGCCAGCACGGGAAAATGCGAGGCGAGCCATTCGCCGCGCGAATTGGCGAAGAAGAAGACGACGAGCGGTCCGAGCTCCAGCACCATCTTGAGGAGGGGGCTGACCTTCTCCTCGCTCTTGGCCGGTGCGTCCAGCGTTGCCTTGCTCATGCTCCAACTCCTGCGATCGCTTCCGCGAAATCCTTGGCCTCGAAGGGTTCGAGATCGTCGATCCCTTCGCCGACACCGATGAAATAGACCGGCAGCTTGTGTTTTGCGGCAATCGCCACAAGGATGCCGCCGCGGGCCGTACCGTCCAATTTTGTCATGATCAGGCCCGAGACGCCCGCGACGTTGCGGAAAATCTCGACCTGGTTCATCGCGTTCTGGCCGGTGGTGGCGTCGAGCGTCTGGAGCACGGTGTGCGGGGCGTCGGGATCGAGCTTGCCGAGGACGCGCACGATCTTCTCCAGCTCCGCCATCAGCTCGGCCTTGTTCTGGAGGCGGCCGGCGGTGTCGACGATGAGGACGTCGCTCTTCTTCAGCTTGGCCTGCTCGTAGGCTTCATAGGCAAGGCCCGCCGCATCGGCCCCGAGCTTGGAAGAGACGATGTCCGACCCGGTGCGATCCGCCCAGATCTTGAGCTGCTCGATGGCGGCGGCGCGGAACGTGTCGCCGGCCGCCAGCATCACCTTGAGGCCCGCGCCGGAGAGTTTCGCCGCCAGCTTGCCGATGGTCGTCGTCTTGCCGGTGCCGTTGACGCCGACGACGAGGATGACATGCGGCTTGTGGCTGAGGTCGAGCTCCAAGGGCTTCGCCACGGGTTCGAGCACCTTGGTGATCTCCGTCGACATGATGCGCGAGACATCCGCGCCGGTCACGTCCTTGCCGTAGCGCTCGGAGGCGAGCGTATCGGTGATGCGCAGCGCCGTCTCCACGCCGAGGTCGGCCTGGATCAGCAGGTCCTCGAGGTCCTGCAGCGTGTCGTCGTCGAGCTTGCGCTTGGTGAAGAGGCTGGTGATCTGGCCGGTGAGCTGCGAGGAGGTGCGGGCAAGGCCCTCGCGCAGGCGCTGGAACCAGGTGCGCTTCGGCTGCGCCACGGGCGCGGCCTCCTCGACGGGAGCCTTCGCGGTCGCGGCAAAGCCCTTCGGCAAGGCGGGCGTGTCGGCCGGCTTTTCAGCGCGGAGGGCCTCTTCGAGAACGGGGTCCTCGATGTCGTCCGGCGCATCCTCTTCCGATTCCGTTTCGGCGATCTCTTCTTCTTCGGCCGCGACGAATGCTTCGACCGGTGCGGCCGGTTCTTCCTCGACGGTTTCTTCTGCCGCCTCGGCTTCCGGCTCCGCGACGACCTCTTCGATGGCCGGTTCGCCCACGGGCTCCGCTTCGGCCGGCTCTTCGGCGACCGGCGCGGTCGGTGCGTGGGGAAGCGGGTAGATCTCCGGCTCGACGTCTTCCGGAATATGGTAGTCCGCTTCCGGATTGACGGCCTCCGCCTCGTCGAGCAGCGGGTCGCGGTCCTCGTCCTCCTCCTCGGCAGGGGCGGCGGGGATTTCCGCGGTTTCCTCCGATGCGGTCTCTTCCGGCGTGGGCTCGACGGCCGGCTGGTCGCTGACGTCCGGTTCGGCGGCAGGCGTCTCTACCACCTGCTCGGCAACGGGCGCTGCCGCCTCCGGCTTTGGTTCGGCGGCGGTGTCTTTTCCGAAAGTGAAGATCTTCTTGATGAAGCCAAGAGCCATGAAGGTATCCGCTAGTTGCGAAGGGAGGCGGCACCAGCCGCGATAAGGGGCTGCATCGTCAGGTGTTTTCCATTGTGTCCGGTGATCGTCACCGGCACAAGGTCGCGCGGCCTCAGCCCCGCGGCATCGACGAGCGTGAAGTTTTCCGTATGGGCGAGGCCGTTGTTCTCCACGAGGATCGTCTCTTGTCTGCCGATCATCGAAACGAGATGGGCCTCGTGCAGCCGTTTTCCAGTCTCCCGCAGCCGCGCCGCGCGCTCCTTGACGAGGGCGCGGTCGAGCTGCGGCATGCGCGCGGCCGGCGTGCCGGGGCGCGGGCTGTAGGGAAAGACGTGGAGATGGGCGATGCCGCAGTCTTCCGCGAGCCGCGCCGCATTGGCGAACATCTCCTCCGTCTCCGTCGGAAAGCCGGCGATCATGTCCGCGCCGAAGCTGGCATCCGGCCGGGCTGCCCGCACCCGCGCGCAAAAATCCCGCGCATCGGCGCTGGAATGGCGGCGCTTCATGCGCTTGAGGATCAGGTCGTCGCCGTGCTGGAGGGAAAGATGCAGGTGCGGCATGAAGCGCGGCTCGTCGGCGATGAGATCCCAGAGATGATCGTCCGCCTCGATGCTGTCGATGGAGGAGAGCCTGAGGCGCCGGATTTCGGGCACCTGCTTCAAAAGTGTCCTGGCGAGCAGGCCGAGGCTGGGCTTGCCGGGCAGGTCCGCGCCGTAGCTCGTCGCATCGACGCCCGTCAGCACGATCTCGCAGTAGCCGCCCTCGACGAGTCTCCGCGCCTGGTCGACCACCGCGCCCATCGGCACGGAGCGGGAATTGCCGCGGCCATAGGGGATGATGCAGAAGGTGCAGCGGTGGTCGCAGCCATTCTGCACCTGCACGAAGGCGCGCACATGGCCGTCGATCAGCTTCACCATCTGCGGCGCGGTCTCACGCACGCTCATGATGTCGTTGACGCGGAGCTTTTCTTCCGCCGAGACGCCGAAATCCGGCAGTGCCCGGTAGGAGGCGCTTTTCAGTTTCTCCTCGTTGCCGAGCACGGCGTCCACCTCCGGCATGCCGGCAAAGGTGTGCTTCTCCGTCTGCGCCGCGCAGCCGGTGACGATGATGCGGGCATGGGGATTGTCGCGCCGGGCGCGGCGGATCGCCTGGCGGGCCTGGCGCACGGCCTCGCCGGTGACGGCGCAGGTGTTCACCAGCACGGCATTGTTCAGCCCCGCCTTCTCGGCCTCGGCACGCATCACTTCCGATTCGTAGGTGTTGAGCCGACAGCCGAAGGTTATGACCTCGACGCCGCTCAAAGGGCGGCCGCCCCGGTCTCGTCGCGACGGAAGGCGCCGGTCGAAGGATCGAGCGTACCCGACCATTCCCATTCGGCAGGCCCCGTCATCACGACATGGTCGTCCTCGCGCCACTCGATGGTCAGCGTGCCGCGGTTCGGGCTGCTGGCGACCGTCACGGCGACCTTGCGGCCGGTGCGGCCGGTGCGCGCGCCGGAAACCCCGGCCGAGCAGGCGGCCGAGCCGCAGGCGAGCGTCAGGCCCGCGCCGCGCTCCCAGGTCCGCGTCGTCATGGAGGACGGCGAGGTGACCTGCGCCAGCGTGATATTGGCCTTTTCCGGGAACATCGGATGGTTTTCGAGCAGCGGGCCGAAGCGGTCGAGATCGAAGCTCATCGGATCGCGGTCGACCCAGAAGACGGCATGCGGATTGCCCATCGACATGGCGGCGGGCGAATGCAGGATCGGCGCGTCGATCGGCCCGATCTGCAATTCGATGCGGCTCGTGTCGAAGAATTCCTCGGCGAGTGGAATGCGGTCCCATTCGAAGACGGGCTTGCCCATGTCGACGGAGATCGTGCCGTCCGCATGCTCGGTGGCGTTGAGGATGCCGGCGACCGTCTGGAAGGTGAAGGCCTTGCGGCCCGTCTCGGCGGCGAGCGCCTGTACGACGCAGCGCGTGCCGTTGCCGCAGGCCTGCGCCTTGGTGCCGTCGCAGTTGAGGATGTCGATGAAGGCGTCCGTTCCCGCCGTCTTCGGATCGTGGATCGCCATGATCTGATCGAAACGGGTGGCGGGGTCGGCATTCAGCGCAATGGCCGCCTCTGGCGTCACGACATCGCCGCGGCCGCGCATATCCACGACCAGGATCATGTTTCCCAGTCCGTTCATCTTCGCGAAGTCGGCCGTCTTTGTCATCGTGCTCTGCCCGTTTGGGGCGTATATGGCGGAAAAGCCCGCGGATTTCCAGTGCCTTGCTCAGACGGCGGCAGTGGGAACCTCGAAGATTTCACCCGGCCTCAGCGCGCGGAAGCGCGCGCGGGCGATGCCAGCCGCATCGAGCGCCGTCCCCAGCGCGGCGAGCGGCTCGTCCACGCCCTCGTTGGTCAGGCGGAACGTGCCCCAGTGGTGGCCGGCGACATAGGCCGCGCCGCAGGCGACCATGCCCCGCACCGCCTCCTCCGGGTTCTGGTGCTGCGGGCGCATGAACCACCGCGGCTCGTAGGCGCCGAAGGGCAGGTTGGCGAGGCGGATCGCACCGTGCTTCTCGCGGATCGCCCGGTAGTTTATGCCCTCGTGAAAGCCGGTGTCGCCGATATGGTAGATCCTGCCGCCCGGCGTTTCGATCAGGAACGCCGCCCAGAGCGCCTTGCGGCGGTCGCCGAGGCCCCGCGCCGACCAGTGATGGCAGGGCTCGCAATGCAGCGTCACGCCTTCCGCCACCGTCAACGCGCCGCCCCAGTCCATGGACGAGACCCGGCCCGCGCCGACGGCCGGCGCGATGATCCGGTCGTTGCCGAGCGGCGTGACGATCCGGCAGCCGTCCCGCGCGGCGAGCGCCTTGAGGGTCGCAAGGTCGAGATGGTCGTAATGGTTGTGCGTGACGAGCACGAGGTCGATTGTCGGCAGGTCGGCAAGGGCGATGCCCGGCGGGTTGACGCGCTTCGGGCCGGCATAGCTGAGGGGGCTCGCCCTCTCGCTCCAGACGGGATCGGTCAGGATGTTGAGGCCCGCGGTCTGGATGAGCAGCGCGGCATGCCCCGCCATGGTCACGACGAGCCGATCGCCCGTAACGCGCGCCTCCGGCATGGCGGACGGGAACGGGCTCGGCCAGTCGGCCGGCCAGGCGGCGCGGCCGCCGCCGAGCTGCCAGCGCACGAGCTCGAAGAAGCCGTTCGGCTCCTCCCCGCCCGGATTGAAGAAATGCATGCCGTCGAAATGGTCGCTGACCGGCCCCTCATAGTACCGGTTCGCCGCGAGGCTGCGGCTCGCGAAGGTGCCGCCCGCAAGCGTCGCAAGCGCGCCGAGGCCCGACCATTTGAGAAACATTCGACGGTTCATTGACAAAAGATAAGCTGCGCACCGTTCCGCTGCAATGCACGACCGCGACTTCGCGGAAATGTTATGCCGCACGGGATGTGCGGCCGTCCTTGACTTTCCGGCCCCTTTGCTGTTTAAGCCGCGCATCTGCGACAAGTGAGACTGCTTGAAGCCGCCGACCGGGACCCATTGCGGTATAAACAGATCCCGGAGGTCAACACCCGACAGCGCGATGCGCCCTCGGGTGCTTTTTGGCTTTGTGTCTTGTTTTTGACGCCGATTGCACCGACGTTTCCGCGTGACGCGGAAACAAGAAGGAAGACGTGATGTTTGAAACACTCCAGGACCGCCTTGGCTCCATTCTGAATGGACTGACAGGCCGTGGCGCGCTTTCCGAGGCCGATGTCTCGGCGGCGCTGCGCGAGGTCCGCCGTGCGCTGCTGGAAGCGGACGTGGCGCTGGAAGTGGTGCGCTCCTTCACGGATGCGGTGCGCGAAAAAGCCGTCGGCGCGGAAATCCTGAAGTCCATCAAGCCCGGCCAGATGGTCGTCAAGCTCGTCCATGACGAGCTGGTATCCATGCTCGGCTCCGAGGGCGTTTCCATCGACCTCAACGCCGCTGCCCCCGTCGTCATCATGATGGTGGGCCTGCAGGGTTCGGGCAAGACCACGACGTCCGGCAAGATCGCCAACCGGCTGAAGACGCGCGAGAAGAAAAAGGTCCTGATGGCCTCGCTCGACACGCGCCGCCCGGCCGCGCAGGAGCAGCTTCGCCAGCTCGGCGTGCAGACCGGCATCGATACGCTGCCGGTCATCGCCGGCCAGTCGCCGACCGATATCGCCGCCCGCGCCGTGCAGGCCGCAAAGCTCGGCGGCCATGACGTCGTCATCCTCGACACCGCTGGCCGCACCCATATCGACGAGCCGCTGATGATCGAGATGGCGGAGATCAAGCGGAAGTCCGATCCGCACGAGATCCTGCTCGTCGCCGACGCGCTGACCGGCCAGGACGCCGTCAACCTCGCCCGCAATTTCGACGACCGCGTCGGCATCACCGGCCTCGTCTTGACCCGCATGGACGGCGACGGCCGCGGCGGTGCGGCCCTTTCCATGCGCGCCGTCACCGGCAAGCCGATCAAGCTGATCGGCGTCGGCGAGAAGATGGGCGAGCTGGAGGAATTCCATCCCCGCCGCGTCGCGGACCGCATCCTCGGCATGGGCGACATCGTCTCGCTCGTCGAGAAGGCGGCGGAGAACATCGACGCCGAGAAGGCGGCCGCCATGGCCGCCAAGATGGCCAAGGGCAAGTTCGACCTCAACGACCTCGCCGACCAGCTTCGCCAGATGCAGAAGATGGGCGGCATGGGCGGCATCATGGGCATGATGCCCGGCATGGCCGGCATGAAGGACAAGATGTCCGCCGCCGGCCTCGACGACAAGCTCTTCGGCCGCCAGATCGCCATCATCAACTCGATGACCAAGGCCGAGCGCGCCAATCCGGACATGCTCAAGCATTCCCGCAAGAAGCGCATCGCCGCCGGCTCCGGCACCGATGCGGCCGACATCAACAAGCTTCTCAAGATGCACCGCCAGATGGCGGACATGATGAAGATGATGGGCGGCAAGAAGGGCGGCATGATGAAGCAGATGATGGGCGGCCTTGCCGGCAAGATGGGCCTCGGCGGCCTTGGCGGCGGCATGCCCGATCTTTCCAGCATGGACCCCAAGCAGCTCGAGGCGCTCGCCAAGCAGGCGGAAGCGGCCGGTATCAAGCCGGGCAGCCTGCCGGGCCTCGGCGGCAGCGGCGGTCTTCGCCTGCCCGGTCTCGGCGGCGGCCTTCCGGGCCTGCCCGGCCTGCCGAAGAAGAAGTGAGGAACGCCGCATGACGATCGATCCGAAGGTCAGGCAGCAACTGGGGGAATACCGGCAGTCGATCGACAATATCGACGCTGCCCTTGTCCATATGCTTGCCGAGCGCTTCCGCTGCACCAAGGCGGTGGGCGTCTTGAAGGCGACGCATGAACTGCCGCCGGCCGATCCGGCGCGCGAAGAATACCAGATCGAACGCCTTCGCCGCCTGGCGAAGGATGCCAATCTGGATCCGGATTTCGCGGAGAAGTTCCTGAACTTCATCATCCGCGAGGTGATCCGGCATCATGAAGCCATTGCCGCCGAACATGGCGGCGCAAACCACACCGCTTGAAAAGCGGCCCATCTACCCAAGGAGAAATGACATGTCCCTGAAGATTCGTCTCGCCCGCGGCGGTTCCAAGAAGCGCCCCTACTACCAGATCGTCGTCGCCGACGCCCGCTCGCCGCGTGACGGCCGCTTCCTGGAGAAGCTCGGCGCCTGGAACCCGATGCTCGGCAAGGACGACGCCAACCGCGTCCAGATCGACGCCGACCGCGCCAAGGAATGGCTCGCCAAGGGCGCCCAGCCGACCGACCGCGTTGCCCGCTTCCTCGACGAAGCCGGCGTCCTGAAGCGCGAAGCCCGCAACAACCCGGACAAGGCAAAGCCGGGCAAGAAGGCTCTCGAGCGCGCCGCCGAGAAGAAGCAGAAGGAAGAAGACGCCGCTGCTGCCGCTGCCGGCGAATAATCTGCCGCGACTTTTTATGGAGACGGGCGGCGTGCTTCATGCCGCCCGTTTTCGTTTGGCCCACCGGCGCGAACGTCGTAAGAGGCTTTGCAAGACCACACGGAACCGAACCATGGCGAAACTGGAAAATCCCGTCCTCATGGGCAGCGTCGGCGCGGCGCAGGGCCTGCGCGGCGAGGTCCGCGTGAAATCCTACACCATCGACCCGACCGCCATCGGCGATTACGGGCATCTGCACACCGAGGACGGCCGGTCCTTCGAGGTGCTGGAGGTGCGCGAGGCGAAGAACGTCGTCGTCGTGCGCTTCCGCGGCATCAACGACCGCAACGCCGCCGAGGCGCTGAACGGCCTCGACCTCTATATCGAGCGCGACAACCTGCCGGACGAGGAGCTGGACGAGGACGAGTTCTTCTATGCCGACCTCGAAGGGCTGGAGGCCGTCGATACGGCCGGCCGCAGCCACGGCACCGTCACCGGCATCTTCGATTTCGGCGCGGGAGACCTGCTCGAACTCAAGGGGCCGGGCAAGCGTCCCGTGCTCATTCCCTTCTCCGAGGCCGCCGTGCTGGAGATCGACGTCGAAGGCGGACGCCTCTTGATCGACGCCGTCGCCGCCGGCCTTGAGGACGAGGGCAACGAAGGTCCCGGCAGCCGGCGTCGCCGCCCGCCGCAGGGCGAGGGAGAGTGACGTGGCTTTCCGCGCCACCGTCCTGACGCTCTATCCGGAGATGTTTCCGGGCTTTCTCGGCCAGTCCCTCTCCGGCAAGGCGCTGGCGCGTGGCGACTGGTCGCTCGACTGCGTGCAGATCCGCGACTTCACCACCGATCGCCACCGCACCGTCGACGACACGCCGGCCGGCGGCGGGGCGGGCATGGTGCTGAAGCCGGACGTGCTGGCCAAAGCCATCGACCATGCCTCCGCGGGCGACGACCGCCCGCGCCTGCTGATGAGCCCGCGTGGCAAGCCGCTGACGCAGAAGCGCGTGCGCGAACTTGCGGCCGGCGAGGGCGCGATCATCGTCTGCGGCCGCTTCGAGGGCGTCGACCAGCGCGTCATCGACGGGCGGCAGCTCGAGGAGGTCTCCATCGGCGACTATATCCTCTCCGGCGGCGAGCCGGCGGCGATGATCCTCATCGACGCCGTCGTGCGCATCCTGCCCGGCGTCATGGGCAATGCGCTGTCCGGTGAGTACGAGAGCTTCGAGGGCGGGCTGCTGGAGCACCCGCACTATACGCGCCCGCAGGTCTTCGAAGGCATGGAGATTCCCGGCGTGCTGACCTCCGGCAACCACGCGGCCATCGACAGATGGCGCCGCGAGGAGGCCGAGACACTGACGCGCGAGCGCCGGCCGGATCTTCTCTCCGATCAACCCGTCAGGAAGTAATAGGCGGTCAGGGCAAGGCCGACGGCGATAACCAGCGCGCGGATCACCGGCTGGGGCACGCGCCGCGCCGCCCAGACGCCGGACCAGCCGCCGAGGCCCGCCGCCGGCACCATGACGGCGGCCTGCGGCCAGCCGATCACCTTGCCGCTGGCGAAGACGACGATGGCCATGACCGCGATCACCACGGCGAGGAAATTCTTCAGCGCATTCAGCCGGTGATAGTCGCCACCCTTGGTCAGCCCGAGCACGGCGAGCGTCATGATGCCCATGCCCGCGCCGAAGAAGCCGCCATAGATCGAGGTGACGAACTGGCCGAACAGCCCGAGCGGCGTGACGGGCTTTTCCGGGCTAAGGGTCTTCGGCTTGAGATAGGGCCCCGCGGCGAAGACGGCGGTCGCTGCCAGCAACAGCCACGGTACCAGTGCCCGGAAGGACTGGTTGGAGAGCGAGAGCAGCAGCAGCGCTCCGCCGAGGCCGCCGACCAGCGAGAGCGCCCCGAGCTGGACCGCCTCCTTCCAGTCGGCGCGGATTTCGCGGGCATAGGCGAGCGAGGAGGTGATATAGCCGGGAAACTGCGTGATGGCGGAGGTCGCGTTGGCGAGGATGGGCGGCAGGCCGAGCATCGTCATCGCGCCGAAGGTGAGGAAGGTGCCGCCGCCGGCAATGGCGTTGACGACGCCGGACAGAAAGCCGGCAACGAACAGAAAGATGGCGTCGGCAAAGGTCATGATGCTCCCCGGAGCGCCGCCAGGGCCGCGCTCTCCTCCCCGAAAGGGTGATAGCGTCGTGCCGGAGGGCGGGCAAGGGCCGGCGGCGGTGCCGTCGATTCTTTGGCCGCAGGGGATGACAAGCCGCCCCGTTTGGTGTATTGGCCCGCACGGATTTGGGATTACCCAGCCGACCTGCAAGCAAAGAATGGCGAATCCGCTCCGTCCGGCAACGGACCAACCCGAGAGGCATTGACCTCGAAGGCCACCGTCGAGCGCTCTGGCTGTTTCAGAAGAACCGAAGGTTAGACCGATGAACATCATCCAGCAGCTCGAAGCCGAACAGGCCGCGAAGATCGAAGCCAAGCGTCAGCTCCCGGAATTCTCCCCGGGCGACACCGTCCGCGTCAACGTGCGCGTCACGGAAGGCACCCGTACCCGCGTGCAGGCCTATGAAGGCGTCTGCATCGCCCGTTCCGGCGGCGGCATCAACGAGAGCTTCACCGTTCGCAAGATTTCCTACGGCGAAGGCGTCGAGCGCGTCTTCCCGATCTACTCGCCGCTCGTCGAAAGCGTCGACGTCGTGCGCCGCGGCAAGGTCCGTCGCGCCAAGCTCTACTACCTGCGCGATCGTCGCGGCAAGTCGGCCCGTATCGTCGAGAACACCGGCACGCGCGCCCGCAAGCTGAACGATGCCGAGCGCCAGGCAATCGCCGAGGAGAAGGCACGTCTGGAAGCCGAGAAGGTCGCAGCCGCCCAGGCGCTCGCCGCCGAGAAGGCCGCCGCTGAAGCCGCCGAAGCCGCAAAGGCTGCGGAAGCCGCAGCCGAATAATCCGGCAGCGCATGACATCATGAAAGCCGTCGGCGCCTGCCGGCGGCTTTTTGTTTTACGGAAAAGCCTTTGCGCGCAAGCGGCATGCTTGCCTGCCGCCCTGCACCTGTGACAGTGTTTCGCCGCCACAATCCAGGAGCATATTTCGATGTTTTCCCGCCGCGCCGTTCTTGCAGGCCTTGCCGCCGCCGCCCTCATGCCCGCCATCGCCTTTGCCTCGGACCTTCCCGACCTCGGCGGCAAGACCGTCGTGGTCGTCACGGAAAACGCCTATCCGCCGCTGCAGTTCGTCGATCCCAAGAGCGGCGAGCAGATCGGCTGGGAATATGACGCGATGAACGAGATCGCCAAGCGCCTCAATTTCAAGGTCGAGTACCAGAACACCTCCTGGGACGCGATGATCCAGGCCGTCTCCGACAACCAGTACAATATCGGCATGACCGGCATCACCATCAAGGACGACCGCAAGGAGAAGGTCGACTTCTCCGATCCCTACATGCGCTCGCAGCAGTTCATGCTGGTGCGCGCCGACGAGAGCCGCTTTTCCGATGCCAAGAGCTTCGCCGCCCTCAAGGACGGCCTGATCGCCGCCCAGCCCGGCACCTCGCCCTTCTACACCGCCGTCTACGAGATCCTCGACGGCAACGAGCAGAACCCGCGCATCAAGCTGTTCGAGACCTTCGGCGCGACAGTGCAGGCATTGCAGGCCGGCGACGTCGACCTCGTCCTGACCGACAGCGTCGCGGCCAAGGGCTATGTCGATGCCTCGGGCGGCAAGCTCAAGGTGGTCGGTGAACCGCTCGGCACGGAGGATTTCGGCTTCATCTTCCCGAAGGGCTCCGACCTCGTCGCCCCGGTCAATGCGGCGATCGCCGCGCTGAAGGCCGACGGTACGCTGAACGCGCTCGATAAGAAGTGGTTCCTCGACTACAAGATGGGAGAGTAACGGGCGGCCATGGCTCCCGTTTCCCCCGGTGCGGCGAAGGGCGACTATCCCTGGTGGCTGGTCGCGCTCGCTGCAATCGCGCTGGCGCTTGCCGGCGTCATCGTCGCGAACGATCTCTACCGCCAGGTCTTCGGCGTCGTGCTGAAGGGATTGTGGGTCACGATCTTCGTGACCCTCGTCGCCTTCCTGCTTGCCACCCTGCTCGGGCTCGGCGTCGCGCTGATGGCGCTCTCCGAAAGCAAGGTGCTGCGCCAGGTCGCGCGCTTCTACACGGAGGTGATCCGTGGCGTGCCGATCCTCGTCCTCCTCTTCTATATCGCCTTCGTCGGCGCCCCGGCGCTCGTGGCGATCATCAATTTCATCGTCGGTCCGCTGGTTTCCGCCGGCTTCATGGAACCCGTGCAGGTCCGCGACCTTTCCCTGATGTGGCGGGCGATCATCGCGCTGATGATCGGCTATTCCGCCTTCATCGCCGAGGTTTTCCGCGCGGGCATCCAGTCGGTGGACAAGGGGCAGGTCGAGGCGGCCAAGGCCCTCGGCCTCTCGCGCTTCCAGCGCTTCCGCCTCGTCGTCTTCCCGCAGGCGATCCGCGTCATCCTTCCGCCGCTCGGCAATGACTTCGTGGCGATGGTGAAGGACTCGTCGCTCGTCTCCGTGCTCGGCGTCGCCGACATCACGCAGATGGGCAAGGTCTACGCCTCCGGCTCCTTCCGCTTCTTCGAAACCTACTCCATCGTCGCCTATGTCTATCTCTTCCTGACCATCGGCCTTTCGCTGGCGCTCCGGGCGCTGGAAAAGCGGCTGCGGCGCGGCATCGCGCCTTGATTCTTCGCAATTGCCGAAAGGCGCAAAAATCGCTATATGCGGGTTCATGGAATCCAAGTTCGGATGCACGGAAAAGCATGTCGTCGTGCTGCAGGATCACAAGCGCCTGCCGGCACGCTTCTTTGCGCGTGTGTTCGGGGCGCTCATCAGCCGCCTATCCTGATCGCCTGTTCTGAATACACGCGATCCCGCCAGCCACGCGCTGCGGACTTCCAGACCCCTTCAACATGCCAGCGGATGAAGAGCCATGAGCGCACCCCGTACCCTCTACGACAAGATTTTCGACGACCACATCGTCAGCCGCCAGGAAGACGGCACCTGTCTTCTCTACATCGACCGTCACCTCGTTCACGAAGTGACGTCTCCCCAGGCTTTCGAGGGCCTGCGCATGGCCGGCCGCAAGGTCCGCGCGCCGGAGAAGACGCTCGCCGTCGTCGACCATAACGTCCCCACCTCGCCGGATCGCCACCAGGGCATCAAGAACGAGGAAAGCCGCATCCAGGTCGAGGCGCTCGCCAACAACGCCGCGGAATTCGGCGTCGAATATTATTCGGAAAAGGATGTCCGCCAGGGCATCGTGCACATCGTCGGCCCCGAGCAGGGCTTTACCCTGCCCGGCATGACCATCGTCTGCGGCGACAGCCACACCTCCACGCACGGCGCCTTCGGCGCGCTGGCGCACGGCATCGGCACGTCCGAGGTGGAACATGTCCTCGCCACCCAGACGCTGATCCAGAAGAAGGCGAAGAACATGCTGGTGCGCGTCGACGGGAAGCTTCCCGAAGGCGTGACGGCCAAGGACATCATCCTCGCCATCATCGGCGAGATCGGTACGGCCGGCGGCACCGGCCACGTCATCGAGTTCGCCGGCGAAGCCATCCGCTCGCTGTCGATGGAAGGCCGCATGACGATCTGCAACATGACGATCGAAGGCGGCGCCCGCGCCGGCCTCATCGCCCCCGACGAGACGACCTTCGAATACATCAAGGACAAGCCGCGCGCGCCGAAGGGCAAGGCGCTGGAAATGGCGCTCGAATACTGGAAGACGCTCTACACTGAAGACGGTGCGCATTTCGACCGCGTCGTCGTGCTGGATGCCGCCAACCTGCCGCCGATCGTCTCCTGGGGCTCCTCGCCGGAAGACGTCGTCTCCGTTGAGGGCGTCGTGCCGAACCCGGACGATATCGAGGACGAGACCAAGCGGTCGTCCAAGTGGCGCGCCCTTGATTACATGGGCCTGAAGCCGGGCACCAAGATCACCGACATCGCCATCGACCGCGTCTTCATCGGCTCGTGCACCAACGGCCGCATCGAGGACCTGCGCGCCGTTGCCGCCGTCGTCGAGGGCAAAAAGGTTGCCTCCACCGTCAACGCCATGATCGTCCCGGGCTCCGGCCTCGTGAAGGAGCAGGCCGAGCGGGAAGGCCTCGACAGGATCTTCAAGGAAGCCGGCTTCGACTGGCGCGAGCCGGGCTGCTCCATGTGCCTTGCCATGAACGACGACCGCCTGAAGCCGGGCGAGCGCTGCGCCTCCACCTCGAACCGCAACTTCGAGGGCCGCCAGGGCTTCAAGGGCCGCACGCACCTCGTCTCCCCCGCCATGGCCGCCGCCGCCGCCATTGCCGGTCATTTCGTGGATATCCGCGACTGGCAGTAAGCCGGACGCCCGCCGACATGATAAGAGGCCGGGAGCTTGCTCCCGGCCTCTTCGTTTTAGGAGTTTCCCCATGAAGCAGCTTCTCCTGCTCCGCCACGCCAAGTCCGCCTGGCCGGACGGCATCCCCGACCACGACCGCCCCCTCGCCGACCGCGGCCGCCGCGACGCTCCCCGCATGGGCGCCTACATGGCCGCAACGGGCCTCCAGCCGGATTTCGCGTTGATCTCCTCCGCACGGCGCACGCAGGAGACATGGGCGCTGGTGGAACCGGTGCTCGCGAAGCCATGCCCCGCCCGCACGGTGCCGTCGATCTACGAGGCCGAGCCCGAGGCCATCCTCGCGGCGATCCATGACGCATCGGCGGAAAGCGAACGGCTGCTCGTCATCGGCCACAATCCCGGCTTCGAAGAACTCGCGAGGCTGCTTGCGCCTTTCGGGGATGCCGATGCGATTAGCCGGCTAATGATGAAATTCCCAACGGCTGGTCTTGCCGTGATTGCACTGGACATCGAGCGCTGGGTCGAAGCCGGACCCGGCAAGGGCCGCCTCGAATCCTTCATCACGCCGAAGACGCTCCCGTAAGAGACACGGCCGTCTCAGACATGATGGAAAGATTGGCCAAGGCCGCCTTCAGCTTGTTTACAAACCTCGCGTCACCCGCCGCCGTCATCCTCGGCCTTGTGCCGAGGATCCGCCAACGCATTGAAAAATCGAGACGTTGCAGATGCTCGGGACAGGCCCGAGCATGACGGAAGAGAGTTTTTCCACTTTGTCAGCAGTCTGAAGGGTGGCCAAGGTCTCTCCTTTTGCCGCCTCAGAACGTCGCCGTCATCGGGTCCGGCCCGATGCGCCTGCCGTCCTTTTCCAGCGTCGCGAAGGTTGCCATGTCCTCGTCGTCGAGCTTGAAGTCGAAGACCTTGAAGTTCTCCGCGATGCGCGAGGGCGTCACCGATTTCGGGATGACCACCAGCCCGTTGTCGATGTGCCAGCGGGTGATGACCTGCGCGGGCGTGCGGGCGTGTTTTGCCGCGACCCTGGCGACGACCGGGTTTTCCAGCAGCGTGCCCTGGCCGAGCGGGCTCCAGGACTGGGTGACGATGCGGTGCTTGTCGTGATAGGCGCGGGCCTCCTTCTGCGGGAAGTCCGGATGCAGCTCGATCTGGTTGATGACGGGGGTCACGCCCGTTTCGTCGATCAGGCGCTGAAGGTGCTCGGGATAGAAGTTGGAGACGCCGATGGAGCGGGCGCGGCCTTCCTTCTGGAGCTGGATGAAGGCCTTCCAGGTTGCCACATACTGGTCGCGCTTCGGCGCCGGCCAGTGGATGAGGTAGAGGTCGACATAGTCGGTGCCGAGGCGCTTGAGGCTGGCATCGAAGGCCTTCAGCGTTGCGTCGTAACCCTGATCGGAATTCCAGAGCTTCGTCGTGAGGAAGATTTCGGAGCGGGCGACGCCGGAGGCGCGGATGCCCTCGCCGACGCCTTCCTCGTTCTCGTAGATCGCCGCCGTGTCGACATGGCGGTAGCCGGTGGCGAGCGCCGCCTTGACGGCGGTCACGGCCGTCTCGTTCGGGGTCTGCCAGACGCCGAGGCCGACCTGGGGAATGCTGTTGCCGTCGTGAAACAGGATTGTCGGTTGTTCGCTCATCAGAATGTCTCCATGAAAAGGGATGGCGTGCTTGAACCCGAAGGGCTTCCCGTGGCGCCTTGCAGCCCGGCGACGGTCGAGGCTGATATAGGCGCGCCATACGTCATTTCAAAGAACACGGAGGACGGTTCCGCGCCGGAGATAGGGAAGGATGCGCAGCATGTCGCGCCGGGCGATGGCGACGCATCCCGCCGTCGGCTCGTAGCCGGGGCGGATGAGGTGGAAGAAGATCGCGGAGCCGGCATTGCGCCTGCGCGCGGTCACGTTCCAGTCGAGCACGAGGCAGATGTCGTAGAGTTCGTCCTTGCGCGCCAGTTCCTCGTGGCTCTGCCTGAAGGGCGCGTCGACAGGCCTGTTGTAGCTCGGATGCTTCGGTTCATCGCACCAGAGCATGGACGGGCGGATGCGCTTCATCGGAAGCGCGGTTTTCGGCAGGGACAGGCGGTCGCCGCGCGTAAAGCCGGAAAGGAGCGGCATCGCCGCGATGGGGGTCGCGCCATCTCCCTCTCGCTTGCGGCTCGTGCGGCCCGAGCGGCCGATGGCGGCGGGAATGCGCAGCGGTCCCACTTGCACGATGGCACGGGTCTTGCTGCCCGGCGCGGGGCGCACGAGGATCGTCTTCACGCAATGTTCAGGAGATGTGATCCGGTTCATTTCCGTCCGCCATATTCGCGCCATGCGGCAACCTGATCGGCTAAGCCACAGGCGGGCTTGCCAAAAGCGCCAGTTCCCTTACTTTCCAGAGGAATGCCGAGAGGTAAAGCATGACATCCCGCACCATCCTTCTTGTCGACGACGACAACGACCTTCGCGAGACGCTCGTCGAGCAGCTTTCGCTCTACGAGGAATTCGCGACGCTCGAGGAAACGACCGCCGGCAAGGGCATCCAGACGGCGCGCAGCAACCAGATCGACCTCCTCATCATGGATGTCGGCCTGCCCGACATGGACGGCCGCGAGGCGGTGAAGCTCTTGCGCAAGGGCGGCTTCAAGGCGCCGATCATCATGCTGACGGGCCACGATACCGATTCGGACACGATTCTCGGCCTGGAAGCCGGCGCCAATGACTATGTGACGAAGCCCTTCCGCTTCGCCGTGCTGCTCGCGCGTATCCGCGCGCAGCTTCGCCAGCACGAGAGCAGCGAGGACGCCACCTTCACCGTCGGCCCCTATACGTTCAAGCCCGGCCAGAAACTGCTGACGCTGGAAAACGGCCAGAAGATCCGCCTTACCGAGAAGGAGGCGGCGATCATCCGCTATCTCTACCGCGCCGACCAGAAGGTGGTGACACGCGACGTGCTTCTCGAAGAGGTCTGGGGTTACAATTCCGGCGTAACGACCCATACGCTGGAAACCCATGTCTACCGTCTTCGCCAGAAGATCGAGCGGGACCCTTCCAATGCGGAGATTCTCGTGACAGAGAACGGCGGGTACAAGATCGTACCGTAATCAGTAAGGAGCGCCCGACGTGGCTCTCAGCGACGACATCGCTCTTCTCTCCCGCGTGCCGCTCTTCGCCGGCCTTTCCGACGACAAGCTGCGGCTGATGGCCTTCGGCGCCGAGCGCCGGCGGCTGGTGGAGGGGCAGACGCTGTTTCGCGAGGGGACGTCCGCCGACTGCGGCTTCGTCGTCGCCGACGGGTCGTTCCTGTTGACCGCGACGCTTCGCGACGGCACGACGCGCGAGGAGGGCACGGCCACGGCCGGCACGCTGCTCTCCGAGCTTGCGATGATCTCCGCCGTCGAGCGGAAATATACGGCGGTGGCGCTGGAGGACAGCGAGGTCATCCGCATCAACCGCCCGCTCTTCCGCCGCATGCTGGAGGAATATCCGGACGTCGCCGTGCTGGTCGATGCGCGCATCCGCGAAAACCTTGCGGCGATGATCACCCGGATGCGGGGGCTGGCGGGGCGGTTTGCCTGAGGCTCCGTAGCGGGCTGGATTGGCCCCTCACCCTCACCCTCTCCCCGCAAGCGGGGAGAGGGGACTTGCCCCACGCGATATTCGAGATTCGGGAAACCGGCGCGTCATATCTCCTTCTCCCCGCAGCCAAGGAGAAGGTGGCCGGCAGGCCGGATGAGGGGCGGCATCCGCGGCGATCTCCTTATCCGAAGACGCTGGCGCGAAAACCTCCCGCAAGCCCCCCTCAGAAATCGAATTCCGCGATGACCGGCACATGGTCGGACGGCCGTTCCCAGCCGCGGGCCTCGCGGATCACCGAAATGCCGGTGAGGTGCGGATCGAGGTCGGCGGAGGACCAGATATGGTCGAGGCGGCGGCCCTTGTTGGCGGCCTGCCAGTCGGCCGAGCGGTAGCTCCACCACGTATAGAGCTTCTCCTCCGCCGGCACCTTGCGGCGCATCAGGTCCACCCAGGCGCCCTTGGTCATCACGTCAATCAGGCCTTCGGTCTCGACGGGTGTGTGGCTGACGATCTTCAGGAGCTGCTTGTGCGACCAGACGTCATGCTCCAGCGGCGCGATGTTGAGGTCGCCGACGAGGATGGAGGAGATGCCGGCCTCCGCCTCCGCATGCAGCAGCTTCATCTCCTCGATGAAATCGAGCTTGTGGCCGAATTTCGGGTTGATCGTGCGATCCGGCTCGTCACCGCCGGCCGGCACATAGAAATTGTGCAGGCGGATCGACTTGCCGCGGTGGTGGAAGACCACCGAGACATGTCGCGCATCGCCGACGCCGCAATAGTCGCGCCGCTCGACCAGCTCGGTCAGCGGCAGGCGGGAGACCGTGGCGACGCCGTGATAGCCCTTCTGGCCATGCATGACGATATGCTCGTAGCCGAGCGCCTTCAGCGGCTTGGAAGGGAACTGGTCGTTCGGGCACTTCGTCTCCTGCAGGCACAGGACGTCAGGCGAATAGGTCTTGAGGAAATGCTCGACGAGCGGCATGCGCAGCCGCACCGAGTTGATGTTCCATGTCGCGATCGAAAGTGTCATGCCGGCCCCCGGAAAATCGTTCGGCCCGTCAGGCGGGCCGGTCGGGGTGTCTTAAAGCACGTCGCGCGGTTCTGTGCAGCCGTTTTGCGGCAACGGCACGCGAAAAATGAGCGATCCCGGACGCAGGCGCGCCGGAACTACCGGGCGCCGCGGTTGCGGATTTCCTCATAGGGGATGGCGAAGACCTTGTCGTCGAGCGGCACGCCGGTCTTGACGTTGAAGATCATCACGGAGGTATCCTTGCCCTGCGCGTCGGTGATCGTCCACTGGCGCAGGTCGTAGGTCTTCGGATCGAACATCATGGTGATGGTCGAATCGCCGAACATGCTCTTGTCGCCGAGGATGATGGTCGTCAGGTCCGCCTCTTCCTTCACGCCGCGCACCATCTTGGTGGAAAGGTCGATCTTGTTGCCGAGCAGGAGGTTCAGCGGCGTCTTGGAGAGCGGGTAGATGTCCCAGGTCTTGAGCTTGCGGTTGCCGATGACGACCGACTTGCCGTCGGCGATCACGCGCATCGGCGAGGGATCCTCGTAGTTGAAGCGGATCTTGCCGGGACGGTCGATATAGAACTTGCCGCCGGTCTGCTCGCCGCGCGGGCCGAACTGCACGAATTCTCCCATCATCGTCTTTACCGAGGCGAAGTGATCGGCGATCTTTTGCGCGGTGCCGCTCGCCTGTGCGGAGGCGGGCGCTGGCGAAAGCACCGAAAGGCCGGCCGCGAGCGTGAGGGCCACGAGGCTGGTGAAGCCGCGGCGGGTCATGGAGGCGGTCGCGCGACCGTTTGCGGATCGGATCATGTCGGTCTCCTTCATGCGTCTGTCATGCGAGCCAAACGCGGCGCCATAATGGCACTGGCCCGAAGAGCATTTCCGCTTTTCCCCGAAACGCGAAAATGCCCTCTTCTTTCCGTTTTCCCGCAAGGTTGCTACGCACTCTTGCCGGAATTGCTCAACGCGAGACGTGCCGGTTCAAACGCTGCGGAAGGCCCTGCGTTCCCGGTCATCGTCCCGAAATTTCGTCTTCCGTCGGCACGAGGATCTCGCGCTTGCCGGCGTGGTTGGCGGGGCCGATCAGGCCCTCCTTCTCCATGCGCTCGATCAGCGAGGCGGCGCGGTTGTAGCCGATGCCGAGGCGGCGCTGGATATAGGAGGTGGAGGCCTTGCCGTCGCGCAGCACCACGGCCACCGCCTGGTCGTAGGGATCGTCCGAATCGTCGAGGTTCGCGGTGCCGGCCGGGCCATGGCCGCCCTCGCCGTCCTCGTCGTCGTCCTCGGTGATGGCGTCGAGATATTGCGGCGCCCCTTGCGTCTTCAGATGGGCGACGACGGCCTCGACCTCGTGGTCGGAGACGAAGGGCCCGTGCACGCGCTGGATGCGCCCGCCGCCGGCCATGTAGAGCATGTCGCCCATGCCGAGGAGCTGTTCGGCGCCCTGCTCGCCGAGGATGGTGCGGCTGTCGATCTTCGAGGTCACCTGGAAGGAGATGCGCGTCGGGAAGTTCGCCTTGATCGTGCCGGTGATGACGTCGACGGACGGACGCTGCGTCGCCATGATGACGTGGATGCCGGCGGCGCGCGCCATCTGGGCGAGCCGCTGCACGGCGCCCTCGATGTCCTTGCCGGCGACCATCATCAGGTCGGCCATCTCGTCGATGATGACGACGATATAGGGCATCGGCTGGAGGTCGAATTCCTCCGTCTCGTAGATCGCCTCGCCGGTCTGGCGGTCGAAGCCGGTCTGCACGGTGCGGGTGATCGTCTCGCCCTTGGCGAGCGCCTGCTCGACGCGGCTGTTGAAGCCGTCGATGTTGCGCACGCCGATCTTCGACATCTTCTTGTAGCGCTCCTCCATCTCGCGCACCGTCCACTTGAGGGCGACGACGGCCTTCTTCGGATCGGTGACGACGGGGGAGAGGAGATGCGGGATGCCGTCATAGACGGAGAGTTCCAGCATCTTCGGGTCGATCATGATCAGGCGGCACTGTTCCGGCTTCAGGCGGTAGAGCAGCGAGAGGATCATGGTGTTGATGGCGACCGACTTGCCCGAGCCGGTGGTGCCGGCAACGAGGAGGTGCGGCATCTTGGCGATGTCGGTGATGACCGGCTCGCCGCCGATCGTCTTGCCGAGCGCCATGGCGAGGCGGGCCTTCGAGGTCTCGAAATCGCGGCTGGCGATGAGCTCGCGCAGGAAGACGGTCTCGCGGCTCTGGTTCGGCAATTCGATGCCGATGGCATTGCGGCCCGGCACGACGGCGACGCGGGCGGCGATCGCGCTCATCGAGCGGGCGATGTCGTCGGCAAGGCCGATGACGCGGGAGGATTTGATGCCGGGCGCCGGCTCCAGCTCGTAGAGCGTGACGACCGGGCCGGGGCGCACATGGATGATCTCGCCCTTGACGCCGAAATCCTCCAGCACGCCTTCCAGCATGCGGGCGTTCTGCTCCAGTGCGTCGGCGGAAAGCGTCGCGTCGCGCACCTGGCCCTTCGGCTCGGCGAGCAGGTGGATCGGCGGAAGCTGGAAGCCGTCCGGGCCGACGAAGGAGGTCTGCGCCTCGCGGTCGACACGCTGGCCGGGCTTCGGCCTTGCGGCGGGGGCGACGACACGGGCGCCGGGGACGGGCGGCGCCTCGCGGGCCGGCGCGCGGCGCGGCGCCCAGTCGGCGGCGATGTCGTCGGCGTCCTCGTCCGGCAGGATGCCGCTCGGACGGGAGAGCGGCTCGTCGTCCATGTCGAAGGGCAGGTCGTCGTCGTCGAGCGAGATCGACGGCGCGGCGACGGCGCGGCGGCCGTCCATGGAGGGTTCGACGCGCTCGGCGGTGCGGCTCGCGGCGCGGGCGCGCACCGGCTCGTTCAGCGTGCCGAACTCGTCCTCGTTGAAATCGTAGGGCTGCTCGATGCCGCGCGCCTTGCGGCGCTGGCTGGAGAGGCCGAAGATGCGGCGAACGCGCGCCTGCCCGGTGTACCAGGCATGGGTCATCGCGCCGGCAAGCACCGTGAGCGGGCCTTCGCGCTCCTCGTCCTCGTCGTCTTCCTCGGCGACGGCGCGGGCGCGGCTCTGGGCCTGCACCGGCGTGAAGTCGTCCTCGTCGTCGGCCGGGGCGGCACCGACGAGGCCGGCGCTGAACACCATCAGCCAGACGGCGGGAACCGCGATGATGCAGCCGATGACGGTCGCGAACATGCCGGTGGGATAGGCGCCGGTGAAGAGGGCGGGGAAGCGCAGGATCATGTCGCCGAAGACGCCGCCGAGGCCGGTCGGCAGCGGCCAGGTCACCGGGCCCGGCACGCAGGCGAGCGCGGCGGAGGCGAGGATCGCGCCGCCGAGCCAGGCGACCGCGCGCTGGGGAATGCGGTGGAAGCGCCGGCCGCTCACCATCGCCAGCCCCCAGGCGACGACCGGCAGCAGCGCGATGACGCTGGCAAGGCCGAAGAACTGCATGAAGAGATCGGCGAAGACGGCGCCGGGATAGCCGAGGATGTTCTTCGGCTCACCCCCCGAGGCATAGGAGAGGCTGGGATCGGAGACGTTCCAGGTGGATAGCGCGGCGATTGCGAGCGCGAGGCCGGCGAAGATGCCGAGCCCGGCGAGGACCTGTATCTGCCGCAAGACGAATGCCGACAGAACGAAACGGTCGTGACGGTTGTCCAGTCCTGCCGAAATGCTTCTGCTCATGGTTCCAGCCTGTGCCCACACAAGGAAAATCGCGGCGATCCGCATGATTCGCGGAAGTGCCTGACTGCGAACCCTACGAAGGAAGGTTTAATGGCATGTTAACCATGCGGTGCCGCATCATGGTTTCCGCGGCGTAAACGAAAAAGGCCCGGACCGAAGTCCGGGCCAGGGGCGGATATGGCAAGCCATATCCGCGACGGGTTGTTGTGCGGCGGCCGGGCGGGCCGCCGCGAAATGCTTACGAATGGTAGGCCGCTTCGCCGTGGGACGAGAGGTCGAGACCCTCGCGCTCGGCTTCGACGGCCACGCGCAGGCCGACGATCATGTCGACGATCTTGTAGAGGATCGCCGAGCCGATGCCGCACCACAGGATGGTGACGATGACCGACTTGATCTGGATCCAGACCTGGGCGCCCATCGTGATGCCTTCGGCATAGCCGACGCCGCCCAGCGAGGTCGCGGCGAAGATGCCTGAGCCGATGGCGCCGACAATGCCGCCGACGCCGTGCACGCCGAAGACGTCCGCGGTGTCGTCATAGCCGAACTTGTTCTTCACGACGGAGACGAAGAAGTAGCACAGGCCCGAGGCGATCGCGCCGAGGACGATCGCGCCGACCGGGCCGACGGCGCCGGCTGCCGGTGTGACGGCTACGAGGCCGGCAATGACGCCGGAGGCCGCGCCCAGCATGGAGGCCTTGCCGCGGGCGACGGTTTCGATGACGCACCAGGCGACGACCGCGCCGGCCGTTGCGGTGAAGGTGTTGATCATGGCGAGACCGGCCACGCCGTTGGCGGCGGCGGCCGAACCTGCGTTGAAGCCGTACCAGCCGACCCACAGCATGGACGCGCCGACCATGGTGAGCGTCATGGAGTGCGGGGCCATCATGTCCTTGCCGAAGCCCGTGCGCTTGCCGACCATGAGCGCGCCGACGAGACCGGCCACACCGGCATTGATGTGAACCACGGTGCCGCCTGCAAAGTCGATCGCACCCCAGTCCCACATCAGCGCGCCGTCACCCGACCAGACCATGTGGGCCATCGGGAAGTAGACGAAGGTGACCCAGAGGATGCAGAAGAGCACGACGGCCGAGAACTTGATGCGCTCGGCGAAGGCGCCGACGATCAGCGCCGGCGTGATGCAGGCGAAGGTCATCTGGAAGGCGATGAAGACGTATTCCGGGATGGAGCCGGAGACGCTGTCGGGCGTCACGCCGGCAAGGAACAGCTTTTCGAAGCCGCCGACGAAGGTGTTGAGGCCGCCGCCGTTGGAGAAGGCGAGGCTGTAGCCGTAGACGACCCAGACGATCATGATCGCGGCGGAGACGACGAGGCACTGCATGAGGACGGACAGCATGTTCTTGCTGCGCACGAGGCCGCCGTAGAACAGGGCGAGGCCCGGCAGGATCATGAAGAGCACGAGGACGGTGGATGTCAGCATCCAGGCGGTATCGCCGGAATTGATCGCGGCCTCGGCTGCGGCCGGTGCCGCCTCGGTTGCCGTTTCCGTTGCTTCCTGGGCAAAGGCCGCCACCGGTGCCAAAAGGCCGGTCGCGGCGATGCCGACGCGGGTAAGTGTGTTGATAATGGAATTGGACGACATTTAAGAATGCTCCCTGACAGGCCGTTTGCTTAAAGGGCTTCGGAATCGGTTTCGCCGGTGCGGATGCGCACGGCATGGTCGATCGAGTAGACGAAGATCTTGCCGTCCCCGATCTGGCCGGTCTTGGCGGCCGACGCGATCGCCTCGACGGCCTTGTCGACGACGTCGCCCGGCACGGCGATCTCGATCTTCAGTTTTGGCAGGAAGCTGACGGCATATTCGGTGCCGCGATAGATTTCCGTATGCCCCTTCTGGCGGCCGTAACCCTTCACCTCGGTCACGGTCAGGCCCTGGATGCCGACGGCGGTGAGGGCTTCGCGCACCTCGTCGAGTTTGAACGGCTTGATAATGGCCATTACGATTTTCATCTGGTTTCCCATCCTTCGTGCTTGTCCCCCAGCCGGGGCCATCTCGTTGGCCGTTGACAGCGCAACGACTGGAGATACACATTCAAGGGGCGTGCCAGATTCGAATGCCTTGGCTAATTCTTTGAAATAAAAGCAATAAAAATGACGAGCATGCTGCAGCGCAAAAAATCGCCGCCGCATATGCCTAAAAAATAGTCGTCAATGAAATAGTGCGTAAAATTTATTCAGTTGCCTTTTTCCGAATCAGCCCTTCCTGGGCGACGGAGGCAATGAGGGTGCCGGAGCGGGTGTAGATCGCGCCGCGCGTCATGCCGCGCCCGCCGAAGGCCGAGGGGCTGTCCTGGCTGTAGAGCAGCCAGTCGTCGAGGACCGGCGGGCGATGGAACCACATGGCATGGTCGAGGCTCGCCACCTGCAGCGAGCGGTCGAGCACCGAGGTGCCGTGGGCGAAGAGCGAGGTGTCGAGCAGCGTCATGTCGGAGAGATAGGCGAGCACCGCCGCCTGCAGGCGGCGGTCGGCGGGCACGGGGCCGGTGGTGCGCACCCAGATATTCTGGTGCGGGTCCAGCTTCTGCGAGGAAAGGTAGTGCGCGAGCGAGACCGGGCGCAGCTCGATGGGGCGCGGGCGCTCCCAGTAGGCGCGGATATGCGGCGGGGCGGCGGCCATGAACTTCGCCTTCAGCTCCGCCTCGCCGATGAGCTTTTCCGGCGGCGGCACGTCGGGCATCGCCGTCTGGTGCTCGAAGCCGTCCTCGTCGTCCTGGAAGGAGGCGGTCATGAAATAGATCGGCCGGTCGTGCTGGATGGCGACGACGCGGCGCGTGGCGAAGGAGCCGCCGTCGCGGATATTCTCCACGTCGTAGATGATCGGGATGGAGGGATCGCCCGGCCGCACGAAATAGGCGTGCAGCGAATGCACGAAGCGGTTCTCCTCCTCCACCGTGCGCGTGGCGGCGACGAGCGCCTGGCCGACCACCTGCCCGCCGAACACCCGCTGCCAGCCGACCTGCGGGCTCTGGCCGCGGAAGAGGCGGGTTTCCAGCCGCTCGAGGTCGAGCGTTTCGAGAAGGGCATCCATGGCGGGATTGGCGGTCTGGCGCGACATTTGGACGTGGTTCCTCTCTTGGACCCGAGGTAGGAAAGCGTTTCCTCCTCCTCTATATAGGGGAAGGAAAGACCTCAAGCGCCGTGGAGACCGCCATGCCCGAAGCCCAGATGCTCGACGTCCTCGTCGCCGGCGGCGGCTATGTCGGCCTGTCGCTGGCCGTCGCCGTCAAGAAGGCCGCGCCGCACCTCGCCGTCGAGGTGGTGGACGGCGCGCCGGACCATGCCTGGCGCAAGGACGAGCGCGCCTTCGCCATCGTCGCCGCCGCGCGCAACCTCCTCGACGTGCTCGGCATCTGGAACGGGATCGAGCCCGAGGCCGAGCCGATCCGCCGCATGGTCATCACCGATTCGCGCACGGCCGATCCCGTCCGCCCCGTCTTCCTCACCTTCGAGGGCGCCGGATCCGGCGATGACGGCCAGCCCTTCGCCCATATGGTGCCGAACCGCGCCATCACCGCCGGCCTGCTCAAGCAGGCGGAAGCGCTTGGCGTCACGATCCGCTGGTCCACCTCGGTGGAGGGCTTTTCCACCGGCCAGCATGCCACGACCGTCAGCCTCTCCGACGGCACGGAACGTTCGACGCGCCTCCTCGTCGCCTGCGACGGCGTGCGCTCGAAACTGCGCGACATGGCCGGTATCAAGACGGTGCGCTTCGACTATGGCCAGTCCGGCATCGTCACCACCGTCCAGCACGAGCGCCCGCACGAGGGCACGGCGGAGGAGCACTTCCTGCCCGCCGGTCCCTTCGCCACCCTGCCGCTTACCGGCAACCGCTCCTCGCTGGTCTGGACCGAGCGCACGGAAGACGCACGCCGCCTCGTAGAGAGCGACGACCTCGTCTTCGAGGAGGAGCTGGAGCGCCGCTTCGGCCACAAGCTCGGCGCGTTGAAGGTCGTCGACGGCCGCCGCGCCTTCCCGCTCGGCCTGACGCTCGCCCGCGCCTTCGTCGCTCCGCGCTTTGCCCTTGCGGGCGACGCCGCGCACGGCATCCACCCGATTTCCGGCCAGGGCCTCAATCTCGGCTTCAAGGATGTGGCGGCGCTGGCCGAGACCATCGTGGAAGCCGACCGCCTCGGCCTCGATATCGGGGCCGTCTCGGTGCTGGAGCGTTACGAGACCTGGCGCCGCTTCGACACGGTGCGCATGGGCATGACCACCGACGTCCTCAACCGCCTCTTCTCCAACGACGTGACGCCGCTGCGCGTGCTGCGCGACGTCGGCCTCGGCGTCGTCGACCGCCTGCCCGGCCTCAAATCCTTCTTCATCCGCCAGGCCGAGGGCACCACGGGCGGAAACCATCCGCGCATGCTGGTGGGACAGCCGATCTGACAGGCGTCAGCCGCAGGGGCCTGCCCTCCGAGAAGGCCGGCGCGCCCTGTATTGCGCCGTGCTCGCACCGGCGCCCCACCCAACGACGTCATCCTCGGACTTGACCCTAGGATGACGAATGAGCGGTTTGTGAGTGTATGGCGAGGCGAGAGCGTGCCCCGCCTCAGTCCTTGATCTCCCGCGCCTCCGAGATCAGCATGATCGGAATCCCGTCGCGGATCGGGTAGGCGAGCCTCGCCTTTTCGGAGACGAGCTCGCCGGATTTTGCGTCATAGGTCAGCCGCCCCTTGGTCAGCGGACAGACGAGGAGTTCGAGCAGTTTCGGATCGACGCGGCTGGTACTGGCATCCATGGGCGGGTCCTATTGCAACCGCGTATCGACGTCGCCATAGCTGCGCGCCAAGACGATCTCGGTGATCGCGATCAGCGTTTCCGCCCGCGTCTTGAGGTCCGGCGCCTCCAGCAATGCCTGTTTTTCCGCCGGGCCGTAGGGCGACATCATCGCCATGGAGTTGACCAGCGTCATGTTGCTGGCGCGCTCCACGCTCTCCCAGTCCGCCTCCAGCTTGTTGGCGTCGAGATAGGCCTTGAAGGCGGAAAGCAGCGCCTCGCGGTCGACGCTCTGTTCGTCGTCGCCGGCCGAAAGGTCGGTGATGAAGGGGGCGATGCGGAAGCTGCGATAGGACTTGCCGCTCCGCACCTCCTCCAGCAACCGGTAGCGGCAGATGCCGGTGAGCGAGACGATGTAGCGCCCGTCCCCGGTCTCGGCGAAGGAGGTGATGCGGCCGAGGCAGCCGACCTGGCAGAGCGCGGGCATCTCGCCCGCCGGCTCTTCCGCGCGGTGCTCGCCGAAGGCCGGCTGCACCATGCCGACCAGCCGGTGCGAGGCCAGCGCATCGTCGAACATGGAAAGATAGCGCGGCTCGAAGATGTTGAGCGGTAGCTGGCCGCCGGGCAGGAGCAGCGCACCCGTCAGCGGAAAGACGGGAATGGCCTCGGGCAGGTCCTCCGGCTTCAGATAACGCGCATTTCCCACCTGCATGGCATTGCCTTCCCAATTCGCGGCGCGGCGAAACATCTCCCGCCCCTCGTCAGCGCGCCCTTTCCCGAATGTGGGGTAGGCGCGGCGTTTCTCAAGGGACGCCGCGCCCGTGGCCCTGAAAAAAGGCTCAGGAGAACAGGATCGACGACAGCTTGCGGCGGGCGGCGATCGTCGCCGGGTCCTTGGGACCCCAGACGTCGAAGAACTGCAGCAGCTCGCGGCGCGCGCCGTCGTCCTCGAAGGCGCGGTCGCGCTTCATGATATGGAGGAGATGGTCGGCCGCCGCCTGGCGGTCGCCCTCCACATTGCGGATCTTGGCAAGGTTCAGCCGCGCGGCGTGATCGTCCGGGTCCAGCGCAAGCGCCTGTTCGAGCGCGGCCGGATCGCCGAGCTTGCGGGCCTCCTCGATCTGGTCGAGCTTCCTGGCGACCGCCGCGATGGCCGGGTCGGCGGCAAGTGCCTCCGGCAGGTTGGCGAGCGCCTGGCGGGCATTGTCCGGCTGGCCGACGGCGATCATGCATTCGGCGATGCCGGCAAGCGCCGGGGCGTTCTCCGGATCGGCCTGCAGCAGCGCGCCGTAGAGATCGGCGGCGCCGGCAAGGTCGCCCGCGTCGAACAGCGTCCTGGCCTCCGCGAGCATTGCCTCGATCTCGGCCTTCTCGTCCGCGCCGGCCGGGCCGGCCACCTTGTCGATGAACTCGCGGATCTGGCTTTCCGGCACCGCGCCCATGAAGCCGTCCACCGGCCGGCCGCCGACGAAGGCGATGACGGCGGGAATGGACTGGATGCCGAGCTGGCCGGGAATGGAGGGATGGTCGTCGATGTTGAGCTTGACGAGCTTCACCCGGCCGGCGCCCTCGCGCACGACCTTCTCGATGAGCGGCTGGAGCTGCTTGCACGGGCCGCACCAGGGCGCCCAGAAATCGACGAGGACCGGCTGATGGCGCGAAGCCTCCAACACGTCGCGCGAGAAGTTCGCCGTCGTCGTGTCCCTGATCAGGTCATCCGCCGGTGCCGCCCCGCCATAGTTCGCCGAAACGTTCATCTGTCCGCCATAGGACGATGCATAGGGGTTGTCGCCTGCACTCATGGGTCTCTCCTGTGGCGCATGGCGCCATCAAACGCGTGTCTGTGCCCAAAATCGTATGTCAGGCCGTGACTTTCAAGACAAGCGGCTCGTGTCCCGTCGCCTCGATGAAGCGCAGCAGGTCCTTCGAGCCGATCGAGGTGGTGGCGTCGTTGCGCAGCGGGTGGCAGTTGATCGTGTCGAAGGCCATCAGGTCCTCGTCGATGATGATCTTCACGTTCTTCCCCGCGTCGTTGAAGACGCCGAAGGCGGTGACGGCGCCGGGAATGACGCCGAGATATTCCATCAGCTTCTCCGGCTTGCCGAAGGAGACCCGGCTTGCCGCGCCGATCACGGAATGGATGGTCTTCAGGTCCACCGTCGCATGTTCCTCGACGGTCATCAGGAAGTAATTGTCCTTCTTGTCCTTCACGAAGAGGTTCTTCGTATGGCCGCCGGGGATCTCGTCGCGCAGCGCGACGGATTCGGCGACGGTGAAGACAGGGGCATGTTCCTTCGTCGTATGGGCGATGCCCAGCCCGTCGAGAAACTGAAAGAGATCCTTGTCCGTCTTCGGCTGCGCTTCGCTCATGTCCTGTTCCTGCCATGTTGGTCCCGTCCGCTGATAGGGCTTCGACCGCCCGTGCGCAACCACCTGAAAAACCGGGGCTCGGAAAGGGACCGCAATTTTTTCTTCGAATTCCGACATTTCCCTGTTGCATTTGAAAATGGCTTGCGTCATATACCGCCCGTCGCCGCAACGCAGCGACCTTCGGCCACAGACTACCCCAGGCCGTCGACGATGAGCGGGTGTAGCTCAGGGGTAGAGCACAACCTTGCCAAGGTTGGGGTCGAGCGTTCGAATCGCTTCACCCGCTCCATTCTCTCCAAAGTTTTCGAAGCCTCGATTCGCCGGGGCTTTTGTGTTTCTGGACCTGCCTCAAGGGTGGTCAGTCGGTCGGTTATGTCGAGCGGTTCTCCGCGCGCCAGGTGGCTGGGCTCTGCGTGGTGACCCGGCGGAATTCGCGGTTGAAGTTCGATTTGGTCTGGAAACCGGATTCGAGCATGGCCGCGGTCACGGGCATGTCGGTCTCGCGCAGCAGCCGGCAGGCCTCGGTGATGCGGAAATCGTTGATGTATTGCGAGACGTTCTTGCCGGCGAGGCGGTTGATCGCGCCGGAAATCTGACGGCCCGGCACGCCTGCCCGGCGGGCGAGGCGCGCGAGCGTCAGGTTGTCGTCACGAAAAAGCTTCTGCTCCTTCAGCAGCCGGTCGACGCGTTCGAGCACGTCGCGATCGCGCTCGGCCGCGGCGACGTCCTCTTCCGTTTCCTCCGAAGGCGCCGATGGGACATGCGCGCGCGCGGCCACCGTCGCGGTGAGGCCGACGAGGAGGGGGCCGAGCAGATTGGCGTTGCTGACGATCATCGGCACGTCTTCCGCATAGCCCCATTCGATTGCGAGAAGCACGGCGATATCGAAGGAGGCGGAAAGGCAGAGCGCGAAAGCCGCGATGAGAAGGGCCTTGTGGGCCCCGGCGGCGCCATCGAGCCGGGCCGCGTCCAGCCCGTCGGGGCCGGCATGCGCCAGCCGCAGGAGGATGACGGCATAACCGACGAAGATGGCGACCAGCGCACCGTCGATGAACCCCGGCGCCAGGACCAGGAGGGCGACGATGACCAGCGGCGGGGCGATGTTCAACCAGCGGATATCCGCCCGGTCGCGATGGATGAGGCTCTGGAAGCTCGCCAGGGCCAGCGGCGGCAGGCCGCCCGCAAGGACGGGCAGGACGAACCGGATGGCCGTCACGTCATAGCCCCAGCGCAGGCCGACGGCGATCGACTGCAGGACGCAGAGTCCGATCAGCGCGAGAAACGGCCGATTGCCGACCTCCTGCCGGCGCAGCAGCGCGACGAAGCGCAGGAAAAGCAGGAGCGCGATGACGAAGGGCAGGGGAACGAAGAGCACGGAGGGACACGGGGGCGATCGGTTGGCGTTGGCGGCCATCATGATCCGGATCGCGATCCAGGGCGACCTCAAACACGATCGAGGACGCGGCGGCGGACGATCGGGGCGAGGATTTCCCGGTCAAATGCAACCGAACGAGGTCTTCATGTTCGTCCGCTCCCTGTTTTCCTCCCTTCTGCTTGCCGTTGTGGCGGCAGCATCTGCTCATGCCGCGGAGGTCGGCGTCCGCACTCTCGACATGCCCGCTCCCGAACGGAACCGGGATATCCGCGTCACCGTCTGGTATCCCGCCGGCGCCGGCGGCACGCCGACCCTGATCGGCGACAACCAATTGTTCAAGGGCGCGCCGGCACGCGAAAACGCACCCGTCGCGGATGGCCGCTTTCCCCTCGTGCTGCTCTCCCATGGTTCGGGCGGGCGCGTCGAGGCCATGAGCTGGCTCGCGGCGGCACTCGCCGAAGCCGGCTTCATCGTCGCCGGGCCGAACCATCCCGGCACGACGAGCGGCGATTCGACCCCGGCGGCGACGCCGCGGATCTGGGAGCGCACCGCCGACCTCTCCGCCCTGATCGACGGGTTTTCGGCCGATGCCGGTTGGCGCGCGGCGATCGATACGGCGCGGATCGGCATCGTCGGCTTCTCGCTGGGCGGGGCGGCCGCCATGGAAATCGCCGGCGCGCGTGCCGATCTCGAAGCCTATGCCCGCTATTGCGACGGCTACGGGAAGTGGGATTGCGCGTGGTTCACCGGCGGCCGGGGTTATGTCGACGACGCGCCGGTGACGGTGGAGAAGGTCGATCTACGCAAGCTCGACAGGGTGCGCTTCGAGCAGTCCAACCTCGATCCGCGCGTGCGCTCGGTGGTGGCCGTCGATCCGGGACTGGCGCAGGCCTATGTCGCCGACAGCCTGAAGGCGGTCGCCATTCCGCTCGCGTTCATCAATCTCGGCAGCCCGGGCACGATTCCCGAGGCGGTGATTTCCGACAGGCTTGCGGCGCTGGTTCCCCATTCTACCTATGCGGCGGTGGCGGAGGCCGGGCATTTCAGCTTCCTGCCGGAATGCAAGCAAGGCGGCGCCGCGCTGCTGAAATCGCTCGGCGAGGTCGATCCGATCTGCGAGGACCCCGGCAAACGCCCGCGTGGCGATATCCACGCGGAGCTGAAGCGGCTGATCGTCGAGGCGCTCCAGCGCAGCCTCAAAGCATCGTTCTGATCATGAAACAGAAAAGGCCGGCAACCGCTTTCGGCTGCCGGCCCTTTCGGATGCCATGCGATTTGCCTCAGGCAGCCCGGCGCTGCGGCGTGCCGTAGCTCCGCTCCTCGCCGATATGGAACTGCGAGAGTGCCGTCTGGAGCTGTGCGGCCTCGCTGGCGAGGACCTGGCTGGCGGCGGTAGTTTCTTCCACCATGGCGGCGTTCTGCTGGGTCATCTGGTCCATCTGGTTGACGGCCGTGTTGATCTCGCCGAGCGCGGCGGACTGTTCCTGCGCGGCGCGGGTGATCGAGACGACGTGGTCGTTGACCCGGTTCACGAGGTCCTTGATCTCGGAGAGCACGTCGCCGGTCGACAGCACCAGCGAGACGCCGCCCTTCACTTCGCCGGCGGAGGCGTTGATCAGCGTCTTGATCTCCTTGGCGGCATTGGCCGAGCGCTGGGCGAGCTCGCGCACTTCCTGCGCGACCACGGCGAAGCCGCGGCCCGCCTCGCCTGCCCGCGCGGCTTCGACGCCGGCATTGAGGGCGAGGAGGTTCGTCTGGAAGGCGATCTCATCGATCACCGAGATGATCTGGCTGATCTTCTGCGAGGACTGCTCGATGCGGCCCATGGCGTCGATGGCGCTCTGCACGATGTCGCCGGATTTCTCGGCGCTTTCCTTGGTCTCGCGCACGATCTCCGAGGCCTCGATGGCGCGGGCCGTGGAGGTCTTCACGGTCGTGGTGATCTCCTCCAGCGCGGCGGCGGTCTCCTCCAGCGAGGCGGCCTGCTGCTCGGTGCGGTGGGCGAGCTGGTCGGCGGCGGCGGAAAGCTCGCGGGAATTGCCGGTAATGGTGCCGGCGGTCGAGAGGATGCCGCCCATCGTGCTGCGCAGCGTCAGCATGGCGCCGTTGACGTTCGCCTGGAGCTCGGCGAAGTCGCCCTGGAAGTGGCCGGCCATTTCCTGCGTAAGGTCGGCATGAGACAGCGAGGCGATGACGCGGCGCACTTCGCTGACGCCCCGGTCGACATTCTCCACCAGCTCGTTGACGCTGCCGGCGAAGCGGCTGAGGTCCTCGTCCTCGTAGGACTTGGTGATGCGGCGGGAGAAATCGCCGGCGGCGGCGGCGGCGACGATGGTGCTGATGTTCGACTGTAGGTCCTTGCTCTGCGCCTGCAGGGCGGCTTCCTGCGCTTCCATCTCGCGCATCTGCATCTCGTTGGCGCGGAAGACGTCGAGCGTGCGCGCCATGGCGCCGATCTCGTCCTTGCGTTCGGTGCCGGGAATCTCGTCGTCCAGCTTGCCGGCGGCAAGGTTCGACATCACGCCGGTCAGGCGCTGGATCGGGCGCATGATGCCGTTGCGGGCGAAGAGCATGCTGAAGAGCATGCCGGCGACGATGCAGACGAAGGCGGTGGCGAGCAGGAGGACCTGCGTCGTCGCCGAGCGGGAGATCGCGACGGCGCGCGAGGCCGACAGGGTCTCGGCAGAATAGGTGGTGTATTCCTTGAGCGCAGCAGTGACGGCCTTCTGGCCTTCCAGCGCCTTGTCGAGCGCGGCGAGGATAGCGGCGCGATCGTCGCCCTTTTGCGCGGCGACGGCGACCATGGCGCGGATTTCGTCGAAATAGGGCGTCAGCGATGCGCGGACGCCTTCGAGCAGCTTCTGCTCGTCGGCATCGGCGGTGGAGGCGATCTTCGGCAGGCGGTCCAGCATCTCGCCGGCGCGCTTTTCCGTCTCGGCGGCGAAGTCGGCGGCCTTTTCCGGAGCCATGGCGAGCTGGTAGGTCATGCGGCTGATGGCGATGACGTCGATGCGCAGATCCATCGCCTCGCGGGCGACTTCCTCGCGCGCGCCGGTATCCTGCAAGGCCGCGCCGAGCGAGGTGAGGCCGCGGCTGCCGACGGTGGCGATTGTGCCGGCGGCGATGCCCATCAGAAGCACCAGAAGGCCGACTTTCCGGGCGATGGAGAGATCAGAGAGTTTCATGGACAGGCGTCCCCTGGGGCGACCGGCGCTGTCCTGGCGCGTTCAATCCCGCACGACCCGGCTTCATTCCGGGCCAATAAGGGTCGTTTGTCCGTTACAAAAGTTTCGATTTCCTTGCGTTCCGGCAATCCTTTCGCGCGGGGGTCAGGCCTTGCGGAAGACGTAGTCGGTTTCCTGCCGCAGCGTCTCGCTGGGGCGAAGGACCGCCTTCGGGAAATTGCCGTGGTTGACGGCGTCCGGCCAGATCTGCGTTTCGAGGCAGAAGCCGGCGAAGGGGCCGTAGCGCCGGCCGCCGAGGCCGGGAACCGGGCAATCCACATAGGCGCCGGTATAGAGCTGCACGCCGGGCTCGGTGGTCCGCACCTCCAGCGAGATGCCGGAGCGCGGGCTGCGCACCGCGCCGACCGGGCGCTTTGCCTGCCGCTCCGCCGAAAGGCAGAAATTGTGGTCGAAGGCGACGCCGCCCGCTTCCTTCTGGCGATGAAGCGGGGTCCAGCCGGTGAGGTCGAAAGGCGTGCCGGCGACCGGGCGGATCTCCCCCGTCGGGATGAGGTTTTTATCGACCGGCAGGTAGCGGTCGGCGGCGAGGCGGATCTCGTGGCCGAGCGCGTCAGGACCGTCGTCGAGGATAAAATAGCTGTGCTGGCAGAGATTGGCCGGCGTCGCGGCATCCGTCGTCGCCGAATAGGCGACGGAGAGCATGCCGTCGCCGGGCAGGCTATAAGTGCAGGCGATCGCGCAATTGCCGGGATAGCCGGCGCGGCCGGCGGGATCGGTGACGGTCAGCGTGACGAAATCGGGGCCCTGCTCGGCAATGCGCCAGTTCTGCCGGCCGATGCCGTCGCTGCCGCCATGCAGATGCGTGACGCCGCCCTCGTTGCATTCGAGCTGATAGGCGGTGCCGTCGATGGTGAAGCGGCCGCCGGCGATGCGGTTGGCGCAACGGCCGGGCGTCGCACCAAAATAGGGGGAGTGGTCGAGATAGGAGGGCAGGTCCTCGTAGCCCAGCACCAGCGGGGCGTCGTGGCCCTCGAGGCGCAGGTCCTGGATGACGGCGCCCCAGGTCAGCACATGGGCGGTCAGCCCGCCGCCGGCAATCGTGACGCGCTCGACGGCCTCGCCGTTTTCCAGATGGCCGAAGATCTCATTTCCTGCCCGCACGTCTGTCTCCTCTGCCTTCCCCAGTTCTTTCCGGGCGGCAACCTGCTGCAATTTTCGCCCGCCTGCAATCAAAAAGTCATACTTTTAAACCGGGCCTTGGATGTTCTTCTGATAGACGATGAAGGGCGTCTTCTCGGCGATGCGGTCGTAGAGCTTACGGGCGGTGGCATTGAAATCCTGCGTCATCCAGTAGACCTCCGGCGCGCGCGCCTCCTTCGCCCTGGCATAGACGCCTTCGATCAGTGCGCGGCCGATGCCCATGCCGCGCACCTCGGGATCGGCGAAGAGATCCTGCAGGTAGCAGATGCTGTTGAGCGTCCAGCAGGAGCGATGGAAGAGGTAATGCGCAAGGCCGACCGGCTTGCCGTCGAGGGTTGCCATGAGGCCGCGATATTCGCCCTCCGCCCGCTCGCCCGTCAGCCGGGCGAAGGTGGCGGCGAAGATCTCCTCCGGCAGCACCGTCTCGTAGAAGGCGAGATAGGCGGTCCACAGGCGGCGCCATTCGCCTTCGTCGTCATTGTGCAGGGGGCGAATGACGATCCGGCTCATGGCTCAGGCTCCCGTTCCGATTTTCTGAAGGTCGTAGGGCGTCGTCTGGTAGATCTCGTTGATCCAGTTGCCGAAGAGGAGATGCGCGTGGCCGCGCCAGCGGTTCTGCGGCGGCAGGGATGGATCGTTGTGCGGGAAATAGTTCTTCGGCAGCTTGATCGGCACACCCGCCGAGACGTCGCGGAAATATTCGTCGGCGAGCGACGTGGAATCGTATTCCACATGGTTGAAGATATAGAGCCGGTTGCCGGCCTTCTCCTGGATTAGGCAGACGCCCGTCTCGTCGGAATCGAGCAGGATGTCGAGCTCCGGCACCTTGCGGATGTCCTCGATGCGAATCTCCGTCCAGCGCGAGACCGGTACCTCGAAATTGTCCGAGAAGCCGTTGAGATAGACCGACGAGGGCTTCCTGTTATGGTGGCGGTAGACGCCGAAGGCCTTCTCCTCCAGCGTGTGCTTGGGCACTCCGTGGAAATGGTAGATCGCCGCCATGGCGCCCCAGCAGACGTTCAGCGTCGAATGGACATTGGTCTCCGTCCAGTCGAGGATCTGCTTCATCTCGTCCCAGTAGGTGACGTCCTCGTAGTCTAGGGTCTCGACCGGCGCGCCGGTGATGATGAAGCCGTCGAACTTGCGGTGCTTCACCTCCTCCCACGTGTCGTAGAAGGCGAGCAGGTGCTCTTCCGAGGTGTTCTTGGCGCGGTGGCCGCCGACGCGAATGAGAGACAGCTCGACCTGCAGCGGCGAGGCGCCGACGAGGCGCGCCATCTGCACTTCCGTCTTGATTTTGTTCGGCATGAGGTTGAGCAGCCCGATCTGCAGCGGGCGGATGTCCTGCCGGATCGCCACCGTTTCGGTCATCACCCGCACACCCTCGTCGACGAGGGTCTGGAAGGCGGGGAGCGTATCGGGAATCTTGATGGGCATGTCTCAACTCGATCCAAAACAAAACCGGCCGCAACGATGTCGCAACCGGTCCACGTAAGGCTCTTCCTCGCGCGGCCCTTTAGCGACTTGTTTAACGTGGCTGCAAGCCGGCCGGCCAAATCACCACGAGGTTCCTAGATAGCGCTACTGCGCGCGCGAATCAATCCGCCGGCTCTCTGGCGGCGGCGGGCAGGACGAGGGCTCCTCAGCCCTCCAGCTCTTCCCGCAGCATCTCCAGCTCCAGCCATTCCTCCTCCATCTTCGTCAGGCCGTCGCGCAGCTTCTCCATCTCGGCGGCGAGCCGGTTGAAGGTGGCCGGGTCCTTCGTGAAGAGATTGGGATCGGCTATCTTTGCCTCGCGGGCGGCGATCTCCTTCTCCGCCTTCTCCATTTCCTTCGGCAGGTTCTCCAGCGCGAATTTCTGCTTGTAGGAGAGCTTCGACTTGCCCTTTGCGTCGGCGGAAGCGGCGGCCGACGTATCGGCGGCCTTGGTCTTCTCTGCCTTTTCCGCCTTGCGCTTCTCTTCGATCGCGCCGCGGCGCTGGGCCATCATGTCGGTATAGCCGCCGGCATATTCGATCCAGCGGCCGTCCGGGCTTTCCGGGTCGGCGGGGGCGATAGTGGAAGTGACGGTGCGGTCGAGGAAGTCGCGGTCGTGGCTGACGAGCAGCACCGTGCCGGCAAAGCCCGCGACGATCTCCTGCAACAGGTCCAGCGTCTCGATGTCGAGGTCGTTGGTCGGCTCGTCGAGGATGAGGAGGTTCGTCGGGCGCGAGAGGATGCGGGCCAGCATCAGCCGGGCACGCTCGCCGCCGGAGAGGTTGCGGATCGGCGTTCGGGCCTGCTCCGGCTGGAACAGGAATTCCTTCATATAGCCGGTGACGTGACGCTGCTCGCCATTGACCAGCAGCGTCTCGCCGCGCCCGTCGGTGAGGTAGTGGGCGAGCGTGTCGTCGAGGTTCAGGTCCTCGCGGCGCTGGTCGAGCGTGGCGATCTCAAGGTTCGTGCCGAGCTTGACGGTGCCGCTGTCGGGTTCGAGCTGGCCGGTCAGCATCTTCAACAGCGTCGTCTTGCCGGCGCCGTTCGGGCCGACGAGGCCGATGCAGTCGCCGCGATGCACGCGGATCGAGAAGGGGGCGACGATGGTGCGCTGGCCATAGGCCTTCGTGATCTTCTCCGCCTCGATGACCAGCTTGCCGGATTCCTGCGCGTCGGAGGCGCTGGCCTGCACCGAGCCCTGCGGGCCCTTGTGGCCACGGTAGCGGGCGCGCAGGTCGTGCAGCGCGCCGAGGCGGCGCATGTTGCGCTTGCGCCGCGCGGTGACGCCATAGCGCAGCCAGTGCTCCTCGCGCTCGATGGCCTTGCCGAGCTTGTGCTGTTCCAGCTCCTCGGCCTCCAGCACCTCGTCGCGCCAGGCCTCGAAATGGGCGAAGCCCCTGTTGAGGCGGCGCGACTGGCCGCGGTCGAGCCAGACGGTGGCGTTGGAGACTTTTTCCAGGAAGCGGCGGTCGTGCGAGATGACGACGAGGGCCGAGCGGGTCGATTGCAGCTCGCCTTCCAGCCATTCGATGGTGGGAAGGTCGAGATGGTTGGTCGGCTCGTCGAGGAGCAGGATGTCCGGCTCCGGCGCCATGACGCGGGCAAGCGCCGCCCGGCGCGCCTCGCCACCCGAGAGCGACTTCGGGTCCTCGTTACCGGAAAGACCGAGATGTTCGAGGAGATAGGTGACGCGGTAGGGATCGTCGCTCGGGCCGAGGCCCGCCTCGGCATAGGCGGCGACGGTGTCGTAGCCGTCGAAATCGGGGGCCTGGTGCAGGTAGCGGATGGTCGCGGAGGGATGGCGGAAGACCTCGCCCGACTGCGCCTCGGCAAGCCCGGCGGCGATCTTCATCAGCGTCGACTTGCCCGAGCCGTTGCGGCCGACGAGGCAGATGCGGTCGCCGGGCTCCACCTGCAGGCTCGCGCCGGCGAGCAGCGGCGTGCCGCCGAAGCTGAGGAAGATATCGTCGAGTTTGAGAATGGGCGGTGCCAAGGGTCAGGCTCCTGAAAGGTCGTAGGGCCGGGCGATGAGGATCGCGCGGCCGGAGGCGAGCGAAAGGCGGATCGGGCCTTCCGCGACATTGGAGATGGTGCGCGACGAGCCGAAGGGCAACGAAAAATCGTTGAGCGGATAGCGCACATTGTCGATGAAGAGGCCGGAAAGCGGCGAGAGTCCGAGGACGGAAAAGAGGCTGCCCTGCGGCAGATCGATCTCGCGGCTGCCGGGCAGCAGCGGCCAGGCTTCCTCCTCGCCGGAGGTGAGCTTGACCGCATAGCCCTCTTCTTCCAGCGAGACGGCGTGGATGAGGTGCATCAGCGCATGGTCGCTGCGCTCGCCGCCGAGCGCGCCGGCGAGCACGATCCGCCTTGCGCCCCGCTCGGCCGCGACGGAAACGGCGAGCGCACCGTCCGTCTCGTTCTTGGCGGCGGGCCAGGGCTGGCGCTCGATGGCGGGCCAGGCGGCAATGAGTTCCGGCGGCGTCGAATCGAAATCGCCGACCCAGATTTCCGGCGTCACGCCGAGCCCTGCCGCATGCCGCATGCCGCCGTCCGCCGCCACGACGCGGGCGCCGGCGACATCCGCGCGAAGGCGCGGCGTCACTGCGAGCGCGCCGCCGAGAAGGACGACGAAGGTCTGGTCTGTGGGGCCCGGCTTGGTCATGGCCGATGCCCTTAGCGCATGTTTGGCGGAAAGGGAAAGATTTTGGCGCCGGACGCCCGACGGGCCGCCGCCAACGGCTACGCGCAGATTCAAGTGGCGGCAAAATGGGCGTATGCTCGCCAGCTTCGAGGATGCCGTCCAGAGGCGTCTGCAAATCGATCTGACGCCGCCGTCTGCGCGCCGCGACGGTCCGGGAGGCTGGGATGGCAATTCACACCATTCATTTTTTGCGACCGATCGAGCAGGCGTCCTTGGCGTATCTGAACGATGCGGTTCAGAAGGCCATCGCCGGCGGTCATGGTTTCGTCGCCGCCACCGAGCTTCACGTTTATATTTCCAGCGAGGGAGGACAGACGGATCAAGGCTTTGCAGCGTATCACCTGCTCCGGTCCGTTCCCGTGCCGATTGCCACCTATTGCCTGTCGAACGTCGAATCGATGGCGGTGATCATGTTTCTCGCCGGGACAAAGCGCGTCATCGTCCCCCACGGGAAGATCAAGGTTCACCCGCTCAATTGGGGATTCCGGGAGGGCTTCGTGGACCATGACCGCCTCGCCGAATACGTGGACAGCCTCGATTTCGACGCAAAAAGATATGCCGAAATTTTCGAGGAACGGACAGCCGGCGCGGCGGAAAAGCTCGATGTGCGAGCCCATCTTGCAGGGCGCGCGAAGATCCTCAATGCGCAAGAGGCCGTTAGAAACGGCCTGGCGACGGAGGTGGCTGAATGTACCATGCCTGCCAAGGCCCATAGGTGGTGGGTTCCGTAGGGTTGCCGCGGCAGAAGCACCGCCGCCGCGCCCCGCGGCGATCAAGCGCGATATGCCCGTTCATTGACTGTTTTGCCGATTTATGCGTATTGGCGCGCAATCGTGCACGATCCGGTTTGGCAATGTCGGTACAGGACCTTCTTCTTGGCGAGCGGCAGGCGCTCATTCGCACGCGGCTCGACCTTTCGGGGCGGGTGATCGCGGCGGAACTGGCGCAGGAGCTCGGCGTTTCGGAGGATACGATCCGGCGGGACCTGCGCGAGATGGCGGCGTCCGGGCTTTGCCGGCGGGTTTATGGCGGGGCGCTGCCGATTTTGCCGTCTTCGACCACGATGAACGAGCGCATGGCCGTCGGCGGGGCGCGCAAGGCGGCGCTGGCACGGGCGGCGGCGACGCTGGTTCCGCCGGGCGCCACGGTCTTCCTCGATGCCGGCAGCACCAACCTTGCGCTCGCCCGCGCGCTGCCTGCCGGCCATGGCCTGACGGTCGCCACCAATGCGCCGGCCATCGCCGCCGCGCTCCTGGAGCACGATCTTACGACCATCCAGCTCGGCGGCCTGATCGATGCCCGGGCGGGCGCGGCGATCGGCGCCAAGGCGATGCGCGATGCCGAGGCGCTGCGCCCGGACATCCTCGTCCTCGGCGTCTGCGGCATCGATCCGGAGGCGGGCGTGACCGCCGAGAGCTTCGAGGAGGCGGAGTTCAAGCGTTTCCTCGCCTCGCGCAGCCGCACCGTCATGGTCGTGGTGACCAACGACAAGCTTTCCACCGCAGCCCCCTATTCGGTCGTGCCGCTTTCCCGCGTGGCGCAGGCCGTGATCGAGGCGGATGCGGACGACAAGGAGGCCGCCGCGCTGACGGCGGCCGGCATTAAAACCCTGCGGGCCGGCTGAGCCCGGCGCAATCCCGAAAGACCCTCATGACGACGCCCGAAACCGCCCTTGCCGGCAAATCCTTCGCCGGGACTCATTTTCCGCCGACGCGGCTCGCCGTGTCCGGCCTCTTCCTCCTGAACGGCACCTTTGCCGGCGCCTGGGCGCCGAAGATCCCGGAATTTGCAGCGCGCCTCGGGCTGACGGAGGCCGGGCTCGGCCTGATGATCATGTGCTTCGGCATCGGCTCGCTCGTCCTGATGCCGATCGCCGGCGTGCTGATCGCCCATTTCGGCACGACGCGCACGGTCAAGGGCGCGACGATCCTCTTCCTCACCACCATGCTGCTGCTGTCGGTCGCGCCGACGATCCCGCTCGGCGCCATCGCCATCTTCCTCTTCGGCGGGCTGATGGGCGGCATGGACGTCGCCATGAACGGCAATGCCGTGGAGGTGGAGAAATCCATGCGCCGGGCGATCATGTCGTCCTGCCATGCCTTCTGGAGCCTCGGCGCCTTCATCGGCGCGGCGACGGGCGGCTTCCTCATGGAGGCGCTCGGGGTGACGGGCCATGCCGTGCTGCTCACGGTCGCCGGGGCGGCGATGCTGGTCCTCGTCTGGCCGCGCATCCTGCACGATGCGCCCCATCCGAGCGAGGAGCGCCGGAAGGTGCGCCTGCCGCTGACGCCGCTGCCCTGGCTGATCGGCCTGATGGCGCTGTTCTGCATGGTGCCGGAAGGGGCGATCCTCGACTGGGGCGCGCTCTACATGCGCAACGAGCTCGGTGCGTCGCTGGCCCTTTCGGGCTTCGCCTTCGGCACCTTCTCGCTGACCATGGCCGTCATGCGCTTTGCCGGCGACCATGTGCGCGACCGCTTCGGCGCGGTGAAGACGCTGCGCTTCTGCACGGTCACGGCGATCCTCGGCATGGTGGTGGCCGGCATGGCGCCGAATGCCTATGTGGCGATGGCGGGCTTCGCGCTCTGCGGCGTCGGCATTTCCAACATGGTGCCCATCGCCTTCTCGGCCGCCGGTAACCTGCCGGGCTACGCGCAGGGCGTGGCGCTGTCGGTCGCGACGGTCATGGGCTATTCCGGCTCGCTCTTCGCGCCCTCGGTCATCGGCTTCATCGCCGAGCATGTGGGCTTTGCGATGATCTTCACGCTCCTGCCGGTCCTCTTCATCGTCGTGCTGGCGCTTTCGCACCATGCGGTGCATGCGGACGTGCGCGAGCGGCACTGAAATCGCCCTGCCGGTTGACAAGCCACATTTCCTGATCCACCTGAGGGCAAAGACCGCGCCCGCGCGGCCGCTTTCGAGCAAGAGGCTCCAAAATGTCCTTTTCCTTCGATTTTGAACCGAAGCCGCGGCGCGTGTCCGTCGGCGTCGATGTCGGCGGCGTGCTCGTCGGCGGTGGCGCCCCCGTCGTCGTGCAGTCGATGACCAACACGGACACGGCCGATATCGACGCGACGGTGGCGCAGGTCGCCGCCCTTCACAAGGCGGGCTCCGAGATCGTGCGCATCACGGTCGATCGCGACGAGAGCGCGGCGGCGGTGCCGAAGATCCGCGAGCGGCTGCTGAGACTCGGCCTGGACGTGCCGCTCGTCGGCGACTTCCACTATATCGGCCACAAGCTGCTCGCCGATCACCCGGCCTGCGCCGAGGCGCTGGCGAAATACCGCATCAATCCCGGCAATGTCGGCTTCAAGGACAAGAAGGACCGCCAGTTCGCCGCCATCGTCGAGACGGCGATCCGCCACGACAAGCCGGTGCGCATCGGCGTCAACTGGGGCTCGCTCGACCAGGAGCTTTTGACCCGGCTGATGGACGAGAACCAGGACAGGGGTTTCCCGCTCACCGCCCAGCAGGTGATGCGCGAGGCGATCTGCCAGTCGGCGCTGCTTTCGGCCGAGCTTGCCGAGGAGATCGGCCTTGCGCGCGACCATATCATCCTGTCGGCCAAGGTCTCCAATGTGCAGGACCTCATCGCCGTCTATGCGATGCTGTCGGCCCGCTCCGACCATGCGCTGCATCTCGGCCTGACGGAGGCCGGCATGGGCACCAAGGGCGTCGTCGCCTCGTCGGCCTCGCTCGGCATCCTCATGCAGCAGGGCATCGGCGACACCATCCGCATCTCGCTGACGCCGGAGCCCGGCGGCGACCGCACCCGCGAGGTGCAGGTGGCGCAGGAGCTGCTGCAGGTCATGGGCTTCCGCCAGTTCATTCCCGTCGTCGCCGCATGTCCCGGCTGCGGGCGCACGACCTCGACGGTCTTCCAGGAACTGGCGCAGAAGATCCAGGACGACATCCGCAAGAACATGCCGGTCTGGCGCGAGAAATATCCGGGCGTCGAAGGCCTCAAGGTCGCTGTCATGGGCTGCATCGTCAACGGGCCGGGCGAGAGCAAGCATGCCGATATCGGCATCTCGCTGCCCGGCACGGGCGAACTTCCCATCGCCCCCGTCTATGTCGACGGCAAGAAGGCGATGACGCTGCGCGGTACCGATATCGCTGGCGAGTTCGAGGCGCTGGTCAACGACTATATCGAGAAGCGCTACGGCACGGGGCAGGCGGCGGCGGAATAGCTACAGGCGTGTCGTCAGCAGCTTGAAGCCGGCAAAGGCGAAGAAGGCGGCCATCACGCCCTCGATGCCGCGGCGCGCCTTCAGGTAGGCGCGATGGACCGGGCCGAGCGAGAAGACCAGCGCGAAGCCGAGGAAGACGCAGATCCCCATCGCCATGCAGCCGGCGATGAAGGTCGCCATGACGCCGCCGGGAGCGCCGGGCGGCATGCCGAGCGATGTCAGCATGATCCAGTTGAAGATCGCCTTGGGATTGGTGAGGTGGATGCCGAGGCCCTTGAGATACTGGCGGCGCGGCGACAGCGCCGGCAGGGCGGCCATCTCAGCGCGGTAGGTCTCCTCGCTCCTGCGGGCGGCGCGATACGCATTCCAGGCGAGCCACAGCAGGTAGCCGCCGCCGACGATCTTCAGCACGATGATCGCTTCGCCATAGGCGCGGATGAGGGCGGAAAGGCCCGAGGCCGTGAGGATCGCCCAGATATAGGAGCCCGTCAGCACGCCGGAGGCGAGCGCAAGCCCGGCGCGGCGGCCCTGGCTGATCGAGGTCGCGATGATGGCGACGATTGCCGGGCCGGGCGAGGCCGTGGCGATGAGATAGGCCGTCCAGGCGACGGTGAGCTGTGGCAGGTAGGGCGTAAGATCGGTCATGGGGCCACCGGTGAGCGTCGGTGGACGATAGCCGAAGGCTTTTTCCGCTCCAAGCGGGAGAATTGCACCACATGTCCCCCCTCATCCGGTCCTTCGGGTCACCTTCTCCCCATGGGGAAGAAGGTGTGGCGGCGTTATTCCTGCCAGGCCGATAACGAGGGGAGAATGGCGCGCAACTATCCCCTTCTCCCCACGCGGGAAGACGGTCCCGGCAGGGGGACGTGAGGAAGCCCCGAAGCCTCAGACGATCTCTTCGAGCGCCGCGACCAGCCGGTCGCATTCCTCCGGCGTGCCGATGGTGATGCGCAGGAAATCCGAGATGCGGGGCTTTGCGAAATGGCGCACCAGCACGGCGCGCTCGCGAAGGCCCTTTGCCAGCGCCTCGCCGCTGTGCCCCGGGTGGCGGGCGAAGACGAAGTTCGCCTGCGAGGGCAGCACCTCGAAACCACGCTGGCGCAGCGCGCCCGTCACGCGCTCGCGCTGCTCGATCACCTTGCCGCGCGTTGCGTCGAACCATTCCCGGTCGTCGATCGCCGCGGCCGCGCCGGCCTGGGCGACGCGGTCGAGCGGATAGGAGTTGAAGCTGTCCTTGACGCGCTCCAGCGCATCGATCAGCGGGCGCTGGCCGATGGCGTAGCCGACGCGCAGGCCCGCCAGCGAGCGGGACTTGGAGAGCGTGTGGACGACGAGGAGGTTGTCGTATTTCTTCGTCAGCGGGATCGCGCTCTCGCCGCCGAAATCGATATAGGCCTCGTCGATCACCACCGGCTGGTCCGGATGCGCGGCGACGAGCCTCTCGATGGCGGCGAGCGGCAGGCCGATGCCGGTCGGGGCATTCGGGTTCGGCAGGATGATCGCACCGGCGGGGCGGTCGTAGTCCGCAAGGTCGATGGTGAAATCGTCCTTCAGGGGGACTTCCTCCGACGTGATGCCGAAGAGACGGCAATAGGTCGGGTAGAAGCTGTAGGTGATGTCGGGATAGAGCAGCGGCTTCTCATGCTTGAGAAGCGCGACGAAGACATGCGCCAGCACCTCGTCCGAGCCGTTGCCGACGAAGACCTCGTCGGCCTCGACGCCGTGGAAGCGGGCGATGGACTGGCGCAGCGCCAGTGCGCCCGGATCGGGGTAGAGCTTCAGGCTGTCGGCGACGGCGGCCTGCATGGCGGCGATGGCCCTGGGCGAGGGGCCGTAGGGGTTTTCGTTGGTGTTGAGCTTGGTGAGGTTTTGGATGCGCGGCTGCTCGCCTGCGACATAGGGCTTGAGCGTGGCAACGATCGGCGACCAGAATTTGCTCATGACGTCAGTTCCTGCGATTGGCGATGAAATGGGCGGTCTCGACGAGGATACCGGCCCGATGGCTGAACGGCGCAAGAAGCGCCTCGGCCTCCGTCACGAGTTCCTTCAGGCGATGTTCCGCCCATGCCTGGCCTCGGCGGGAGACGAGCGTCGCCTTGCCGCGCTCGGCGTCCTTGCCGGTCGCCTTGCCCATGGTCTTCGCGTCGGCGGTGAGGTCGAGCAGGTCGTCGGCGATCTGGAAGGCAAGGCCCACCGTCTCGCCGTAGCGGCGGAGCGTGGCGCGGTCCTCCGCCGAAGCGCCGGCGACGATGGCGCCGGCCTCGCAGGCGAAGCGCAGCAGCGCGCCGGTCTTCATCGCCTGCAGCGTGACGATGCCGTCCTCGTCGGGCGCGTGCTTTTCGGCGGCAAGGTCCAGCGCCTGGCCGCCGGCCATGCCGCCGATGCCGGCGGCGCGGGACAGCGCCAGCACCAGCGCCGTCTTGGTGGCGTCGGGCAGATGCGTTTCGGGCGCGGCGACGATGTCGAAGGCGAGCGTCAGAAGGCTGTCGCCGGCAAGGATGGCCAAGGCCTCGTCGAAGGCGATGTGCACGGTCGGCTGGCCGCGGCGCAGGTCGTCGTCGTCCATCGCCGGCAGGTCGTCATGGACGAGCGAATAGCAATGGATGCATTCGAGCGCCGCGCCGATGCGCAAGGCCGCCTCGCGCTCGACATTGGGGAAGAGCGCGGCGGATTCGATGACGAGGAAGGGGCGCAGCCGCTTGCCGCCGTTCAGCACGCCGTGGCGCATGGCGGCCAGCAGGCGTTCCGGCCGGGCGATCTCGCCGGCCTCAATCTCGGCCGAGAGCAGCCGTTCGAGAAGGGCTTCCACCGCCTCGGCATTGCTCTTGAGAAGGGACTGGAATTCCTGGTGACGTTCGCTCATCGCCGCTCTTTGGCATGGGCTCCCCGGCGAAGCAACGGGAATGCCGGGATGGCGGCAAAGAATCGCGGCCCGGCGCTGGTTTTTGCCGAGCCGGGACGGTATGAAGGCGCAACGCGGGATGGATGGGCGCCGGCACTTGGACATCGTACCGGAAACACGGACGGACATGGAGGTTGAAACCGGTGAGAGGGACGGCTGGATGAGCCGGCTTCGCCGGAACCGGCGCCGACTGGTCCTTGCCGTGGCGGCCGCGATCGCGCTGCCCTATGCGCTGATCCTCCTCTATACGCTCGCCTTCGTCCATCCCGTCTCCACGCTGATGCTGCGCGACCTCGTGCTGCTGCGCGGCTACGACCGGCAATGGGTTTCCTTCGAGGATATCTCGCCCAATCTCGTGCAGGCGGTCATGATGTCGGAGGACGGGCAGTTCTGCCGCCATTCCGGCGTCGACTGGGGCGAGATGCGCGCGGTGGTGAACGAGGCGCTGGCCGGCGAGCAGACGCGCGGGGCGAGCACCATCCCCATGCAGACGGCGAAGAACCTCTTCCTGTGGAACGGCCGCTCCTTCCTGCGCAAGGCGATGGAGGTGCCGCTGGCGGTGGCGGCGGATTTCGTCTGGAGCAAGCGGCGGCTGATGGAAATCTATCTCAACATCGCCGAATGGGGGCCGGGCATCTACGGCATCGAGGCGGCGGCGCAGCACCATTTCAAAGTGCCGGCCGCAAAGCTCTCGCGCCGGCAGGCCTCGCTTCTCGCCGTCTCGCTGCCCAACCCCTACGAGCGCAATGCCGGCAAGCCCGGCCGCGGCCTGCAGCGGCTGGCGCGGCTGAACGAGCATCGTGCAAGCCGCTCCGGCGAATACATCAAGTGCCTTTATGAGTGAGTTCAGGGCTTTTCATTGGCGCTCGGGGTCCTGAGCGCCTAGGGTCCGGTCCGCTGGAAGGAGCTTCCGATGACAGACCTCGTCCTCTATGTCGGCAACAAGAACTATTCCTCCTGGTCGTTCCGGTCCTGGATCGCCATGGCGGCGGCGGGCGTGCCGTTCACCGACCGGGTGATCCCGTTCGATTTCGCCGCCGGCAACCCGGAAATCCGCAAGGTCTCGCCGACGGGCCGGGTGCCGCTGTTGCAGCACGGCGACGTCAAGGTGTGGGAATCGCTCGCCATCATCGAATATGCCGCCGAGCTCTTTCCGGAGGCCGGCATCTGGCCGCAGGACCGGGTGGCGCGCGCCGAGGCGCGGGCGATCTCGATGGAAATGCTCTCCGGCTTCCGTGCGCTGCGCAATGCCTGCCCGATGAACATCCGCCGCACGCCCGGCAGCATCGACCTTGCCGACGGCGTGACGGAGGACGTCGCCCGCATCGAGACGATCTGGAAGGACGCGCTGGCGCGCTCGGGCGGGCCGTTCCTGTTCGGCGGCTTCTCGGCGGCCGACGCGATGTATGCGCCGGTGGTCAACCGGCTGGAGATCTATCGCCTGACGCGGGACGAGACGATCCTTGCCTATATGGCGCGCATGAAGGCGCATCCGGCCTGGCAGAGGTGGCAGGCGGCGGCGCTCGCCGAGCCCTGGATCGTGCCGGAAGACGAGGTCTGACGGCGGAGTCGAAAAAATCCGCACGGGGACTGGTCAAGCGGGGTTTTGCCATGTATAAGCCGGCCCAATTTCCGAGAAAAAGGCATGTCCTGTCGCCCGTCCGGTGCCGTAGGGATGTGTTTGCCCGATAAGTGGAGTTAGTCAAATGGCTGTACCGAAAAGAAAAACGACCCCGTCCAAGCGCGGTATGCGCCGTTCCGCAGACGCTCTGAAGGGTTCGACCTACGTTGAAGACAAGAACTCGGGCGAACTGCGCCGTCCGCACCACATCGACCTGAAGACCGGCATGTACCGCGGTCGCCAGGTTCTGACGCCGAAGGAAAGCGCATAATCCGCGTTTCCGGCATCAGCCGAGATCGAGGCCCGGGAAACCGGGCCTTTTCTTTTGCGCCGCTTTCGAGGTGACGTTTTCTTGAGCCGATTCTTCCGTTAAGACGATCGGACGGGCTGGCCGCACCGCACAGCCATAGGAGACCGTCGCGCCATGCTTCTGGCCATACCGCTGCTGATCATTCCCTTCGCCCTCTACAACCTCGCCATGACCGGCCTCTTCGGCAATGGCGGCGTTGCGGTGCTCGACAGCGAGGTGATGGCGGTCAACATGCTGTCCGGCACGACCTGGACCATGGCCTTCGGCGACCTTCTCATCCTGATCGCGCTCGTTCTGCTCTTCGTGGAGATCCTGAAGGCCACGCGGCCGGGCTCGCGGGCCCTCCTCGACCACATGCTCTCGATGGTGCTGTTCGTGGTGTTCCTGGTCGAGTTCCTGCTCGTGCAGGGCGCGGCGACGCAGATCTTCTTCATCCTGATGACCATCTGCTTCATCGACGTCATCGCAGGCTTTGCGGTCTCGATCCGCACGGCGAGCCGCGACCTTTCGATCGGGCTCTGACGGCGCGGGAAGGCCCGCGCCGGTCAAGCTTCGTCAGCCGAGATTGTCGAGCTTGGTCTGGAGCGCGCGAAGCTGCTCCTTGAGCTCGTCGATGTCCTTGGCTTCGGCCTTGCGGGTTTCCTTCTGCGGCGCCGCATTGGCGAAGGGCGAGAACATCTTCATCGCCTGCTGGAACATCTCCGTGTTCCGCCGCACCGTCTCCTCGACGATCTGCATCGGCACCTGCAGGTTCTTGCCGAGCGGCGTGTCGCCGAAGGTCTTGTTGATCTGCTCGCGCATCTGCGCCTGCTGCTCGGTGAAGGCCTGCATGGAGTGCTCGAGATAGCTCGGCACCACCATCTGCATCTGGTCGCCGTAGTAGGAGATGAGCTGGCGCAGGAAGGAGATGGGCAGCAGGGTGTTGCCGGTCTTGGATTCCTGCTCGAAGATGATCTGCGTCAGCACGGAATGGGTGATGTCCTCGCCCGACTTGGCGTCCTGCACGGTGAAGTCCTCGCCCTTCTTCACCATGACCGCAAGATCGTCGAGAGTGACATAGGTGCTCGTGCCGGTGTTGTAGAGGCGGCGGTTCGCATATTTCTTGATGACGATCTGACCGTCGTTCCTGGCCATTAGGGTCTCCTCATCCCCGTATTCCTGTTTCTTTTTTGGTTCCGGCGAGTATCGGCAAAAAGCAGCGCCGTGACAATCGAATTGTGCGATGCGGCGAGCAATGCTGCGCAACATGGATTTTCATGCTGCACCTGCCCCGCATGAAATTTTAGCGGCACCGGATATCCCGTTTGACTCTCCTGTCTCGCTTTGCCAGTTTTGATTTCGGGAGAACCGCCGGGCTCGCGCCGTTCGTGCGCCGGCCCGGTTCCAAGGCCGGCCGCATGGCTGTCAGAACTGAGGAATCATACCATGAGCACCCCGTCCATCGTCATCGCCAGCGCCGCCCGCACCGCGGTCGGTTCCTTCAACGGAGCCTTCGCCAACACGCCCGCCCACGAACTGGGCGCGACCGTGATCTCGGCGGTTCTGGAGCGCGCGGGCGTGGCAGTGGGCGAGGTGAACGAGGTGATCCTCGGCCAGGTGCTGCCGGCCGGCGAAGGCCAGAACCCGGCCCGCCAGGCCGCCATGAAGGCCGGCCTGCCGCAGGAAGCCACCGCCTGGGGCATGAACCAGCTCTGCGGCTCGGGCCTGCGCGCCGTCGCGCTCGGCATGCAGCAGATCGCCACGGGCGATGCGAGCATCATCGTCGCCGGCGGCATGGAATCCATGTCCATGGCGCCGCACTGCGCGCACCTGCGCGGCGGCGTGAAGATGGGCGACTTCAAGATGATCGACACGATGATCAAGGACGGCCTGACGGACGCCTTCTACGGCTATCACATGGGCATCACCGCCGAGAACGTTGCCAAGCAGTGGCAGCTCTCGCGCGACGAGCAGGACACCTTCGCCGTCGCCTCGCAGAACAAGGCCGAGGCCGCCCAGAAGGAGGGCCGCTTCAGGGACGAGATCGTTCCCTTCATCGTCAAGACCCGCAAGGGCGACGTGACGGTCGATGCCGACGAATATATCCGCCACGGCGCGACGCTCGACTCCATGGCCAAGCTGCGCCCGGCCTTCGACAAGGAGGGCACGGTGACGGCGGCGAACGCCTCCGGTCTCAACGACGGCGCGGCCGCCGCCCTTCTCATGAGCGAAGCGGAAGCCTCGCGCCGCGGCATCCAGCCGCTCGCCCGCATCGTCTCCTGGGCGACGGCCGGCGTTGATCCGAAGATCATGGGTACGGGCCCGATCCCGGCCTCCCGCAAGGCGCTCGAAAGGGCCGGCTGGAAGATCGGCGACCTCGACCTCGTCGAGGCCAACGAAGCCTTCGCGGCCCAGGCCTGCGCCGTCAACAAGGATCTCGGCTGGGATCCGTCCATCGTCAACGTCAACGGCGGCGCCATCGCCATCGGTCACCCGATCGGTGCGTCCGGCGCCCGCATCCTCAACACGCTCCTCTTCGAGATGAAGCGCCGCGGCGCCTCGAAGGGCCTTGCCACGCTGTGCATCGGCGGTGGCATGGGCGTGGCGATGTGCGTTGAGCGCATGTAAGCATCCGCTTGCAAGTTGCTTTGCCATGACCCGCCGCCGGCGGGGCGACGGGTCGACTCATAAAACAGCCCAAGGGGAGTGAGCCACATGAGCAGGGTAGCATTGGTTACGGGAGGATCGCGGGGCATCGGCGCAGCCATTTCGGTCGCGCTGAAGGCCGCGGGATACAAGGTGGCTGCGAACTACGCCGGCAACGACGATGCCGCCAACGCCTTCAAGGCGGAAACGGGCATCCCGGTCTACAAATGGGATGTCTCGAGCTACGAATCCTGCGCGGAGGGGATCGCAAGGGTCGAGGCCGACCTCGGCCCGATCGACGTGCTCGTCAACAATGCGGGCATCACCCGCGACGCCATGTTCCACAAGATGACGCCCGACCAGTGGGGTGCCGTCGTCAACACCAACCTCACCGGCCTGTTCAACATGACCCATCCGGTGTGGTCGGGCATGCGCGACCGCAATTTCGGCCGCGTCATCAACATCTCCTCGATTAACGGCCAGAAGGGCCAGATGGGCCAGGCGAACTATTCCGCCGCCAAGGCCGGCGATCTCGGCTTCACCAAGGCGCTGGCGCAGGAGGGCGCGGCCAAGGGCATCACCGTCAACGCCATCTGCCCCGGCTATATCGGCACGGAGATGGTGCGCGCCATCCCCGAAAAGGTGCTGAACGAGCGGATCATCCCGCTCATTCCCGTCGGGCGCCTCGGCGAGCCGGAGGAGATCGCCCGCGTGGTCGTCTTCCTAGCCTCGGACGATGCCGGCTTCATCACCGGCTCGACCATTTCGGCGAATGGCGGCCAGTTCTTCGTCTGACGCCTGCCAAAGCGGAACACGGCGCCTTCGGGCGCCGTTTCCATGTCATTGGGCCAAGGAGGACGTGCGATGAAACAGGAAAAGCTCGGCGAGGCGGCGATTTCCGAGGCGCTGGCATCGCTCGACGGCTGGACGCGCTCGGACGACGGCATCGCCATCGAGAAGCGCTACAAATTCCGCAATTTCCGCGAGGCCTTCGGCTTCATGACCGAGGGGGCGCTGGCGGCGGAGAAGTTCAACCACCATCCCGAATGGTTCAACGTCTATAACCGCGTCGAGGTGCGGCTCACCAACCACGACGCGGGCGGCCTGACGGAGCTCGATTTCAAGCTCGCCTCGGCGATGGAGACTTCGGCCGCGCTTCGCACGAAGAGTTGAAGGGACGTTATCGCATTCCCATATGAATTCCGCCGGACGATTTTCCACCCGTTCGAGGCCGGCATCGCCGCCTGAAGGAGGCCCCGCATGGATGACGTGAAGATCGGTGAAATCCTCCTGCCCGGAGACGAGGCCGAACAGGAGCGCCAGAGCGAGCGCGTCAGGAAGCGGTTCTGGCCGGTTCTCAAGCGCGCGATGCGCTACGTGCCGTTTTCCCGCGATCTCGTCGCATCCTACTATTGCGCCCTCGATCCCCGCACGCCGACGAAGGTGCGCGGCATCCTGCTCGCCGCGCTCGCCTATTTCGTCCTGCCGCTCGACGGCATCCCGGATTTCTTCGTGCTCGTCGGCTTTTCCGACGATATCGCCGTGCTGACGGCGGCCTTCGCGGCGATCCGCGGCCATATCCGCGAGGACCATTATGCCGCCGCCGACAAGGCGCTTGCGGACGAGCCGAACATGCAACCCGCGGGATAGGCGGCTTCATCCGTTCGGGTCAAATTCTTGCCCTATTCCTTGTGCCTTTAGGCACTTCGACGGGTTCTATCTCACCAAATGGGGACTGGGCACGCCCGCTTTCCCGAGGAAGGCAGCGGCGGAGATTCGACGCAATCTTGTCCCGGTGCGGCGCGGATGACCTTCTTAAAATGAGCGTATGTTGACGGTTTGGTAACCTGAATTAAGTCAAAATAAATCAAATCGTCATCATGCGTGGCCGACACCGGTATCGAAGGCTCGGGCTTTCGGCCGGAAATCAATGGCAAGACAACCGGCAGGAAAACATGTTCGTAAGAAAGCTCGCAACCGCACTCGCCCTCGTCCTGACGACCGCAGGCGTTGCCTCGGCCCAGACGCCGACGCGCATTCAGCAGTTCAATGCCTGGGGCGCCTATTCCTACCAGGCAAAGGGCGGCAAGGTCTGCTACGTCCTTTCCGTTCCCAAGGAGAAGAACCCCGCCGGCGTCGACCATGGCGACGTGTTCTTCCTCGTCTCGCAGCGCCCGGGCCAGAACATCAGCTACGAGCCGCAGGCGATGATGGGCTATCCGCTGCAGGAAAACTCCAAGGTCAATGTCGTGATCGACAACCGCACCTTCGTCATGTTCACCAAGGGCAATTCGGCCTGGGTGGAGAACGCCGCCGAGGAGCCGGCGCTCGTCGCGGCCATGAAGGGCGGCAAGTCGATGACGGTGCAGGCCAAGTCGCGCCGCGGCACCGGCACCTCCTATTCCTATTCGCTCTCCGGCATCTCGGCGGCGCTGAAGCAGATCGAGGGCTGCCGCTGATCGCGGCACCTTCTCTCCTTTACGAAGGGCCGGCAGAAATGCCGGCCCTTTGCTTTTGCAGGACAGGTGACTTTCCGCCGGAACAATGCTAAAGGGCCCGCAACTGGGCCTCCGCCGCACCTGTCGGCGCCGAAAGGCCCGCTGAACTTCAGTCGAGCATGGACCGCTTGCGGCGCAGGAAACCTGCGCAGGCGCTTCCTGTTCTTGAGGATGACCCGATGGCAAGCATGGACTTTCTCAACACGGCCGCGCCCGTCAAGGCGCCGGTCGTCCGCAACATCCCGGCCGCCGAAAAGCCGACGCTGATCGGCCTTTCGCGCGAGGAGATGGGCCGCGCGCTCGTCGAAAAGGGCGTCGCCGAGCGACAGGTGAAGATGCGCGTCAGCCAGCTCTGGCACTGGCTCTATGTGCGCGGCGTCTCCGATTTCGACGACATGACGAATGTCTCCAAGGACATGCGCGAGATGCTGAAGACGCATTTCACCATCGCGCGTCCCGAGATCGTCGACGAGCAGATCTCCAGCGACGGCACGCGCAAGTGGCTGCTGCGCTTTCCCGCGCGCGGCGCCGGCCGCCCGGTCGAGATCGAGACGGTCTACATTCCCGAGGAGGGGCGCGGCACGCTCTGCATCTCCAGCCAGGTCGGCTGCACGCTCACCTGTTCCTTCTGCCATACCGGCACGCAGAAGCTGGTGCGCAACCTGACGGCCGAGGAAATCCTCTCGCAGCTTCTGCTTGCCCGCGACCGGCTCGGCGACTTCCCGGACCGCGACACGCCGGCCGGCGCCATCGTGCCGGCGGAAGGCCGCAAGGTCTCCAACATCGTCATGATGGGCATGGGCGAGCCGCTCTACAATTTCGAGAGCGTCAAGACGGCGCTCCTCATCGCCACCGACGGCGACGGCCTGTCGCTCTCCAAGCGGCGCGTCACCCTGTCGACCTCCGGCATTGTGCCGGAAATCTACCGCACCGGCTCGGAGATCGGCGTCATGCTGGCGATCTCGCTGCATGCGGTGCGCGACGAGCTGCGCGACATGCTGGTGCCGATCAACAAGAAGTATCCGCTGAAGGAGCTGCTCGACGCCTGCCGCGCCTATCCGAGCCTGTCGAACGCGCGGCGCATCACCTTCGAATATGTGATGCTGAAGGACGTCAACGACACGCTGGAGGACGCCAAGCTGCTCGTCCAGCTCCTCAAGGGCATTCCGGCGAAGATCAACCTCATCCCCTTCAATCCCTGGCCGGGCACGAATTACCAGTGTTCCGACTGGGAGCAGATCGAGCGCTTTGCCGACTTCATCAACCAGGCCGGCTACGCCTCGCCGATCCGCACCCCGCGCGGCCGCGACATCCTCGCCGCCTGCGGCCAGCTCAAGTCGGAATCCGAGCGCATGCGCAAGGTCGAGCGCATGGCCTTCGAGGCCATGATGATCGTCGGGCACGGCGAGGACGACTGAGGGCTTTCCGTCTTCAGTCCTTTCGGGGATTTTTCTGCAAAAAGAAGCTGCCGCCAGCTTTGCCCCACCCGTCGCGTCATCCTCGGCCCTGAGCCGAGAATCCACTTGACGCCCGCGACATGGATGCTCGTGTCGGGCCCGCGCATGACGAAGGAGAGGGGAGTGGGCATGGCGGTCCGCCCTCGTCTTGGGGCGAAAGGCCGCCCATCAGAAAATATGATCGGCCCAACCGATTCCAAGAATTGATTTGAACGGCCGTTTTGCCTAGAAACGGCCTAAAATCATTCTAGGGAGGACCATTCATGCGCCATATCCTGCTCGCCGCCGCTGCAACGCTCGCGCTTGCGCTGCCCGCCAAGGCCGAAGACGTCACGGTTGCCGTCACCGCCATCGTCGAACATCCCGCGCTCGACGCCGCCCGCGACGGCGTGAAGGAAGCGCTGGAAGCGGCCGGCTATAAGGAAGGCGAGAACCTCAAGTTCATCTACGAGTCGGCGCAGGGCAACCCCGCGACCGCCGCGCAGATCGCCCGCCAGTTCGTCGGCGACAGCCCCAGCGTCATCGTGCCGATCTCCACCCCGTCGGCCCAGGCCGTCGTTTCCGCGACGAAGGACATTCCGGTCGTCTTCACCGCCGTTTCCGACCCGCTCGGCGCGCAGCTCGTCAAGGACATGGACAAGCCGGGCGGCAACGTCACCGGTCTTTCCGACATGTCGCCGGTCGCCGAGCATCTGGCGCTGATCAAGGAAATCCTGCCCGAGGCCAAGACCATCGGCTATCTCTACAATTCGGGCGAGGCGAACTCCGTTTCGCTGCTCGCCGTCCTGAAGGAAGAAGCCGGGAAGGCCGGCCTGACGGTCGTCGAATCCGCCGCCACCAAGTCCGCCGAAGTGCAGGGCGCCGCCCGCGCGCTCGTCGGCCGCGCCGACGCGATCTACATCCCGACGGACAACACGATCATCTCCGCCCTCGAAGGCGCGGTCGCCGTTGCCGTGGAAGCCAAGCTGCCGCTCTTCACCGCCGACACGGATTCCGTCTCGCGCGGCGCCATCGCGGCGCTCGGCTTCAACTACAAGGATGTCGGCCGCCAGACGGGTGAAGTGGTCGTGCGCATCCTCAAGGGCGAAAACCCCGGCGACATCGCCGTGAAGGTTGCCGCCGGCACCGACCTCGTCGTCAACAAGGGCGCCGCCGCCAAGATGAGCGTCACCCTTCCGGAAGCCGTCGTCGGCCGCGCGACCCGCGTGATCGAATAATCCGGGGTTCCCGGAACATCGCCAACCGGAATCAACCGCTGCCGGATCGCCCGGCAGCGGTTGATCTGTTAGAAAGACCCATCCGCGCGAGGCGGAAGGGGAACAAGGAAAGCCGAGAGCCGTGAGCCTGATTGCCTTCTGGGGTGCCGTCGAACTGGGGCTGGTCTATGCCTTCGTCGCGATCGGCGTTTACCTTGCCTTCCGCGTGCTGGATTTTCCGGACCTCACCGTGGACGGGTCGTTTCCGCTGGGCGCGGCCGTCACGGCCGTGCTGATCATCGCCGGCCTCAACCCCTGGCTCGCCGCCGCCGTCGCCATGGTAGCGGGCGCGGTCGCCGGCCTCGTGACGGCCATGCTGAACGTGCGCTTCCGCATCCTCAACCTGCTCGCCTCGATCCTCACCATGATCGCGCTCTTCTCGGTGAACCTGCGCGTCATGGGCAAGCCGAATGTCGCGCTCATCAATGCCGACACGATGATCAGCCCCTTCTTCGGCCTCGGCCTCAGGGACTTCTACGTGCGGCCGCTCTTCGTCGGCATCCTCGTCGTCGTCGCCGTCATCGTCGTCTGGCGGTTCCTCGAAAGCGATGCCGGCCTTTCGATGCGCGCGACAGGGGCGAATGCCCGCATGGCCCGCGCGCAGGGCGTCAATACCAACAAGCAGATCTATCTCGGCATCGCGCTTTCCAACGCGCTGGTCGCCCTCGGCGGTGCGCTCTTCGCGCAGACCAACGGCTTTGCCGACGTGACGTCCGGCGTCGGCACCATCGTCGTCGGCCTTGCCGCCGTCATCATCGGCGAGACGCTGTTCGGCGCACGCGGCATCCTGATGGCGCTGATCGGCTGCGTCATCGGCTCGATCCTCTACCGCATCGCCATCCAGCTCGCGCTCTCCTCTGACGTGCTCGGCCTTCAGGCCTCGGACCTCAATTTCGTGACGGCCCTGCTCGTCACCGTGGCGCTCGTGCTGCCGCGCCTTCGCCGCGGGGGAGCCGCCTGATGATCTCCGTTTCCGATATCAAGGTCGTCTTCGGCAAGGGCACGCCGCTGCAAAAGCAGGCGCTGAACGGCGTCAGCCTCACCATCGACCAAGGCCAGTTCGTCACCGTCATCGGCTCGAACGGCGCCGGCAAGTCGACGCTGCTCGGGGTTCTCGCCGGCGACGTCATCGCCAGCGAGGGGCAGGTGAAGATCGGCACCACCGACGTCACCCGCCAGGGCACCGCCGCGCGAGCCGGCCGCGTCGCGCGCGTCTTCCAGGACCCGCTGACCGGCAGCTGCGGCGCGCTCTCCATCGAGGAGAACCTTGCGCTCGCCGCCCGGCGCGGCGAACGGCGCGGGCTTGCCGCGGCGCTCGGGCCGCAGCGCCGCGCGCATTTCCGCGAGCGCATCGCCGAGCTCAATCTCGGGCTCGAGAACCGCATGCGCGACCGGATGGACCTTCTGTCCGGCGGCCAGCGGCAGGCGGTCTCGCTCGTCATGGCGACGCTCGCCGGCTCCGACGTGCTGCTGCTCGACGAACACACTGCCGCGCTCGACCCGGGCATGGCCGAGTTCATCATGACCCTCACCCAGAAGATCGTCTCCGAGCGCAAGCTGACGACGCTGATGGTGACCCATTCGATGCGCCAGGCGCTCGACTACGGCCACCGCACCGTCATGCTGCATGGTGGCGAGATCGTGCTCGACGTCGCCGGCGACAACCGCAAGAACCTCGAGGTCGAGGACCTGATCGCCATGTTCCGCAAGATGCGCGGCCAGACGCTCGACGACGATGCCCTGCTGATCGGCTGACCCGGGGGTTAGCGCGCCTGCGTGAGGAAGATCTTGACGGCGAAGACCGAGAAGACACCCGCGAAGGTGTAGTCGAGGCCGCGCAGCGCCTTCGGGTTCCGCTGCAGCCAGCCGGCGAGCCGGTCGGCGGCAAGGATCACCGCGACGTTGACGGGTATGCCGACGGCGATGAAGAACAGGCCGAGGAAGACCAGCTTGCCCGTGACATGGGGATCGCCGGCGCTGACGAACTGCGGCAGGAAGGTCACGAAGAAGATGACGACCTTCGGATTGAGCAGGTTCACCCAGAAGCCGGTGGAGATGCTGGCGAGCGCCGTGCCGCGCGGGCCGCTGGCCGCCTTGATCGTCAGGCTGGTGCCGTGGCGGATCGCCTGTATGGCAAGCCACAGCAGATAGGCCGCGCCGCCGCTCTTCAGGATGGTGAAGGTCGTCGGCGAGGCGGCGATGAGGGCCGAGATGCCGAAGGCGACGAGCAGCGTGTGCACGAGGATGCCGAGGCAGGTGCCGAGCACCACGTAGAGCGCCGGGCCGCGGCCCTGCGACAGGGCGCGGCTGATCGAGAGCGTCATATCCGGCCCGGGCGTGGCGGCCAGAAGCAGCGTCGCCGCCGCGAAGGTGATGAGCGTCGCAAGCGCGGGCACGAAGTCCATGGCGATCCTCTGAAGGGCGGAAAGAGGCGACTCTTATCCGCCTTTCGGAAAATTGCCAGCCGAAACGCTCTCAGGGACGTTCGGCGAAGGCCTTGAACGTCTCCGCGTAATCCGGATGCCAGCGCGAGAGCGGCGGGCGGTTCTCGATGATGTCGCCCATCGCCCAGGCCATGCGGCGCTCGTCGAGGGCGCGGGCGACATCGTTGTCCGGGCAGAGGATGTAGAAGTCGCCGCGCGCAAGGCTTTCCAGCATGAAGTCGACGGTCTGGGCCGGCGTCCAGGCGGCGTCGGGCTTTTCCGTGCGCTCGCCCTGCGTCAGGGCGGTGAAGACGAAGCCGGGGATCAGCAGATGAGCGGAGATCCTCGCGCCCGCCGTGTTGCGCAGTTCGTGCTGGAGGGCTTCGGTGAAGACCTTCACGCCGGCTTTCGAGACATTGTAGGCCGGATTGCCGGGCGGCGTGGTGATGCCCTGCTTGGAGCCGGTATTGACGATGAGGCCGGGCTCGCCATGGGCCAGCATGTTCGGGCCGAAGACCTGCGTGCCGTGAATGACGCCCATCAGGTTGACCGCGAGGATATGGTCCCAGTTGGCCTCGGCGCTGAAGATGGAGGTGTCCGGCTGGATGCCGGCATTGTTCATCAGCACATGCACGCGGCCGAAGCGCTGGAGAACGGCGCGTTCCAGCGCTTCCAGCTCGTGGCGGTGGGCGACGTCGGTCTCGACGGCCATGATGTTCGCCTCGCCGGCGATGGCTTCGAGTTCGGCGCGCGCCTCGCCGAGCCGGTCGGCGTTGCGGTCGGCCAGCGCCACGCACATGCCGGCCTCGGCGAAGCGCCTTGCGGCGGCAAGCCCGATGCCGGAGGCGCCGCCGGTGATGACGGCGACATTGGCGGGTTTGATGATATCCTCGATGGTCGTCATGGGATCGTCCCCTTCCATGGTCCACTTTCCCCGAATATGGGGAGGCGCGCGGCGCCGTCAAACCCGCTTTGCGTCACGATGCGCCGGGCCTTGCCCTTGCGCCGCGCGCCAATCTCGCTAAAAGTGCCGCGACACCGGGCTTTCGCGGGTTTGCTGCGGCCCTTCATGCAACGGACCTCATCATCATGGCATCACATAAAGACGTGAAGAAAGTCGTGCTCGCCTATTCCGGCGGCCTCGATACCTCGATCATCCTGAAGTGGCTTCAGACGGAACTCGGCGCGGAAGTCGTGACCTTCACGGCCGACCTCGGCCAGGGCGAGGAGCTGGAACCGGCCCGCAGGAAGGCCGAGATGCTCGGCATCAAGGAGATCTTCATCGAGGACGTGCGCGAGGAATTCGTGCGCGATTTCGTCTTCCCGATGTTCCGCGCCAATGCGGTCTATGAGGGCGTCTACCTGCTCGGCACTTCCATCGCCCGCCCGCTGATCTCCAAGCACCTCATCGAGATCGCCGCCAAGACCGGCGCCGACGCCATCGCGCATGGCGCGACCGGCAAGGGCAACGACCAGGTCCGCTTCGAGCTTTCCGCCTATGCGCTGAACCCCGACATCAAGATCATCGCGCCGTGGCGCGACTGGTCGTTCAAGAGCCGCACGCATCTGCTCGAATTCGCCGAGCAGCACCAGATTCCGGTCGCCAAGGACAAGAAGGGCGAAGCGCCGTTCTCGGTCGACGCGAACCTCCTGCACTCCTCCTCCGAGGGCAAGGTGCTGGAAGACCCGGCCGTCGAGGCCCCGGAATACGTGCATATGCGCACCATCTCGCCGGAAACGGCGCCCGACAAGGCGACCGTCATCAAGGTCGGCTTCGAGCGGGGCGATGCCGTCTCGATCAACGGCGTGCGCATGTCGCCGGCGACGATCCTGGCGACGCTCAACAACTATGGCCGCGACAACGGCATCGGCCGCCTCGACCTCGTGGAAAACCGCTTCGTCGGCATGAAGTCGCGCGGTGTCTACGAGACGCCCGGCGGCACGATCCTGCTCGCCGCGCACCGCGCCATCGAATCGATCACGCTCGACCGCGGCGCCGCGCATCTCAAGGACGAGCTGATGCCGCGCTATGCGGAGCTCATCTATTACGGCTTCTGGTTCTCGCCGGAGCGCGAGATGCTGCAGGCCGCGATCGACCGGAGCCAGGAGCATGTCGAGGGTGAAGTGACGCTGAAGCTCTACAAGGGCAATGTCATGGTCACCGGCCGCGAATCGCCGAAGTCGCTCTATTCCGACAAGCTGGTCACCTTCGAGGACGACCAGGGCGCCTACGACCAGAAGGACGCCGCCGGCTTCATCAAGCTGAACGCATTGCGCCTGCGCACGCTCGCCGCCCGCAACAAGCGCGGCTGAGCGGTCTCGCATCGCGGATGATAAGCCCGCTGCCGGGAACGGCGGCGGGTTTTTCGTTTGGAATGGGCCGCGCTAGCGGAGCGCCTGCCTTGCGAGGGAAAGGGCGGCGCCGTCTTCCTCGAGGGCCGAGAGGTTGGCGCGCAGGTGCTTCATGCGCTCATGCATCAGCGAAAGGTCGTCCTCGCCGATGCCGCCCGTCACCAGTCGCATCAGTTCGAGCTGCTCGACGCGGATGCGGGCGATGACCTCGGCGGCGGCCGGCGTCGTGTGGATCAGCTTGGCGCGGCGGTCGGCCGGGTCGGCCCGGCGCTCGATGAAGCCGAGGCTCTGGAGGCGGTCGAGATAGGTGGAGAGCGTCATCGGCTCGATGCCCATCTGCTGGGCGATCTCGAGCTGGCGGCTGCCTTCCAGCGTGGCGATGCGCACGAGCGTGCGGGCCTCGCCCGGCGTGAGGCCGAGGCCGGCGGTGGCGATGCGGCGCTCGAAGGCGCTACGCAGCATGCGGGCAACGTCGATAAGGACGAAACCGAGGGCATCGGGATCGGGGCGCGTGGACATGATGACTTTCTGGCTATTGTAAGTTTTCCTTACTGGCTGGCGGGGGAATGGACAACCGCCGAGCTGCGGCGGCAATGCATGGCTGCCCTGCGCGGCGAAAAAACGCCCGCCGACCCACCTTGACGAAAGCCGCGCGGCAGACTGGAATGCCTGAAATTCGAGGGGATTCCCAATGACCGGTTCCATGCTATTCGGCGCCTTCATGGCTGCCCTGCTCTACGTGCTCATCCCCGGGCCGGCGTTTCTCGCTCTGCTCGGCATCGGCGCGGGGCAGGGGCGCAAGGCAGGCGCGCTCTTCCTCGGCGGCCATCTTGCCGGCGACATGGTCTGGTCGAGCCTCGCGCTCGTCGCCATCGTCGGGGCGAAGACCATCGGCACCACGGTCTTCGACGTGCTCGGGCTGTTCTGCGGCTTCTATCTCGCCTGGCTCGGCTGGTCGGCGCTGCGGGCGAGCCGGCGCTCGGATGGCGCGTCCATGCTGGCGGTCGAGCGGCCGCTGCGCCGCGGCCTGATCTTCGGCCTCACCAATCCCAAGGGCTATCCCGTGGCGCTCGCGACCTTCACGGCGCTGCTCGCCAGCTCCTCGAACGCGCTGGACTTCCAGGCGCTGCCGCTGCTCCTCAGCGCCTCGCTGGTCGGCTTCCTGCTGGCGGACGGGGTTCTCGTCGTGATCATCGGCGCCAGCCTGGTGCGCCGGTTCTACCGCCGCCACGAGCTTGCCATCGTGCGCATGTCGGGCCTTCTCTTCATGGGCTTTGCCGTGCAGGCCATCTGGCATGCCGCGCCCGGCCTTCTCGGCTGGCGCAAGCCCTAGCCGGCGGCCGGAAAGCGGATCGCCACGCGAAGGCCGCGGCCGGCTCGGCCGCTCTCCAGCGTCATCGCCGCGTCGAACAGCGCGGCGATCTCCTCGACGATCGGCAGGCCGAGCCCCATGCCGGGCGCATCGCGATGCTCGCCGCGCGCGAACCGCTGGCGCGCGAGCGTGCGGCGCCCCGGCGGAATGCCGGGGCCGTTGTCCTCGACCGTGAGGCGCACCGCATCCCTTTCCTGCCGCACGCTCACCGTCACCTCCGCGCCGCGGCCGGCATAGGCGATGGCGTTCTCCACGAGGTTGCGTAGCAATTCGCCGAAGAGCAGCGGCTCGACGCGGGCGAAGGCCGGGCCGTCGCCTTCGTAGCCGAGGTCGATGCCGGCCTCTGCCGCGGCAGGCACGCGGTCGGCGGTGAGCTGCTGGGCGAGCGCGGCGATGTCGATGGCGGCGAGTTTCTGCGGCTCGTTGGAGCCGGCGGCGTCGATCTTCGCCATCAGCAGGAGCTGGGCGAGGATGCGCTCGGCATGGGCGACGGCGGCATCGCCCTTGCGTGCGGCCTCCTGCGCCTCCTCCAGCGTCGCCGCCCGGCCCGCCAGCGCGAGCTGGGTGCGGATGATGGCGAGCGGCGTGCGGAGCTGGTGGCTGGCATTGCCGGAGAAGTGGCGCAGCGCATCCAGCGCCGATTGCAGGCGCACCATGAAGGAATTGACCGTGTCGACGAGGCCCTGCACCTCGCTCGGCGCACGCTGCTCGATGGGGTGCAGGTCGTTCGGGCTGCGTTCGGCGATGGCGTCGCCGAGCCTGTAGAGCGGGCGCAGCGAGACGGTGACGGCGATCCAGACGATGGCGGCCGCGCCGGCGATCATCATGGCAAGGCGCAGCGCCGAGCGCAGGAGGATCGTCTGCGTCAACTGGCGGCGGGCGATGGTGGTTTCGGCGACGGTCACGGCGAAGGGCACGGAATTGATGCCGGTGGAGGCGGAGCGCTGGAGCACGGCGATGCGGATCGGCTCGCCGCGGAAGGTCGCATCCGCAAAACCGATCGACCGGCCGCCCATCTCGGCGATGGTCGGTAGGGTCTGGTAGCCGGTGATGAAGCGGCCGGGCGGGCCGTCGACACGGTAGAAGACGCGGTCCTGCGCGGCCGAGGTCAGCATTTCCAGCGCGACATAGGGGATGTCGACCTCCAGCGCGCCGTTTTCCGTCACCACGACGCGCTCGGCGATGGCGAGCGCCGAGCCGGCCAGCACGCGGTCGGAAACGTTGTTCGCCGTCGTCACCGCCTCGTTATAGGTGTCGACGAGGGCGACGACGCCGATCACGGCCGTCGAGACGAGCAGCCAGAGGAGGAGGCGGCGGCGGAGCGAGGCGGCGGGAAGGAGCGTCAAGCGGCCGCCGCCTTGTCGAGATAGTAGCCGATGCCGCGGGCGGTGCGCACGGTGAGGCCGTGCGGGGCGAGGCGCTTCCTGAGCCGGCTGACATATTGTTCGATGGCATTGGCCGACAGGTCGTCGTCGAAGGCGGCGAGCGATTGCATGATGGCTTCCTTGGCGACCACCTTGCCGGCGCGCATGAAGAGGATTTCGAGGAGGCCGAGCTCGCGGGCGGGAATGTCGAGCGGCACGCCCTCGGCCGAGAAGGTGCGGGAATTGAGGTCGAGCGCGATGCCGCCGAAGGCGATGGCGGAGGAGCGCAGCCCCGCCTGCCGGCGCAGCAGCATGCGCACGCGCGCCTCGAATTCGGAGATGTCGAAAGGCTTGATCATGTAGTCGTCGGCGCCGAGATCGAGGCCGCGCACCCGCTCTTCCGGCGCGCCGCGCGCCGTCAGGATCAGGACGGCCGCCTTGCTGGAGCGGGCGCGCATGGCGCGCAGCACGTCGAGCCCGTCCATTTCCGGCAGCGTCAGGTCGAGGATGACGAGGTCGAAATTCTCCGAGGCGATGGCTGCGTCGGCCGAGGCGCCGTCGCGCACCACGTCCACGGCATGGCCGGTGCCCTTGAGGATGGCGGAAAGGCCGTCCGCGAGGGCTTCGTTGTCCTCGACCAGTAGAATGCGCACGTCTTCGTCCTCCCACGGCGAATTTAGCGGCGGCGGGCGCTCTTGTGAACGGGCGTCCGCTTTGGCAAGGTCATGCGATGCGTCTTGTCCTCATCCTTCTTGCGCTTCTGGCGGCTTCTTCGCCCGCCCTTGCCGAGCCGGCCTTCTTCGCGGCGCGCGACGGCAATGCGGACGCGCCCGTCCTCGTCGTCTATTCCTCGCTCGACGAACCGCTCGCCCGGCCGATGATCGAGGGCTTCCAGAAGGCAAATTCGGACGTGGCGGTGCGCTACGAGGAGATGCTGACCGGCGAGGTGCACGACCGTATCGTCAGCGAGACGGATGCCGGGCGGAAGACCGCCGATTTCGCCTTCTCCTCGGCGATGGACCTGCAGGTCAAGCTCAGCAACGACGGCTATGCGCAGCGCAGCGACCTGCCGATGAGCGAGCGCTGGCCGCAATGGGCCAACTGGCGCAACACCGCCTATGCGCTGACCTTCGAGCCCGCCGTCTTCGTCTATCACAAGCCGAGCTTCAAGGGCGGCAAGCCGCCGGCTTCGCGCGCCGAGTTCGTCGACTATCTCAAGCGGCAGGGCGAGAAGGTCCATGGCCGCATCGGCACCTACGACATCGAGCGCTCCGGCGTCGGCTTCCTCTTCATGGCGCGCGACCAGGAGCAGTTCGGCGATATCTGGACCGTGATCCAGGCGATGGGCGCGGCGGGCGTGAAGCTCTATTCGACCAGCTCGGCGATCCTGGAGCGCGTTGCCGACGGGCGCTTCGTGCTCGGCTACAACATCCTCGGCTCCTATGCGGCGGACTGGGCCTCGCGCCACCCGGATGTCGGGATCGTGCTGCCGAAGGACTACACCGTCGTCATGTCGCGCATCGGCCTCGTGCCGCAGGCGGCCGCCTCGCCGGAGCTCGGCCGGCGCTACCTCGCCTTCTTCATGTCGAAGGAGGGGCAGGAGATCCTGTCGCGCGAATTGCAGATCGCCGCCGTCAGCCCCGAGGTCTCGGGCTCCAACACGGCACGCACGATGAACGCGCTACTCGGCGCGCAGCTGAAGCCGGTGCCGGTCAGCCCCGGCCTGATGGTCTATCTCGACCAGGTCAAGCGCGCCCGGCTGATCGCGCGCTGGAACGAGGTGCTGCGCAACCAGTAGCCGGCCGTTCCGCCGCCATGTCAGGTAGATGACAGCTTTCTGTGATCGCTTGGGGGTCTTCATCGTCCGTGGAGGCGGACGGAAGACCGGGAGGAGAATTCTGCCGCAGCCGCGCCCGCCGAAAGGCGGCCCGCGCCGTCATGGCGGCTCTGTCCTCCCGCCACAGGCAACGATGCGCGGGCGAGCCCGCGCCTGACGGAGGACAGACCCTTGAAACATTTCTTCCTGGCATCCCTGATCGCCGGCGCCATGGCGCTTCCAGCCTTCGCCGCGGATTATTCGATCATCGCGCCCGCCGGCCCCGGCGGCGGCTGGGACCAGACGGCCCGGTCGATCCAGACGGTCCTTCAGGACGAGAAGATCGCCGGCAGCGTGCAGGTGGTCAACGTTCCGGGCGCCGGCGGCACGATCGGCCTTGCCCAGTTCGCCAGCCAGAATTCCGGCAACCCGAACGCCCTCATCGTCGGTGGCTACGTGATGGTCGGTGCTATCCTCACCAACCAGTCGCCGGTCACCCTGAAGGACGTGACGCCCATCGCACGGCTTACCGGCGAATACGAGGCGATCGTCGTTCCGGCGGCCTCGCCGATCCAGAACATGGAAGACCTCGTCACGGCGCTGAAGGCCGATCCCGGCGCGGTGTCCTGGGCGGGCGGCTCGGCCGGCGGCACGGACCACATCACGGCCGGTCTCATCGCCAAGGCGGCGGGCGTCGACCCGACCAGGATCAACTATGTCGCCTATGCCGGCGGCGGCGAGGCGCTTGCCGCGATCCTCGGCAACCAGGTGACGGCGGGCATTTCCGGCTACGGCGAGTTCGAAGCCCAGGTGAAGGCCGGCACGCTTCGCCTGATCGCCATTTCCAGCGGCGAGCGCATCGAGGGCATCGACGCGCCGACCATCAAGGAAAGCGGCCTCGACGTCGTGGTCGAGAACTGGCGCATGATCGCCGCCGCGCCCGGCCTTTCGGACGATGAGGTCGCCTCGATCAACGGCGACATCGAGAAGATGGTGACCTCCGCCTCCTGGAAGGACGTCCTGAAGACCAAGGGCTGGCAGGACACCTATCTCGCCGGCGATGCCTTCAAGGAGCAGCTCGACAAGGATGTCGCCGCGACGGAAAGCATCCTCAAGGATATCGGGCTCGTCAAATGAGCGAGGTTCCCTCCTCCCGCCAAACGCGCCGCCCCGACAGGGCGGCGCTGGTCATCGCTCCCGTCCTCCTCGTTCTTGCCGGCATCATCTGGTGGGATGCCGGGCGGCTTGCGGAGATGACCAACTATTCGCGCATCGGCCCCGCGACGGTGCCGCATGTCATCGCCCTCGGGCTGGCGCTGCTCGCCGTCTGGACGGGCTTCGAGGCCTGGCGCGGCGATTTCCCGGAGCGCGAGCCCGTCGAGGTGCAGCCGGTCGTCTGGATCGTCGCGGGGCTTGCCGGGCAGATGCTGCTGCTCAAGACGGCGGGCTTTTCCATCGCCACGGGCGTGCTGTTCGCGCTGACCGCCTTCGGCTTCGGCCGGCGCAAGCTCTGGATCTCCCTGCCTGTCGGCATCGCCATCAGCTTCGTCGTCTTCATCATCTTCGGCCGCTTCCTGCAACTCTCGCTGCCCGCGGGGCTGCCCGAGCACCTGTTCTTCTGAGGAGCTGACGATGAATACATTCGAATTCCTGATGCAGGGCCTCGTCGTCGCCGCCCAGCCGATGAACCTGCTCTATGCGCTGATCGGCGTCACGCTCGGCACGGCCGTCGGCGTGCTGCCGGGCATCGGGCCGGCGCTCACCGTGGCGCTGCTCCTGCCCGTCACCTACAAGCTCGATCCGGCGGGCTCGCTCATCATGTTCGCCGGCATCTATTACGGCGGCATGTATGGCGGCTCGACGACCTCGATCCTGCTCAACACGCCGGGCGAAAGCGCCTCGGTCGTCACCGCGCTCGAGGGCAACAAGATGGCCCGGGCCGGGCGCGGCGGGCCGGCGCTCGCCACCGCCGCCATCGGCTCCTTCGTCGCCGGCCTCATCGCCACGCTCGGCCTTGCCTTCATCGCGCCCTTCGTCGTGAAGTTCGCGCTCTCCTTCGGCCCGCGCGAATATTTCGCGCTGATGGTGCTCGCCTTCGTGACCGTCTCGGCGGCCTTCGGCGATTCGACTTTGCGCGGGCTGACGGCGCTCTTCGTCGGCCTCGGCCTTGCCATCATCGGCATCGACCAGCAGACCGGGCAAGCGCGGCTTTCCTTCGGCATTCCCGACCTTCTCGACGGCATCGAGGTGACGACGCTCGCCGTCGCCATGTTCGCCATCGGCGAGACGCTCTATGTCGCCTGCCAGGGCGACCGCATCCCCGAGAAGGTGGAGGCGGTGAAGGGCTCGGTCTGGATGAACGCGCAGGACTGGGCGCGCTCGTGGAAGCCGTGGCTGCGCGGCACCGCCATCGGCTTTCCCATCGGCGCCATGCCGGCCGGCGGCGCCGATATCGCCAGCTTCCTCTCCTATTCGGCGGAAAAGCAGTTCTCCGCCCACAAGGACGAGTTCGGCAAGGGCGCCATCGAGGGCGTGGCGGGGCCGGAGGCGGCCAACAACGCATCGGCCGCCGGCACGCTCGTGCCGCTGCTCTCGCTCGGCCTGCCGACGACGGCGACGGCGGCCATCATGCTCGCCGGCTTCCAGCAATATGGCCTCCAGCCGGGCCCGCTCCTGTTCGCGACCAATCCGCAGCTCGTCTGGGGCCTCATCGCCAGCCTGCTCATCGCCAACTTCATGCTGCTGGTGCTGAACCTGCCGCTGATCGGCCTGTGGGTGAAGCTGCTGACGATCCCCAAGCCCTGGCTCTATGCCGGCATCCTGCTGTTCGCGACGCTCGGCACCATCGGCGCCAATCCGTCGGTCTTCGAGCTCGGCATGCTGCTGGTCTTCGGCCTGCTGGGCTTTGCCATGCGGCTCTTCGGCTATCCGATCGCGCCCGTCGTGGTGGGGCTCATCCTCGGGCCGATGGCGGAACAGCAGTTGCGCCGGGCGCTCGCCATCAGCCAGGGCGACGTGACGGCGCTCTTCATGTCGCCCATCGCCGCCGTGCTGTTCGGCCTTGCCTTCCTCGCCGTCATCGTCCCGCTCATCCTGCGGGCGCGCGGCAAGGGCGAAGTCCTTTCGCAGTTCGCCGCCAACGAAGACTGACGTTCTTCTTCGACGATCGGAAATATTGCAGGCCGGAAACCTCGTTTCCGGCCTGCATGCGTTGCATGGCTGGGCTGAGATTCCGTCGCTTGTACTTTCGGTCCCGAAGCATCATCTTCCATCCGTAAGCTAGAACAGAAAGCGAGCATTCCAATGACCACCCTCCGCAACTCCTTCGCCCAAGGCTTCTTCGGCCGGGCCTTCGCCGTACTGAGCGCTGCCCACGCAGCCGCCGCGGCCGTAGAGGGGCACCGCCGCCCGAAGGAACGCGACCTGAAGACCCTCGGCATCAACCCCGCCGATTTCCCGCGCGTCTGACGCGGGAGAGAGAATTCCCTGAATGAAAAGGCCCGCCGGTCGGAAGATCGGCGGGCCTTCTGTATTTGGGATACGTTTGTCTTGGGAATAGCGAGCCGGCCGCTTTCGGCGGCCGGCCGCAGGCGTCAGGCGTTCTTGCCGAGGCCGCCCGTCACATGGTCGGCCTCGCGGCGTTCCAGCGCCTGTTCGCGCCGGTTGTGGCGGATCGAGGACCAGAGCGAGATGCCGATGAGCGTCGCGCCGCCAAGGCCGGTGATGACCTCTGGAATGTGCACCAGCGTCTGGCAATACATCACCACCGACAGGATCAGGATCGCGTAGAACGCGCCGTGCTCCAGGTAGCGGTATTCGGCGAGCGTGCCCTTGTCGACGAGCATGATGGTCATCGAGCGTACATACATGGCGCCGATGCCGAGGCCGATGGCGATGACGAAGAGGTTCTGCGTCAGCGCGAAGGCGCCGATCACGCCGTCGAAGGAGAAGCTGGCATCGAGCACTTCGAGATAGATGAAGGCGCCGAGGCCGCCCTTGGCCGCTTCCGACATCGCCTTCTGCGAGGCATCGAGCAGGCCGCCGACGACTTCCACCGCAAGGAAGGTGAGAAGGCCATAGACCGCGGCATGCACGAAGGTATTGGCCGCCTCGCCTTCCAGCAGGTTGGAGAAGATCAGGATGAGCGCGAGGACGAAGGCGATCTCGATGCCCTTGACGGTCGCCGAGCGCGCCATGTGCTTCTCGATGAAGCCGATCCAGTGCACGTCCTTCTCATGGTTGAAGAAGTAGGTGAGGCCGACCATCATCAGGAAGGTGCCGCCGAAGGCCGCGATGGGCAGATGCGCATCGTTCATGATGCGGGCATATTCCGCCGGCTCCCGGGCCGCGAGGACCAGGGCGTCGATCGGGCCGATGCCGGCGGCGATGACGACGATCAGGAGCGGGAAGACGATGCGCATGCCGAAGACGGCGATGACGATGCCCCAGGTCAGGAACCGGTGCTGCCAGGCCGGCGTCATGTCCTTGAGCTTGTTGGCATTCACGATGGCATTGTCGAAGGAGAGCGAGATCTCCAGCACCGCGAGGACGGCGCAGATGAAGAAGACGGTCGCCATGCCGGAAAGCGTTCCGGTCGATTGCCAGCCGAGCCAGGCGCCGAGCGCAAGGCCGAGGGCGGTGACGATGAAGGCCCATTTGAGATAGGAGAGGGTGGATTTGCCTTCGCCGTTGCCGATCATGTCAGCGCCTCCGGGCTGGAGGTACGGGAAGTGAGATCGCGCATACCACGACGGGCATGCGGGTAAGGCATGGTCAGGATGTTCATGTGCGTATGAATCCGCCGGCTGATTGCTGGCGGTACCGACATCACGAGAGCGCCGTAAAAACTCTCGCCAGAGGGGCCCGGCACCAGGGTTCACCGCGGCAACCGATGTCAAAAAGGCCGCGGGTCGGGATTGTTGTCTCCGAAGTCGCCGTCCGCGTCAAGTGGCAGGGTGCCGCACCGGCCTGAACGCGGCTGCGCGCATCCGGTTCCCCTAATTTGCGACGGTGCCCTGTACCAAGGGGCATGTCCGTTCCTATATTCGCCGCACGGTGATTTGCTGGAAAGGACGCCCCATGACCGAAACGCGCATCGATCCTGCTCTTGTCGAGTGGAGCGGCCCGGGCGGCTTGCCGCGTTTCGACCTCGTCAGGGACGAGGCCTTCGCGGAAAGCTTCGATGCGGCGCTGGCGGCGCACGAGGCGGAGATCGACGCGATCGCCAACGATCCGGAAGCCCCCACCTTCGAGAACACCGTCGTCGCGCTGGAGATCGCCGGCGATGCGCTGTCGCGCGTCTCGGCGCTCTTCTGGAGCCGCGCCGGGGCCAATACCAACGACACGATCCAGGCCCTGGAACGCGATATCGCGCCAAAAATGTCGCGGCATTATTCGAAGATCGGCACCAATGCCGCGCTCTTCAAGCGCATCGATGCGCTGTGGGAGAGCCGTGCCGGGCTTAACCTCTCGCTGGAGCAGGTGCGCGTCCTGGAGCGGCACTGGAAGGGCTTCGTGAAATCGGGCGCCAAGCTCGAAAAATCCGGACAGGAACGGCTTTCGGCGATCAACGAGACGCTCGCCGGCCTCGGCGCGAAATTCGGCCAGAACGTGCTTGCCGACGAGAAGAACTGGGCGCTCTTCCTCGACGAGGGCGAGGCGCTCGACGGTCTGCCGGACTTCTTGAAGGACGCCATGGCTGCGGCGGCGCGCGAGCGCGGCGAGGACGGGCGCTACGCCGTCACCCTGTCGCGCTCGATCATCGAGCCGTTCCTCACCTTCTCCGCTCGCCGCGACCTGCGCGAGCAGGCGTTCCGGGCCTGGGTGGCGCGCGGCGAGAATGCCGGCGAGACGGACAATCGCGGTATCGTCAAGGAAACGCTGGCGCTCAGGGCCGAAAAGGCCGGGCTGCTCGGCTACGGGAATTTCGCGGCCCTGAAGCTCGACAACACCATGGCCAAGACGCCGGAGGCGGTGAACGGGCTCCTGATGCAGGTCTGGGAAAAGGCCGTGGCGCGGGCGCGCGAGGAGGAGGCGGAGCTTGCCGCGCTGATCGCCGAGGAGGGGCGCAACCACGAGGTCATGCCCTGGGACTGGCGCTACTATGCGGAAAAGCTGCGCGCGAAAAAATTCAATTTCTCCGAGGCGGAGCTGAAGCCCTATCTCCAGCTCGAAAAGGTCATCGAGGCCTGCTTCGACGTTGCAGAGCGGCTCTTCGGCATCCGCGCCATCGAGCAGAAGGGCGTGCCGGTCTATCATCCCGACGTGCGGGTCTTCGAGATCCGCGACCGGGAGGACAGGCTGGTCGCCATGTTCCTCGGCGATTATTTCGCCCGCTCCTCCAAGCGTTCCGGCGCATGGATGAGCTCCTACCAGAGCCAGCATCGCCTGCCGCTGCCGAACGGCACGGTCGGGGAGTTGCCGATCATCTACAATGTCTGCAATTTCGCAAAGCCGGCGGAAGGCAAGCCCGCGCTGCTGTCGCTCGACGATGCGCGCACGCTCTTCCACGAATTCGGCCATGCGCTGCACGGGATGCTCTCCAACGTCACCTATCCCTCCGTCTCGGGCACGGGCGTCTCGCGCGATTTCGTGGAATTGCCGTCGCAGCTCTACGAGCACTGGCTGACGGTGCCGGAAGTGCTGACGCGCTATGCCGTGCATTACCGGACGGGCGAGGCGATGCCGCAGGCGCTGCTCGACAAGGTGCTGGCCGCCCGCACCTTCAATTCGGGCTTCGCGACGGTGGAGTTCACCTCCTCGGCGCTGGTCGACATGGCGTTCCATACGCGCGGCGCCGTCGAGGACCCGATGGCGGTGCAGGGCGAGGTGCTGGAGACGATCGGCCTGCCGGCGTCCATCGTCATGCGCCACGCGACGCCGCACTTCCAGCATGTCTTCTCGGGCGACGGCTATTCGGCCGGCTACTATTCCTACATGTGGTCGGAAGTGCTCGACGCCGACGCCTTCTCCGCCTTCACGGAAACGGGCGACGCCTTCAATCCGGTCATGGCCGAGCGGCTGAAGACCTACATCTATTCCGTCGGCGGCTCGGTCGACCCGGAGGACGCCTACAAGGCCTTCCGCGGCAAGCTGCCGAGCCCCGAGGCCATGCTGGAGAAGAAGGGGCTGGCGGCCTGAGCCGGCGCCTGGCGCTCGCTCTGCCTTACACGACTTCTGCCGTGACCGTGCCTCCCCACCGACGTCATCCTCGGGCTTGACCCGAGGATCCGCGGCGGCACCCGAGCATGGATGGTCGGGTCAGGCCCGACGATGACGAAGGAGAGGGGAACGGGCTGCGGATAGGCCGGATAGAGCGCGGCACGCATGAACACACCCCTCGTCATCCTCCCGTCACCAAAGCTTGGGTGAAACGTCATCGTCCCGTTACCGGACTGACATGCCGGAGACTCATGGTCTGCCCGTCTTTTCGCGGGCTGGGCCGGAGGTGGCATGGCGATCGTTCCCGAGGTGCTGACGCGGCGCTCGTTTCTGCTGACGGCGGGCGCCGGCGCGCTTGCGACGTCCTCGGCGCTGGCGGTTCCCTATTATGCGCGGCGCCATGGCAGCCCCGCCTTCTCGCATGGCGTCCAGTCCGGCGACGTGGATTGCTCGTCGGGCGTCGTCTGGGCGCGGGTCGACCGGCCGGCGGAGGTGGTGCTGGAATATGCGACCACCGACAGCTTCATCGACGCGATGCGGGTGCCGCTGCAGACGGCGACGGCGGCCTCGGACAATACGGTCAAGGCGATGCTGCAGGGGCTGCTGCCGGATCAGGACATCTTCTACCGCTTCACGGCGGGCGATCCCTATTCCAGCCACCTCGTCTCCGAGCCCACCGTCGGACGCTTCCGCACCGCGCCGATGCGCAGGCGGTCGGTGCGGTTCGTCTGGTCGGGCGATACGGCGGGGCAGGGCTGGGGCATCGACGATGTCGGCATGAAGACCTATTCGACCATGCTGCGCCACGAGCCGGATTTCTTCATCCATTCGGGCGACACGGTCTATGCAGACGGGCCGATCCCGGACGAGATCAGGCTGCGCGACGGCGGGGTCTGGAAGAACCGCATCGTCACCGACGAGAAGCGCGACGTGGCGCGCACGCTGGAGGAATTCCGCGGTCAGTGGAAATACAACCTCCTCGACGACCACCTGCTTTCCTTTAACAGGGAATGCCCGACCTTCTTCCAGTGGGACGATCATGAGGTGCTGAACAACTGGTCGGCATCGAGCGATCTTTCGGGCGACCGGCGCTACCCGGAAAAGGACATCAAGGTCTATGAGGCGCGGGCGCGGCGCGCCTTCCACGAGATGACGCCGATCCGCTATTTGCCTAGCGAGCCCGGCCGCATCTTCCGCAAGGTCGCCTACGGGCCGCTGCTCGACGTGTTCTTCGTGGACCTGCGCTCCTATCGCGGTCCCAACCGGGGCGGCACCGAGAACGACCTCTTCGGCCCGCGGCAGGCCGCGTGGCTGCGCCGCGAGCTTGCGGCCTCCCGTGCCGTCTGGAAGGTGATCGCCTGCGACATGCCGCTCGGCCTCGTCATATGGGACGACTATGCCAACCGCGTCGGCTATGAGGGCGTTGCGGACGGGTCCGACGGCCCGCCGACGGCGCGCGAGCGGGAGATCGCCGACCTCCTCTCCTTCATGCGCGACAATGCGATCCGCAACGTCGTCTGGCTGACGGCGGACGTGCACTATACGGCCGCCCACCACTACGATCCCGCGCGGGCGAAGTTCCAGGCGTTCGATCCGTTCTGGGAGTTCGTCTCCGGGCCGCTGCATTCCGGCACCTACGGGCCGCACCCGCTCGACATGACCTTCGGGCCGGAGGTGCGCTTCATCAAGTCCTCCGCCGGCGGCGCCGACAGCAACCTGCCGCCCTCCGCCGGCCTGCAATTCTTCGGTCTCGTCGATATCAGCGGAGCGAGCGAGGAGATGACCGTGCGGCTGATGGACCGGGAGGACCGGGAGCTCTGGCGCGTGGTGCTGCCGCCGGTCCGCTCGTCGTGAGGCAACAGAGTTGCGGCCCGCCCCTTTCGCATTTGCGGAAAAACATGTATGAGCCCGGCCATTGAAGACGGCGCCCTCGTTTTGCGCGCGCCCCTGAACCTCAGAGATTACAACCTATGTCCATCCGCAATATCGCGATCATCGCGCACGTCGACCATGGCAAGACCACGCTCGTCGACGAGCTTCTCAAGCAGTCCGGCTCGTTCCGTGAAAACCAGCGCGTCGCCGAACGCGTCATGGACTCCAACGACATCGAAAAAGAGCGCGGCATCACCATCCTCGCCAAGGCCACTTCGGTCGAGTGGAAGGGCGTGCGCATCAACATCGTCGACACGCCCGGCCACGCCGACTTCGGCGGCGAAGTGGAGCGCATCCTCTCGATGGTGGACGGCGCCATCGTTCTCGTCGATTCGTCGGAAGGCCCGATGCCGCAGACCAAGTTCGTGGTCGGCAAGGCGCTGAAGGTCGGCCTGAAGCCGATCGTCGCCATCAACAAGATCGACCGTCCGGACGGCCGCCACGAGGAAGTGCTGAACGAGGTCTTCGACCTCTTCGCCAATCTCGACGCCACCGACGAGCAGCTCGACTTCCCGATCCTCTACGGTTCGGGCCGCAACGGCTGGATGAACGTCAACCCGCACGGCCCGCAGGACGAAGGGATGGCCCCGCTGCTCGACCTCGTGCTCAAGCACGTGCCGGAGCCGAAGGTCGCCGAAGGTCCGTTCCGCATGATCGGCACGATCCTCGAAGCCAACCCCTTCCTCGGCCGCATCATCACCGGCCGCATCCATTCCGGCTCGATCAAGCCGAACCAGTCCGTCAAGGTTCTCGGCCAGGACGGCCAGCTCATCGAAAGCGGCCGTATCTCGAAGATCCTCGCCTTCCGCGGCATCGAGCGCACGGCCATCGAAGAAGCCCATGCGGGCGACATCGTCGCCATTGCGGGCCTCACCAAAGGCACTGTCGCCGATACGTTCTGCGATCCGTCGGTCACCGAAGCCCTCAAGGCCCAGCCGATCGACCCGCCGACCGTCACCATGTCCTTCATCGTCAACGATTCGCCGCTCGCCGGCACGGAAGGCGACAAGGTCACGAGCCGCGTCATCCGCGACCGCCTGTTCAAGGAAGCCGAAGGCAATGTCGCGCTGAAGATCGAGGAATCGGGCGACAAGGACTCCTTCTTCGTCTCCGGCCGCGGCGAACTGCAGCTCGCCGTCCTCATCGAGACCATGCGCCGCGAAGGCTTCGAGCTTGCCGTGTCGCGTCCGCGCGTCGTCATGCACAAGGACGAGAACGGCCAGCTCCTTGAGCCCATCGAGGAAGTCGTCATCGACGTCGACGAGGAGCACTCCGGCGTCGTCGTGCAGAAGATGTCCGAGCGCAAGGCCGAGATGGTCGAGCTGCGTCCGTCCGGCGGCAACCGCGTCCGCCTCGTCTTCTTCGCCCCGACCCGCGGCCTCATCGGCTACCAGTCGGAGCTGCTGACGGATACGCGCGGCACGGCGATCATGAACCGCCTGTTCCACGACTACCAGCCCTACAAGGGCGAGATCGGCGGCCGCGTCAACGGCGTGCTGCTCTCCAACGAAGCGGGCGAGGCCGTCGCCTACGCGCTCTTCAACCTGGAAGACCGCGGCCCGATGGTCATCGACGCGGGCGAGAAGGTCTATATGGGCATGATCGTCGGCATCCACACGCGCGACAACGACCTTGAAGTGAACGTGCTCAAGGGCAAGAAGCTCACCAACATCCGCGCCGCCGGCAAGGACGAAGCCGTCCGCCTGACGCCGCCGATCAAGATGACGCTGGAGCGCGCGCTCTCCTGGATCCAGGACGACGAACTCGTCGAGGTGACGCCGAAGTCGATCCGCCTGCGCAAGCTCTATCTCGACCCGAACGACCGCAAGCGATTCGAAAAGCAGCGCGCCGCCGGCGCCGCCTGAGCAGCACGGCTCCCGAAACGGAACAGATCGAACCCCGGCCATCGGCCGGGGTTTTTCATGTGTGTGCCATCGTTTTACGGCTTGTGACGCTTGTTAAAAAAGCGTTAACTTTTCGGTGCGCCGCCGGGAACTCGCCTGTGGGCAAAGCGGGTCTTCGCCTCTTGCGGGATTCCTGTGGAATCGGTGCCGGAATATGAGTCGTGTTATGAAGACACTGTCGATCGATGTGCGGCGCGCCGAACCGCTGGATGCGCGTGCGATATCCGAAACGCATCGGGTCTCGTGGCTGCAGGCCTATGCCGGCCTCATCCCGCACAAGCCGCTCAACCAGATGGTCGACCGCCGGGACGAGACCTGGTGGCGCAAGGCGACGCGCGGTCCCGCGACGCTTCTGGTGGTCGATGTCGCCGGCACGGTGGCCGGCTATGCCACGCTCGGCCTCAACCGCGCCCGCGCGCTGCCGCAGGAAGGCGAGATCTACGAACTCTACCTGCGTCCCGAATACCAGGGCATCGGCCTCGGCCGGCTGCTCTTCGGCGAGGCGCGGCGGCTGCTGAAGTCGCTCGGCTGCAACGGCATGATCGTCTGGTGCCTGGAGGACAGCGAGCATGCCTATCGCTTCTTCCGCTCCTCCGGCGGAAGCGACATCGCCGAGGGCATGGAGAGCTTCGGCGACAAGGAGCTGAAGAAGATCGGCTTCGTCTGGCCCTGATGGGCCAGCGCCTTGCCGGAATGCCTACTTCTCGGTGTCTTCCGGCGGGTAGCGCATCGGGTCTCCCGCCAGGCTTCCCCGCTTTCCGTGCCATTGCGGCTCGTCCTTGCCGCAGGTGAAGCCGCTTGCCTTCGTATCCGCGATTTTGCGGGCGAGCGCATTGGCGTCCCTGTTCTCCAGCGCATCGACATAGCCGACGACGCAGCTCGTCGGGTCCTGCGCCGTCGCCACCGTCGAGACGACGAGGATCTGGCCGTAGCGCGTCTCGATGTCGGACGTCGTCTCCGGATCGGACACGAACCAGCGCACGATGGTCGCCACCGGCGCACCCTTGCCGTCGAGCCGCCATTCGATCTTCGCGTTGCTGTGGTTGAAGGGGCCGAAGCTCTCGAAGGCCTCGTCGAGCCAGGCCTTCGATATCGGGCCGTAGGACTGGCTCTGCCTGAGGTCGCCTTCCTTGAAATAGACGGCGAGGTCCCTGTAGCCATCGCATTGCAGCGTCACGCTCGCGCCTTCCTCCTCCTGCGAAAGCGTCTTGCAGGCATCGAGGTTGCGGTCGGTATAGGCGCTCTCGTTCGCCCGGGCGGGCGCGGCGGCCGCAAGGGCGGCGAGGCTGGCGATGAAAAGGCAGCGGCTCGGGTGCATTGGTCATCCTCCGGTCAAGATGAAGACGGCATATGCCGCCGGTCTATTCGGGTGAGGCGAAAGTCATGTTGCGCTGCAACGGGATTCGCATTAGGAAACCCGCAAACCAACCCATTGCCTTTCAAGGGGACCCCCATGCGTATCGATGCGATTTCCGTTGGCAAGAACCCGCCGGACGACGTGAACGTCATTGTCGAGGTGCCGGTCGGCGGCCATCCGATCAAGTACGAAATGGACAAGGAAGCCGGCGCGCTCGTCGTCGACCGCTTCCTCTACACGCCGATGACCTATCCGGGCAATTACGGCTTCGTGCCGCACACGCTCTCGGAAGACGGCGACCCGATCGACGTGCTGATCGCCAACACCCGTCCGCTCGTTCCGGGCTGTGTCATCAATGTGCGCCCGATCGGCGTCATGGTGATGGAAGACGACGGTGGCAAGGACGAGAAGATCATCGCCGTGCCGGTGCCGAAGCTGACGCGCCGCTACGACAAGGTCGAGAACTATACGGACCTGCCGGAGATCACGCTCAAGCAGATCGAGCACTTCTTCGAGCACTACAAAGACCTGGAGCCCGGCAAGTGGGTGAAGATCGCCGGCTGGCAGGACGTCACCGTCGCCAAGAGGATGATCCTCGAAGCCGTCGAGCGCTACAACAAATCCAAGTAAGGTTTAGCGCGGCACCGCGCTTTCGAGTCTTGAAACGATATCCTCCGGGTCGCCCTCGATCCGGAGGATTTTCTTTCTCTGGGTTTCGCCGGAAACGAGGCTGACGGCGGACTTGGCGACGCCCGCCGCCTTGGCGACGAGCACGATCAGCGCCTTGTTGGCCTTGCCCTTGTCCGGCGGGTCGCTGACGCGGGCTTTCAGGTGGCCCTCGCCGTCGGCGCCGGTTTCCCATCCGTCCATGGCATCGCGCCCGCCGTTCGGCGTCAGCCGGACGGTCAGGCGCACATGGTCGCTGTGGCGGCTCAGCGCCGGCGTCACAGGATCGCGGGGGCCAGCACCGTGCGGACGATCTGTTCCAGGAAGAACAGGATGACAAGCACGACGAGCGGCGACAGGTCGACGCCGCCGAAATTGGGCAGGACGCGGCGGATCGGCCGGTAGATCGGCTCGGTCAGCTGGTAGAGCGAGCGGCCGATGGTGGCGATCACCTGATTGTTCGCGTTGATGACGTTGAAGGCATAGAGCCAGGAGAAGATCGCCGAGGCGATCACCAGGAACCACGCGATATTGATGATGAACAATAGGGTGTTGATGACCGCTATCATTGACGTCTCCAATTGTTTTCGTGCTGACATGTAGCCATTGCGGCTTGCGCCAGCAAGGCCGCGCATCGGACGGGGCGGCAACATGTTTAATGCGCGGCGACCTGCGTGGGTGCAAACCCTGCCGGTTCCCTCGCGAAATGGCGTTCATGCCTCGTGGAAAATGCGGTCGAGGAAGGACGCCATCCAGTGCCGCAGCGCCGCGTCGTGCAGCAGGCGCCCGTCGAGATGGAGGCTGCCGACCTGCGCGCCGGGCAGGTCGAAGCGATGCGCCCCGCGCACCACCCAGCGATGCATCATGGCGAGCGTCAATTCGCCGTGGAACTGGATGCCCCAGGCATTGTCGCCGTAGCGGAAGGCCTGGTTCTCGTAGTGGTGGCCGGTGGCGAGCAGTGTGGCGCCGGCGGGAAGGTCGAAGCCCTCGCGGTGGAACTGGTAGACCATGCTCGGCCAGGCCATCAGCGCCGTGCCGGCCGTCGTCGCCTTCAGGGGATACCAGCCGATCTCCGTCCAGCCGTCCGCATGGCCCGAGACCGTGCCGCCGAGGTTCTTCACCAGCATCTGCGCGCCGAGGCAGATGCCGAGGAAGGGGCGGTTCTCCCTGAGCGGCACCGAGAGCCAGTCGATCTCCCGGCGCACATAGGGCTCGGCGTCATTGGCGCTCATCGGCCCGCCGAAGACGACGGCGCCGGCATGGTGGGCGAGCGTCTCGGGCAGCGGATCGCCGAGCACCGGGCGGCGGATATCCAGCGCATGGCCCATTCGCTGCAGGATCTGGCCGACGCGGCCGGGGCTGGAGCTTTCCTGGTGCAGCACGACGAGGATGGGCCGCTTCCGGGGCTGTGCGGTGGAGAGATCGGGCATGGTTCAGCCTTCGTCCGGCTCCTCGTGCCCTGCCGAAACGCCAAGCCGCCCGGCCACTTCCTGCCGCTTCATGATGCGCTCGCGGCCGGAAACGCCGAGAAGGTCGGCGATACGCCAGATGGCGTGGTCCTCCATCTCGCTGCGCTCGCCGTCGGCATAGACGATCTCCCAGAGGAGGCCGATGAGGGCGACGCGCTGCTCTTCCGAAAGCTGGCGCTTCAGTTCCGAGGTGAAGTGGAAGAAGTCGATCGCCTCGCTCTCGGCATCGGCGCCGGCGGCGGCGAGCGCGTCGAGCTCGGCCTCGTCCACGCCGTAGAACGCCTTGAAGTGGGCGCGCAGCGCCTTCTTCTCGACGGCCAGCACCTTGCCGTCGGCTTCCATGACCTGGATGCAGAGCGCCATGACGGCGACCCGCGGATCGTCTGCGGCAAAGGCGCGCTTGCCGTCGCCGGAAAGGCTCGCAAGAAAATGCTGCAAGCGTTCGAACATCGATTTAAGCCCCGTTTCCCGTACTCAGAACAATCGGAAACTGCTGGTGCCGTCGCGCTTGGCGACCGCGCCTTCCTTGACGCCCGGGTCGTCCGGCAGGCCGTAGAAGGGGCGCTCCTCCTCCATGCCGCCGACCGTCTCGACTTTCGTTTTTTCTGGCGTCTTCTCGGGTGCCTTCTCCGGCGTCACGGTCCTGACCGGCGCGGGTTCGGCCACCGCGGCCACAACGACCGGCCTTGCCGTTTCGGTCTTCTCGACCCTTTCCTCCGGCTCGATCCGGGCGGGCTTCGCCTCGATGGCGAGCGGCGGCAGGGTGCGGATGGCCTCGTCGACAGCATCAGTCGACCCTTCCTCGACCGGTCCCTGCAATTCGCTGACCGGCGTCTTCCATTCGAAGGCGTCGAGGCGGCCGGTGACGGGCGAGACGGCGCGCCATTCCGGCGCGGTGATGCCGTCGGCCGTCCAGGCGGGATCGCGCGGGGCCTTCAGCGCCTGGTTCATCCAGTGGCGGATGCGGCCCTGGTCGCCGGTCTCGGCATCCTCGATATCGGCCAGGAGCAGGAAGGCGCTTTCGCGCGGGGAGAGGCGGGCGGCGGCTTCGGCCTTGGCGCGGGCGCGGGTAAAGTCGCGGGCCTCCAGCGCGGCCTCGGCAACGGCATAGAGCGCCTCGGCATTGTTCGGACGCATCGCCTCCAGCTTTTCCGCCCGCTTCAGCCGATCCGTCGCCGAATCGCCGCTGCGGGCGCGGACATAGAGCCGCGCGACATCGCCATGCGCCGTCGCCTTCCAGAGCCTTTCAAGGATGGAGGCGGCCTTGCGCAGATTGTCCTCGCGGAGATACGCCTTGGCCTCGATGAGGCCGGCAGGCACGAAATTCTCGTCGAGCTTCAAGGCCTGGTGGGCATCCTCGCGGGCGCCCTTCGGGTCGGCGTCGAGCTTTGCCACGGCGCGGGCGGTGAGGAGCACGGCCTTGCGGCGGGCATAGGTCTTCTTCTCTTCCGCCGAGCCGGAGCGGCCGTCGCCGAGGAGCTTCAGTGCCTCGTCCCAGTCGCCGGCCTCGGAGCGGTATTCGAGGGCCGCTTCCGTCGCCCAGGGAAGCTGCGGGGCCTTTTCGGCGGCGCGCTCGGCATATTGCCGGGCCGCCTCGTTGGCGCCGAGGCGGCGCGCTTCGAGATAGAGGCCGCGCAGGCCGAGTTCGCGCGTTTCCGGATCGTCGGCCATCAACTCGAACTTCTTGCGGGCGTCGTCATAGCGCCCCTCGATCATCGCCGCCTGCGCTTCCAGCAGGTGGATGAGCGGTTCCTGGTCGGCGCTGAGGAGGCCCTTGGTGCGGCCCAGCATCTTGCGGGCATTGGCGGCGTCGCCGGCGCCGGCGGCGATCAGGCCGGTCGACAGGGCCTGGTAGCCCCGGTCGCGCTTGCGGGCGCGGAAATAGCGCTGGATGGAATGCGGCGAGGTCCAGGCGACGCGCACCAGCCACCAGCAGAACATGACGGCGGCGACCAGCGAGACGATAAGCGTCGCGGCCACCATCAGGCTCATGTCGGCGCGCTGGCCCTGCCAGATGATGGAAAGCTCGCCCGGACGGTCGGCGAGCCAGGCAAAGCCGGCGGCAAGGGCAAGGACGAAGAGGATGAAGACCAGAATGCGAAACATGAAGCCTTCTCCTCAGCCCTGGTTGCCGGTGGCGGTGGTCTGGCCGTTGAGGGCGCCGGAAACGGCGGCGCCGATCAGGTCCTCGACGCCGACGCGTGCATCCAGCTTGCGCTTGTAGTCCGCCGCCGCCGCCTTGCCCGGCTCCGGCAGGGTCTGCCATTCGATTCCGGCGCCCTTGAAGTCGCCGTTCTGCAGCTTGTTCTCGATGCGGGCGACGACCGCCTCGGGCGTGTCGCCCTCGATGCTGCCGACCGGGCGCACGCGGATTGCCGAGGCGGCGCTCGACATCAGGCGGTTGAAGATGCCCTGGTCGCCTTCCGGCTGGTGCACGGCATCGAGGATGGCGTCCGCCGTCGGCTGGAAGTCGCGCACGAGATCGGCGCGCGAGGGCACGCCGACGGCGGCATGTTCGCGCAGGCCCGTGATGGACGGATCGTCCGGCGCGACGCTGGCGAAGGCCTCCAGCTCGGCAAGGTAGGGGCCACCACGGTCGATGGCGGTCTTCAGCGCGCTTGCCGCGACGGCGCGCGCCATGGCGACGTCGCTGCGCGGCTCGTCGATCTTCTGCTCGGCGGCGGCGATGCGCTCCGTCAACTGGGTCTCGGTGGTGCTGACCGCTTCCGTCGTGCGGGTGACGGCCTCGCGAAGGGTGGCGAGCTCGGTTGTGAGCCGGCTAACATCGCCTTCCAGCTTGCTCACGGCTTCCGGATCCGCGCCGGGCGTGCCGTCGGTCGATTTTTCGAGGGCGGCGAGGCGGGTCTCCAGCGGCTGGAGATCGACGGGGCTTGCGGCGGTGCTGTCGGCAAGCCGCGCCTTCAGCGCCTCGACCTCGTTGGAAAGCGAGGCGACGGCGCCGTTGTCGTCGGGCTTTTCCGGGCCGAGCGACGGCAGGTAGCCGCCATATTGCAGGCTGCCGGCGCCGATGAGGGCGATCAGGCCGCCGAGAATACCGGCGGCGAGCGGGCCGGCATTGCCGCGCTGGCGGGGCGGCGGCGTTTCGGCGCGGACGGGTTCCTCATAGGTGGCGCGGGCGGGCTCGATCGGCTCCGCCCTGTCCTCGACGGGATCGGCAGCGGCCGTTTCGGTGTCGGCGACTTCCGCATTTTCCGGCACGGATGCCTCGGTTTCGACCGTCTCCTCGGCGGCAGGCGCCTCGTTGTCGACGGCGGCGGGGGCGGCTTCGAGATCGATCGTCACGGGCTCGTCGCCGGCCTTCTTACGACGGGACGGGTTTTCCGGTTCCATGGCGGCCTCCTCGCATTCATGTGCATTGCACTCAAGGTAGACAGGGATGGCAGGGAGGGAAAGACCCTTGCGGCAATTTCAACGCCACGGCCTGCATTTAGAGCAGCGCGAAGAGGCTTTCCTCGCTCGGCGCCCGGGCGATGGCGACGCGGGCCGGAAAGCCTTGCGGCACCGCCGCCGCGACATTGGCGCTGATGCAGAGGAGGCGGAGGGCGGCAAAGCGGTCCGGCGCTTCGGCAAGGGGGGCAAGGGCGAAGAAGGCGCGGGCGCTTTCCCGCGAATAGAGCAGCACGGCGTCGGGCACCGGATGCAGCAGGGCGGCCTCCACCGCCTCGCGGGTGGGGGCGAGCGGCACCATGCGGTAGCCTTCGACAGTGCGGAACGGAATGCCGGCCGCCGCCAGCCGGGTCTCGAAGCCCGGGCCGCGCGGATTGCCGGCGAGATAGAGGAGGGGATGCGGCAGCGGCCCCTTCGCGCGGACATGGGCCGCGATCACTTCGGCAAGGCTTTCGCCGTCGCCTTCCGCGTTGAGGACATCGGTGAAGCCGTTCTGGCGCATGGCCTGTGCGGTTGCTTCCCCGACGGCGAAGACGGTGGTGTCCCGATGCGCGGCGGGGGCGCCGCCGATCCTTTCGAACAGGCGGGCCATTTCCGCGCTGGTGACGGCGATGGCTCCATGGGGCTCCGCCAGGGCGGCCTTCACGGCATCGACGGCGTGCTCGGCCTTCGAGAGCGGCAGGCGCACGGCCCCGTGTCCGAGCGCCGCGAGCCGTTCGGCGGTGCGTGCCGCCGCAGGCTCGGGACGAAGGACGAGGACGCGCATGGTCAGGTCCAGCTTTCGAAGAAGTCCGCTCCCGCCATGGCGCGGATATCCTCGCCCGCCTTTTCGCCGAGGGCGGCGGCATCGGCGGCCGGGCCGCTCGTCTCGATCTCGTGGAAGCGGCTGCCGTCCGGCGTGAGGATCGTTCCGCGGAAGCGCAGGTGATCGCCCTCGACGGTGGCATAGCCGGCGATGGGCGTGCGACAGGAGCCGTCGAGCGTGGCGAGGAAGCCGCGCTCGCAGGCGACGGCCGCATGGGTCGGGCGGTCGTCGATGGCGGACAGCAGGCCGTTCACCCGGTCGTCGCCGATGCGGCTTTCGACGCAGATCGCGCCCTGCGCCGGGGCCGGCGGGAAGGTGAGGGGATCGAGGATCTCCGTCGGCACGTCGAGCTTGCCGAGGCGTTTCAGGCCGGCATAGGCGAGCAGCGTCGCATCAGCCTGGCCTTCGGCGAGCTTGCCGAGGCGGGTATCCACCTGGCCGCGGAAGACGATGACATTGAGGTCCGGCCGAAGGCGGCGGATGAGCGCCTGGCGGCGCAGCGAGGCCGAGCCGACGGTTGCGCCCTGCGGCAGGTCGAGGAGGCGCTTTGCCGCGCGGCCGATGAAGGCGTCGCGGATATCCTCGCGCGGCAGGAAGGCGGAGAGGTGCAGACCCTCCGGCAGCTTCGTCGGCATGTCCTTGGAGGAGTGCACGGCAAGGTCCAGTTCGCCGGAGGAAAGCTGCGCCTCGATCTCCTCGGTGAACAGGCCCTTGCCGCCGATCAGCGCCAGCGAACGGTCGGTGATGCGGTCGCCGGTGGTCGAGAGCACGACGATCTCGAACATCGCCTCCGGCAGGCCGTGCGCCGCCATCAGGCGCGAACGGGTCTCGTAGGCCTGGGCGAGCGCCAGCGGGCTGCCACGGGTGCCGATCCTGAAAGGTTTTGTTTGCATCCGCCTTGATCCATTGTTACCGGGATGTCTCGTAACCGGCTTTAGAGCCGCCCGCAATCGATCCTAGTGCTTCATGTCGCCCCACCTGACCATTCTCGGCATCGAAACGAGCTGCGACGAGACCGCCGCGTCGGTCGTCGCGCGCGATGCCGACGGGCGGGGCGAGATCCTCGGCGAGGTCGTGCTGAGCCAGCTTGAAGAGCACAGCGCCTATGGCGGCGTGGTGCCGGAGATCGCGGCGCGCGCCCATGTCGAGGCGCTGGACAGCCTCATCTCCGAGGCGCTTCTGCGCGCCGGCCGTTCCCTCGACGATGTCGACGCCATCGCCGCGACGAGCGGGCCGGGGCTGATCGGCGGGCTCATCGTCGGGCTGATGACCGGCAAGGCGATCGCGCGGGCGACCGGCAAGCCGCTCTATGCGGTCAACCATCTGGAAGGCCATGCGCTGACGGCGCGGCTGACGGACGGGCTCTCCTTCCCCTATCTCATGCTGCTCGTTTCCGGTGGCCATACCCAGCTCGTGCTGGTGCGCGGCGTCGACGACTACGAGCGCTGGGGCACGACCATCGATGATGCGCTCGGCGAGGCCTTCGACAAGACGGCCAAGCTCCTCGGCCTGCCCTATCCCGGCGGTCCCGCGGTGGAGCGCATGGCGAAGACGGGCAATCCCGAGCGCTTCACCTTCCCGCGCCCGCTCGTCGGCGAGGCGCGGCTCGATTTCTCCTTCTCCGGCCTCAAGACGGCGGTGCGGCAGGCGGCGCAGTCCATCGAGCCGGTGACGGACCAGGACATCGCCGATATCTGCGCCTCCTTCCAGCGCGCCGTCTCGCGCACCCTGAAGGACCGTATCGGCCGCGGGCTGGAGCGGTTCCGCACGCTCTATCCCGATGTCGAAACGCCGGCGCTGGTCGTTGCCGGCGGCGTGGCGGCGAATGCGGAGCTGCGCGCGACGCTGCAGGCACTCTGCGACAAGAACCGGTTCCGTTTCATCGCGCCGCCGCTGGCGCTCTGCACCGACAATGCCTCGATGATCGCCTGGGCAGGGCTGGAGCGCATGGCGGCCGGCTTTGCGCCTGATGATCTCTCGGTCGCGCCGCGCTCGCGCTGGCCGCTCGACCGCGACGCGGCGACGGTTCTCGGATCGGGCAAGCGGGGAGCCAAGGCATGAGCATCAGCCGCAAGATCGCCGTGGTCGGCGCGGGCGCCTTCGGCACGGCGCTGGCAAGCGTGGCGGCCGCCAGCGGCGGCGACGTCACGCTGATCGGTCGTGACGCGGTTTCCGTCGAGGCGATGCGCGCCACCCGCCGCAATGAAAAGGCGCTGCCGGGCATCGAACTGCCGGCTTCGCTTGCCTATAGCGCGGATGCGGAAGCCATGCGCGGCGCCGGCATCGTGCTCTTCGCCATGCCCTCGCAGGCGCAGCGCGCGGCGGCGCGGTCGCTGGCGCCGCTTCTTGCGCCGGGTACGGCCGTCGTCATCTGCGCCAAGGGCATGGAGAAGGGCACCGGGAGGCTCCTGACCGAGGTGCTGGAAGAGGAACTGCCCGGCCGCGAGGTCGCGGTGCTTTCCGGCCCCGGCTTCGCCGCCGATATCGCCAAAGGCCTGCCGACGGCGATGGTGATCGCCGCGCGCACGGTGGAGACCGGCGCCGCGCTGGCGCAGGCGCTGTCCGGGCCGACCTTCCGGCTCTATCCCTCGACGGACCGCATCGGCGTGCAGCTCGGCGGCGCGCTCAAGAATGTGCTGGCGATTGCCTGCGGCATCATCGAGGGCGCCGAGCTCGGCGATTCCGCCCGCGCGGCGCTCATCTCGCGCGGGCTTGCGGAGCTGTCACGCTTCGTCGAGGCGCATGGCGGGGAGGGCATCACGGTGACGGGGCTTTCCGGCCTCGGCGACCTCGTCCTCACCGGCACCAGCCATCAGTCGCGGAACCTGCGCTTCGGTATCGTGCTCGGCCGGCACGGCACTGCCGCCGGCTGGTCCGGCGACCTTGTGGAAGGCGCCTTCGCCGCCTCGGTCGCCTCGGTCGTCGCCGCCGAAAAGGGCATCGACATGCCGATCACCGACGCCGTCGCCCGCATCGTCGACGGCACGCTCGACGTGAAGACCGCCATCGGGCAGCTCATGACGCGCCCCATCACCCAGGAATAAGGAAGGGACAGCCGCATGCATTTCGCATTTCTCTGCAAGGACAAGCCCGGTTCGCTCCAGGTGCGTCTCGACACGCGCCCCGAACATCTCGCCTATCTCAATGCGCTCAATGCGGACGGCAAGCTCGGCTTTGCCGGCCCCTTCCTCGGCGACGACGGCAAGCCGACCGGCAGCCTCGTCGTGGTGAAGGCCGAGACCATCGAGGAGGCGCGGCGGATCGCGGCCGACGATCCCTATGCCAGGGCCGGTCTCTTCGCCGAGGTCGAGGTGAAGGCCTGGAACTGGGTCTTCAACAATCCGGAGGCGTAAGACCCGATGGCATACTGGCTCTACAAGTCCGAACCCTTCAAGTTCTCCTGGGAAAAGCTCAAGTCGAAGGGCGAGGCCGGCGAGGAATGGGACGGCGTGCGCAACTACCAGGCACGCAACAACATGCGGGCCATGAAGATCGGCGACAAGGGCTTCTTCTACCACTCCAACGAGGGGCTCGAAGTCGTCGGCATCACGGAAGTCTGCGCCCTGGTGCATCCGGATTCGACCGCCGGCGAGGATCCGCGCTGGGAATGCATCGACATCCGCGCCGTGCGCGACATGCCGAAGCCCGTGACCCTCAAGGACATCAAGGCCAATCCGAGGCTCGCCAACATGTCGCTCGTCACCTCCATGCGCCTTTCCGTGCAGCCGGTGACGGAGGAAGAGTGGATCGAGGTCTGCCGCATGGGCGGCCTCGACAATCCGCCGCGCTGATGGCTTCCGCTTTGCGTACCGCCTTCTCCGGAGCGATGCTTTCGTGAAGACGGACCCCGAAGTCTTCATTCGCGGCAATACGGACGTGCTGTCGCCGCCGCATGTGCCGGAGGTGAAGCTGAGGCTTGCCACCGAGGCCCATGACCTGTGGCTGAAGACCGAGGAGGAGCTGGAAGCGATCGGCCTGCCGCCGCCCTTCTGGGCCTTCGCCTGGGCGGGCGGGCAGGGGCTTGCCCGCCATATGCTCGATCATCCGGCGCTGGTCGCCGGAAAGACAGTCCTGGATTTCGCCAGCGGCTCCGGCCTTGTTGGCATTGCCGCGCGTATGGCGGGTGCCTCGAAGGTGCTGGCGGCGGATATCGATCCCTGGAGCGAGACGGCGATCCGCCTCAATGCCGGCCTCAACGGCGTGACGCTCGACCATACGTCCGACGACCTTATCGGTCGGGACGGCGGCTGGGACGTCGTCCTTGCCGGCGACGTCTTCTACGACCGCGGTTTTGCCGGTCTGCTCGTCCCGTGGTTTTCAGCGCTGGCGGCGCGCGGGGCGAGCGTGCTGGTGGGTGATCCTGGGCGCGCCTATTGCCCGCATGAGCGCATGGAGGCGCTTGCCACCTATGCGGTGCCTGTGACGCGGGCGCTGGAAGACAGCGAGGTAAAGAAGACGACGGTCTGGCGCTTCCGGGCTCAATAACCCGGCCGGATGACGCAGACGCCGGCCTGCCATGCGCAACCGCTCTGGCCCGGCCGCACGGTGATGACCTTCGGACCGCTCCTGTGGCGCCTCACCGGCCGGTCGTACCAGCCGATCGGGCCGTCGTCGCCGTCGACATAGAAATAGATGCCGTTGCCGCGCTCGCGATAGGCCGTCACCGCCCCGCCGTAGAAATCGCCGTCCTGCCGCAGAAGCGGGCGGCCGGCGCGGCCGTAGCGCAGCTCGGTGCCGAGGCGGTGGCCGTCGTGGACGGCATTCCGGTCCATCCTCGGCAGCTGGTGGTAGCGGCCGTGATGACCGTGATGGCGACGGGGATGCCACCCGTCCCCGGCTTCGGCGGCCGTCATGCCGCCGGCGACAAGCACGACCGCCAGCCCTAAGACTTTGGTCGCACGGAGCGCTGATAACAGAGTCATTCTGTCCTGCCTTCCGGGTTACGCTTAACAAATCGTTAACCGCAAGATGGGGCAGGAACCGGCGAAAGTCACGGATCGCGCAGGGTTTTTCGCGCTCTTGGTTAACGGGCGCGGCGGGGTGCGCGAGCGCGCGGATGCATGCCGGCGTCTAATCGATTAAATTCATTTTGCACTGCAATGAGGCTTGTGGTTCCGCCTTCCGGTGATTAAACGTCGCAATCACTGCATTGTGCACAACATACTGCAATTCCGGAGAAAATTTGTCCAGATTTTGGCTCTCCGGGGTTCCGTGAGGTTCAGATGGCGAATGTCACTCGAAGCCGGCCGCTCTCGCCGCATCTCCAGGTCTACAAGCCGATCCCGACGATGGTCATGTCCATCGTGCACCGCGTCACCGGCGCGGCGCTCTATTTCGGCACCGTCCTCGTTGCCTGGTGGCTGATCGCGGCGGCGACGGGCGAGGTCTACTTCGACTGGGTGAGCTGGTTCTTCGGCACCTGGATCGGCCGCCTCGTCCTCTTCGGCTATACCTGGGCCTTGATGCACCACATGCTCGGGGGCCTTCGCCACTTCATGTGGGACATGGGCCGCGGCTACGAGAAGCATTTTTCCACCAGGCTCGCCCTTCTGACCCCGGTCGTCTCCGTCGCCCTGACGGTGCTGATCTGGATCGCCGGCACCCTGGCCCGCTGAGGAGACACCCATGGACATGCGCACGCCCCTCGGCAAGGTTCGCGGCCTCGGCTCGGCAAAGGACGGAACGGAGCATTTCTGGCGCCAGCGCCTGACGGCCGTCGCCAACGTGCCGCTGATGCTGTTCTTCGTCGGCTTCCTGATCTGCTACAACGGCGCGTCCTACGCGGAAGTGACGGCGGCGCTGTCGCATCCGATCGTCGCCGTCCTCATGGGCCTCGTCGTCATTTCCGGCCTCATCCACATGAAGCTCGGCATGCAGGTCATCATCGAGGACTATGTGCATGCGGAGGGCGTGAAGATCGGCCTTCTCATGCTCAACACCTTCTTCGCGATCCTGGTCGGCGGGCTCTGTCTCTTCGCCGTCCTCAAAATCGCTTTCGCAGGATAATCCATCATGGCAGCGATCTCCTCCCCGGCGGCCAACGGCAAGGCCTATACCTATGTGGACCACTCCTTCGACGTGATCGTCGTCGGCGCCGGCGGCGCGGGCCTGCGCGCCACGCTCGGCATGGCCGAGCAGGGCCTCAAGACGGCCTGCATCACCAAGGTCTTCCCGACGCGCTCGCATACCGTCGCCGCGCAGGGCGGCATCGCCGCCTCGCTGCAGAACATGACGCCGGATTCGTGGCAGTGGCACCTCTACGACACCGTCAAGGGGTCCGACTGGCTCGGCGACGTCGACGCCATGCAGTATCTCGCCATGGAAGCGCCGAAGGCGGTCTATGAGCTGGAGCATTACGGCGTGCCCTTCTCGCGCAACGCGGAAGGCAAGATCTACCAGCGCCCGTTCGGCGGCCACATGCAGAACTACGGCGAAGGCCCGCCGGTGCAGCGCACCTGCGCCGCCGCCGACCGCACCGGCCACGCGATCCTCCACACGCTCTACGGCCAGTCGCTGCGCAACAACGCCGAATTCTTCATCGAGTATTTCGCGCTCGACCTGATCATGTCGGCCGACGGGCGCTGCACCGGCGTCTTCGCCTGGAACCTCGACGACGGCACGATCCACCGCTTCGCCGCCAAGATGGTGGTGCTGGCGACCGGCGGCTACGGCCGCGCCTATTTCTCCGCCACCTCGGCGCATACCTGCACGGGCGACGGCGGCGGCATGATCGCGCGCGCCGGCCTGCCGTTGCAGGACATGGAATTCGTGCAGTTCCACCCGACCGGCATCTACGGCGCGGGCTGCCTCATCACCGAGGGTGCGCGCGGCGAGGGCGGCTATCTCGTCAATTCCGAGGGCGAGCGCTTCATGGAGCGCTATGCGCCGTCCGCCAAGGACCTCGCCTCGCGCGACGTCGTCTCGCGCTGCATGACGATGGAAATCCGCGAAGGCCGGGGCGTCGGCAAGAACAAGGACCATATCTACCTGCATCTCGACCATCTCGACCCGGCCGTGCTGCACGAGCGCCTGCCGGGCATTTCCGAGAGCGCCAAGATCTTCGCCGGCGTCGACGTGACGCGCGAGCCGATCCCGGTCCTGCCGACCGTCCATTACAACATGGGTGGGGTGCCGACCAACTATTGGGGCGAGGTGCTGAACGCCGACAGCCAGAACCCGGAGCGCATCGCGCCCGGCCTGATGGCGGTGGGGGAAGCCGGCTGCGCCTCGGTGCACGGCGCCAACCGCCTCGGCTCCAACTCGCTGATCGACCTCGTGGTCTTCGGTAGAGCCGCCGCCATCCGCGCCGGCCAGGTGATCGACCGCAACGAGGCGATCCCGGCGCTCGACATCGCCGCCTGCGACAGGATCATGGACCGCTTCGACCGCCTCAGGAACGCCAATGGCAGCACGCCGACGGCGATCCTGCGCGACAAGATGCAGCGCACCATGCAGGAAGACGCCGCCGTGTTCCGCACGCAGGAATCGCTGGAAAGCGGCTGCAAGCGCATGACGGAGATCTGGAAGGAGCTGCCGGACATCAAGGTCACCGACCGCTCGATGATCTGGAATTCCGACCTCGTCGAGACGCTGGAGCTGGAAAACCTGATGGCCAACGCCATCACGACCGTCTATGGCGCCGAGGCTCGCAAGGAAAGCCGCGGCTCGCATGCCCGCGAGGACTATGTCGACGGCCCCTTCGCCGGCCGCGACGACGTCAACTGGCGCAAGCACACGCTCGCCTGGGTCAACGAGGCGGGCGAGGTGAAGCTCGACTATCGCCCTGTTCACACCGACCTCATCGCCGACGGGATCGATCCGCAGAAGATCGCGCCCAAGGCGCGCGTCTACTGATATCGAGGAGAACTGGACATGGTTGAACTCGCTCTCCCGAAGAACTCGCAGATGACCGAAGGCAAGGTCTGGCCGAAGCCGGACGGGGCCACGAACACCCGCGAGTTCCGCATCTACCGCTGGAACCCGGACGACGGGAAGAACCCGTCGATCGACACGTTCTACATCGATGTCGACGATTGCGGCCCGATGGTTCTCGATGCGCTGCTCTACATCAAGAACAAGATCGACCCGACGTTGACGCTGCGCCGCTCCTGCCGCGAAGGCATCTGCGGCTCCTGCGCCATGAACATCGACGGCACCAACACGCTCGCCTGCACCAAGGGCATGGACGAGGTGAAGGGCACCGTGAAGGTCTATCCGCTGCCGCATATGCCGGTGGTCAAGGACCTCGTTCCCGACCTCACCAATTTCTACGCCCAGCACCGCTCCATCGAGCCCTGGCTGAAGACCGTGTCGCCGACGCCGGCCAAGGAGTGGAAGCAGAGCCATGAGGACCGCCTCAAGCTTGACGGCCTCTACGAGTGCATCCTGTGCGCCTGCTGCTCGACCTCCTGTCCGAGCTACTGGTGGAACGGCGACCGTTATCTCGGCCCCGCCGTGCTGCTGCAGGCCTATCGCTGGCTGATCGACAGCCGCGACGAGGCCACGGGCGAACGTCTCGACAACCTGGAAGACCCCTTCCGCCTCTATCGCTGCCACACGATCATGAATTGCGCCCAGGCCTGCCCGAAGGGCCTCAATCCTGCCAAGGCGATCGGTGAAATCAAGAAGATGCTGGTCGAGCGCCGCCTCTGATCTCCATGAGCGACGTTCATGAAACGTGAGGAGGCGGCCCGATCATTCGGGCCGTTTCATCTTGATTCGCGCGGGCGATTCACGTTAATTCGGCGGGAATTGCTGCAGGGCAGCAGTATCGGGCAGATATCGGGAGTATCGAGATGCGGATTCACCATGCGGCAGGCGGACTGATGATGGCGCTTGCTCTTGCCGGTTGCCAGCGCACCGCTTCGATGGACAGCGTCAATACGCAGCCGAACCTGCGGCCTCTCGAAGCCCAGCCGGTCGGCACCGTTTCCTCGAGCCAGCTTCCCGATCCGACGACCAGCACCGCCGGCGGCCAGTTCCCGGACAAGCCGACGACCGCGATGGCGACCGGTACCGGCATGGGCGGCGATGCCGCGGCGGCGGCCAACGGCCTCGACGTCAAGAAGGAAGGCATGGTCGGCAACTGGCGTGTTTCCAACGGCCCGTCCTCCTGCGACATGTTCCTGACGCTCACCAATCTCGGCAGCGGCCTTCGCGGCGGCACGCGCGGCTGCGCCGGCGAGCTGACGACCATGCGCTCCTGGGAAGTGGCCGGCAAGCAGGTCATCCTCAAGGACCTCAACGGCAATGCGATCGGACGCCTCTACAAGACGGCCGATTCCCGCTTCGACGGTTCGACCAATTCGGGCCAGCCGCTCAGCCTCTCGCGCTGATTTCGCCCTTTCGCACCGATACGGATGATTGCCGCCCATGGGCAAGGACTGGGACAGGGTTTCGACACATCCGGACCACGGCGTCTCGGATAGGCTGGAGGCCCTTGTCGCAAGCGGTGCGCTGAAGGCGGATCCGGCGCAGAAGGCGATGGCCTTGCGCTTCGACCGCCTGCTCGGGGAGGTCCATGCCCAGCGCCCGGCGCGCAAGTCAAGCGCCCTCGGCTGGCTCTTCGCCTCCCGCAAGCCCGAGAGCGCCAGCGTCCCGAAGGGGCTTTACCTCTATGGCGGCGTCGGGCGCGGCAAGACCATGCTGATGGACATGTTCTTCGAGCTTGCGCCGGTCAAGCGCAAGCGCCGGGCGCATTTCCACGAGTTCATGGCCGATGTGCATGAGCGCATCCACAAGCACCGCCAGAAGCTGAAGGCCGGCGAGACCAAGCAGGCCGATCCCGTGCCGCCGGTGGCGGCGAGCCTCATCGAGGAGGCGCGGCTGCTCTGCTTCGATGAATTCTCCGTGACCGACATCGCCGATGCGATGATCCTGTCGCGGCTTTTCGGCGAACTGTTCCAGCGCGGCTGCATCCTCGTCGCGACCTCCAATGTGGAGCCGGACAATCTCTACAAGGACGGGCTCAACCGCGGGCTCTTCCTGCCCTTCGTCGATCTCCTGAAACAGCATGTCGAGATCGTGCCGCTGGACTCGCTGACCGATTACCGGCTCGAAAAGGACAGCGGCCTTCCCGTCTTCCGCCATCCGCTCGGCGCGGAGGCGGACATGGCGATGGATGCGGCCTGGCGGCGGGAGACGGCGGGCATGACGACCGGCCCGCGGACGATCTCCTTCCGTGGCCGGAGCATCGCGGTGCCGCAGGCGGCGGGGCGGATCGCCCGGTTCTCCTTCGCCGATCTTTGCGAGCGGCCACTGGGCGCGGCAGACTATCTCGAAATCCTCGCGCATTTCGACACGCTCTTCGTCGACCATATTCCTCTTCTGGGGGCGGAGAAGCGCAACGAGACGAAGCGCTTCATCAATCTCGTCGACACGATCTACGATCATCGGGCGCGGCTCTTCGCTTCCGCGGCGGCGGCGCCGGAGAACCTGCTGGTGACCAGGAAGGGAACGGAAGGCTTCGAATTCGATCGGACAGTGTCGCGCCTCATCGAGATCCGCAGCACGGAATATCTTGCCGACCATCGGGCAAGATACGATGGAAAGGTGACGGAAGCGTGACGGAAATACTTACGTTTACGTAAGATATTTTGCATCTAACCGATTGAAATATTTCAGTCCAAAAGTATGTGTTGAATTTTTAACCGGGTAGGCGTAAGCCCTTGCCCCGAAAGGTCCCACAACTGCGACATGAGGGACCGTTGATCGGAGCAAAGGAAGCTTTCATGGCCCGCAAGAAGATCGCACTTATTGGTTCTGGCATGATCGGTGGCACGCTGGCGCATCTGGCCGGCCTGAAGGAGCTGGGCGACATCGTCCTCTTCGACATCGCCGACGGCATTCCGCAGGGCAAGGGCCTCGACATCGCCCAGTCCTCGCCGGTCGAGGGCTTCAACGCCTCGCTGACGGGCGCCAGCGACTATGCCGCCATCGAAGGCGCCGATGTCTGCATCGTCACCGCCGGCGTCGCCCGCAAGCCGGGCATGAGCCGCGACGATCTTCTCGGCATCAACCTCAAGGTCATGGAACAGGTCGGCGCCGGCATCAAGAAATACGCTCCGAACGCCTTCGTCATCTGCATCACGAATCCGCTCGACGCCATGGTCTGGGCGCTGCAGAAGTTCTCCGGCCTGCCGAAGAACATGGTCGTCGGCATGGCCGGCGTCTTGGACTCGGCCCGCTTCCGCCTCTTCCTCTCCGAGGAATTCAAGGTTTCCGTCCAGGACGTCACCGCCTTCGTTCTCGGCGGCCACGGCGACACGATGGTGCCGCTCGCCCGCTACTCGACCGTCGCCGGCATTCCGCTGACCGATCTCATCAAGATGGGCTGGGTCACCAAGGAACGCCTGGAAGAGATCATCCAGCGCACCCGTGACGGCGGCGCCGAGATCGTCGGCCTCTTGAAGACCGGCTCGGCCTACTATGCCCCGGCCGCTTCCGCCATCGAGATGGCCGAATCCTACCTCAAGGACAAGAAGCGCGTCCTGCCCTGCGCGGCCTTCCTTTCCGGCCAGTACGGCGTGAAGGACATGTATGTCGGCGTTCCGACCGTGATCGGCGCCGGCGGCGTCGAGCGCATCGTCGAGATCGACCTCAACAAGGCCGAGCAGGAAGCCTTCGACAAGTCGGTCGGCGCCGTTGCCGGCCTCTGCGAGGCCTGCATCAACATCGCTCCCGCCCTGAAGTAATCCGGTAGCCAGACAGGATTTTCCCGATGAACATTCATGAATACCAGGCCAAGGCTCTCTTGAAGAGCTACGGCGCGCCGGTCGCCGAGGGCGTCGCGATCTTCTCCGCGGACGAGGCGGAAGCAGCTGCGAAGTCGCTGCCCGGCCCGCTCTACGTGGTCAAGAGCCAGATCCACGCCGGCGGCCGCGGCAAGGGCAAGTTCAAGGAACTCGGCCCTGACGCCAAGGGCGGCGTGCGCCTTTCCAAAAGCGTCGAGGAAGTCGTCGCCAACGTCAAGGAGATGCTCGGCAACACGCTCGTCACCGCGCAGACCGGCGAAGCCGGCAAGCAGGTGAACCGCCTCTATATCGAGGACGGCGCCGATATCGACCGCGAACTCTATCTCTCGCTGCTCGTCGACCGCTCCGTCGGCAAGATCGCCTTCGTCGTTTCGACCGAAGGCGGCATGGACATCGAGGCCGTCGCGCATGACACGCCGGAAAAGATCGTCACGGTGGCGATCGATCCGGAAGCCGGCGTCACCGCCGCGGACCTCGCCAAGCTCACTTCGGCCCTCAAGCTCGAAGGCGAAGCCAAGGCCGACGGCGAGAAGCTCTTCCCGATCCTCTACAAGGCCTTCGTCGAGAAGGACATGAGCCTTCTGGAGATCAACCCGCTGATCGTCATGAAGAACGGCCGCGTGCGCGTCCTCGACGCCAAGGTCTCCTTCGACGGCAATGCCCTCTTCCGCCACGACGACATCAAGGCGCTGCGCGACGAGACCGAAGAGGACGCCAAGGAAATCGAGGCCTCCAAGTGGGACCTCGCCTATGTGGCGCTCGACGGCAATATCGGCTGCATGGTCAACGGCGCGGGCCTTGCCATGGCGACGATGGACATCATCAAGCTCTACGGCAAGGAGCCGGCGAACTTCTGCGACGTCGGCGGCGGCGCCGGCAAGGAGAAGGTGGCGGCTGCCTTCAAGATCATCACGGCCGACCCGAAGGTCGAGGGCATCCTCGTCAACATCTTCGGCGGCATCATGAAGTGCGATGTCATCGCCGAGGGTGTCGTTGCGGCCGTGCAGGAAGTCGGCCTCAAGGTTCCGCTGGTCGTTCGCCTCGAAGGCACGAATGTCGAGCTTGGCAAGAAGATCCTGAACGAATCCGGCCTGGCGATCACCGCCGCCGACGATCTGGACGATGCCGCCAAGAAGATCGTCGCCGCGATCAACGGCTAACTGAAGGACCCAGACCTCATGTCGATTCTCGTCAACAAGAACACCAAGGTCCTCGTTCAGGGCCTGACCGGCAAGACCGGCTCCTTCCACACCGAACAGGCGCTTGCCTATTACGGCACGCAGATGGTCGGCGGCATCCACCCGAAGAAGGGCGGCGAAACCTGGACCGGCTCCAAGGGGGAAACCCTGCCGATCTTCGCCTCCGTCGCCGAGGGCAAGGAAAAGACCGGCGCGGACGCATCCGTGATCTACGTTCCGCCGGCCGGCGCCGCGGACGCGATCATCGAGGCGATCGATGCGGAAATCCCGTTCATCACCTGCATCACCGAGGGCATCCCGGTTGCCGACATGGTGCGCGTCAAGGCCCGCCTCGACCGCTCCTCCTCGCGCCTGCTCGGCCCGAACTGCCCCGGCATCCTGACGCCGGAAGAATGCAAGATCGGCATCATGCCGGGCTCGATCTTCCGCAAGGGTTCGGTCGGCATCGTCTCGCGCTCCGGCACGCTGACCTATGAAGCCGTCTTCCAGACCTCCAACGAAGGCCTCGGCCAGACGACGGCCGTCGGCATCGGCGGCGACCCGGTCAAGGGCACCGAGTTCATCGACGTGCTTGAGATGTTCCTGGCGGACGACGCCACGACCTCCATCATCATGATCGGTGAAATCGGCGGCTCGGCCGAGGAAGATGCGGCGCAGTTCCTCATCGACGAGGCCAAGAAGGGCCGCAAGAAGCCGATGGCCGGCTTCATCGCGGGCCGCACGGCCCCCAAGGGCCGCACCATGGGCCATGCCGGCGCCGTCGTCTCCGGCGGCAAGGGCGATGCGGAATCCAAGATTTCTGCGATGGAGGCGGCGGGCATCCGCGTTTCGCCTTCGCCGGCGCGCCTCGGCAAGACGCTCGTCGAAGTCCTCAAGGGCTGAGAAACGAAAATGGGATGGGCCGGCTGAAAATGCCGGCCGATCCGTCTCTTCCCGGTGAGGCTCGCCGGGTGGCAACCACACGATCGTTCGGGAGGCGGGCGCGGCGCCCGCAAGACACCATGGCACGGCAAGACGCCAACGAACAATTCCTGGCCACGTCCTTCCTCGACGGGGCGAACGCAGCCTATATCGAACAGCTCTACGCGAAATACGAGGCCAATCCCGCCTCTGTCGGTGAGGAATGGCAGGCCTTCTTCAAGGCCCTCGAAGACCAGCCTTCCGACATCGTGAAGGCGGCCAGGGGCGCCTCGTGGAAGCGCGCGAACTGGCCGATCGCCGCCAATGGCGAACTCGTCTCGGCGCTCGACGGCAACTGGGGCGTCGTCGAGAAGGTGCTGGAGAAGAAGGTGCAGGCGAAGGCCGAGGCCGTCGCCGTGCAGACCGGCACGCCGGTCAACCAGGCCGACGTCAACCAGGCGACCCGCGATTCGGTGCGCGCCATCATGATGATCCGCGCCTACCGCGCCCGCGGCCACCTGCACGCCAAGCTCGACCCGCTCGGCATCGCCGCCCCGGTCGAGGATTATCACGAGCTCTCCCCCTCGAACTACGGTTTCGAGGAGAAGGATCTCGACCGCAAGATCTTCATCGACAACGTGCTCGGCCTCGAATACGCGACCGTGCGCGAAATGGTCGAAATCCTCGAGCGCACCTATTGCTCGACCATCGGCGTCGAGTTCATGCACATCTCCAACCCGGAAGAGAAGGGCTGGATCCAGGAGCGCATCGAAGGTCCGGACAAGGGCGTCGACTTCACCGTCGAAGGCAAGAAGGCGATCCTGCAGAAGCTGATCGAGGCGGAAGGCTTCGAGCAGTTCATCGACGTCAAGTACAAGGGCACCAAGCGCTTCGGCCTCGACGGCGGCGAAGCGCTGATCCCGGCGCTGGAGCAGATCATCAAGCGCGGCGGCCAGATGGGCCTGAAGGAAATCGTGCTCGGCATGGCGCACCGCGGCCGCCTCAACGTCCTCACCAACGTGATGGCCAAGCCCCACCGCGCCGTCTTCCACGAGTTCAAGGGCGGCTCCTACGCGCCCGACGACGTGGAAGGCTCGGGCGACGTGAAGTACCACCTCGGCGCCTCCTCGGACCGCGAATTCGACGGCAACAAGGTGCACCTGTCGCTGACCGCCAACCCCTCGCATCTCGAAATCGTCAACCCGGTCGTCATGGGCAAGGCCCGCGCCAAGCAGGACCAGATGGCGACCGTCTTCGAGGGCGACATCATTCCGCTGCGCGAGCGCGCCAAGGTCATGCCGCTCCTGCTGCATGGCGATGCGGCCTTCGCGGGCCAGGGCGTCGTCGCCGAAATCCTCGGCCTTTCGGGCCTGCGCGGCCACCGCGTCGCCGGCACGGTGCATGTCATCATCAACAACCAGATCGGCTTCACCACGAACCCGGCCTTCTCGCGCTCCTCGCCCTATCCGTCGGACGTGGCGAAGATGATCGAGGCGCCGATCTTCCATGTGAACGGCGACGATCCGGAAGCGGTGACCTATGCCGCCAAGGTCGCGACCGAATTCCGCATGAAGTTCCACAAGCCGGTCGTGCTGGACATCTTCTGCTATCGCCGCTTCGGCCATAACGAAGGCGACGAGCCGGCATTCACCCAGCCGAAGATGTACAAGGCGATCCGCGCCCACAAGACGGTCGTCAACCTCTACGGCTCGCGCCTGATCGCGGAAGGCGTCATCACCGAGGGCGAATTCGAGAAGATGAAGGCCGACTGGCGTGCTAACCTCGAAACCGAATTCGAGATCGGCCAGTCCTACAAGCCGAACAAGGCCGACTGGCTGGACGGCGTGTGGTCGGGCCTGCGCTCGGCCGACAACCAGGACGAACAGCGCCGCGGCAAGACCTCGGTGCCAATGAAGCAGCTGAAAGAGATTGGCCGCAAGATCGCGACGATCCCGGAAGGCTTCCACGCCCACAAGACCATCCAGCGGTTCATGGACAACCGCATGCAGATGGTCGAGACGGGCGAGGGCATCGACTGGGCGATGGGCGAGGCGCTCGCCTTCGGCACGCTCTGCGTCGAGGGCACGAAGATCCGCCTGTCCGGCCAGGACTGCGAGCGCGGCACCTTCTCGCAGCGCCATTCGGTCCTCTACGACCAGGAGACCGAGGACCGCTATATCCCGCTCGCCAACCTCTCGCCGACGCAGGCGCGCTACGAGGTCATCAACTCGATGCTCTCGGAAGAGGCGGTGCTCGGCTTCGAATACGGCTATTCGCTGGCCCGCCCGAATGCGCTCACCCTCTGGGAAGCCCAGTTCGGCGACTTCGCCAACGGCGCGCAGGTCATCTTCGACCAGTTCATCTCGTCGGGCGAGCGCAAGTGGCTGCGCATGTCGGGCCTCGTCTGCCTGCTGCCGCACGGCTATGAGGGCCAGGGACCGGAGCACTCCTCCGCCCGCCTCGAACGCTTCCTGCAGCTCTGCGCGGAAGACAACATGCAGGTCGCCAACGTCACGACGCCGGCGAACTACTTCCATATCCTGCGCCGCCAGGTGAAGCGCGACTTCCGCAAGCCGCTGATCATGATGACACCGAAGTCGCTGCTGCGCCACAAGCGCGCCGTCTCCTCGCTGTCGGAAATGGCGGGCGAGAGCTCGTTCCACCGCCTGCTGTGGGACGACGCCGAAGTGATCAAGGACGGCCCGATCAAGCTCCAGAAGGACGCCAAGATCCGCCGCGTCGTGATGTGCTCGGGCAAGGTCTATTACGACCTTCTGGAAGAGCGCGAGAAGCGCGGCATCGACGATGTCTATCTCCTGCGCCTGGAACAGCTCTATCCGTTCCCGGCCAAGGCGCTGATCAACGAGCTGTCGCGCTTCCGCAACGCCGAGATGGTCTGGTGCCAGGAAGAGCCCAAGAACATGGGCGCCTGGGCCTTCATCGATCCCTATCTGGAATGGGTGCTGGCGCATATCGACGCCAAGTACCAGCGCGTGCGCTATACCGGCCGTCCGGCCGCCGCCTCGCCGGCGACGGGCCTGATGTCCAAGCATCTCTCGCAGCTCGCCGCCTTCCTCGAGGACGCGCTGGGCGGTTGATCCGCCCGGTTCCCCTAACGCAAAGATACGAACGAACGGAACTCAACTCATGGCTACCGAAATCCGCGTCCCGACTTTGGGCGAATCCGTCAGCGAAGCGACCGTCGGCACCTGGTTCAAGAAGGTCGGCGACGCCATCAAGGCCGACGAGCCGCTCTGTGAGCTCGAAACCGACAAGGTGACGATCGAAGTGCCGGCCCCGGCCTCGGGCGTCCTGTCGGAAATCACCGCCAATGCCGGCGACACCGTCGAGCCGGGCGGCCTGCTCGGCCAGATCGCCGAGGGCGCATCCGCCGGTGCGTTGGCTCCCGCTGCCGCCGAGAAGGTCGAGAAGGCTGCTGCGGCCGCTCCCGCCGCCGAGGCCAAGCCCGCTGCCGGCGCGTCCTCCATGCCGCCGGCTCCGGCCGCCGCCAAGCTGCTCGCCGAAAACAACATCGCAGCCGATCAGGTCGACGGTTCCGGCAAGCGCGGCCAGGTGCTGAAGGGCGATGTCATCGCCGCCGTTGCCAAGGGCATCACCGCTTCCGCCGAGCCGGCCAAGGCTGCCGCCCGCCCGGCCTCCTCGGAAGCCGACGCGCCGCGCGAGGAGCGCGTGAAGATGACGCGCCTGCGCCAGACAATCGCAAGGCGCCTCAAGGACGCACAGAACACCGCCGCCATGCTGACCACCTACAACGAGGTGGACATGAAGGCCGTGATGGACCTGCGCAGCCGCTACAAGGACATCTTCGAGAAGAAGCACGGCGTGAAGCTCGGCTTCATGGGCTTCTTCACCAAGGCCGTCACCCACGCGCTGAAGGAACTGCCGGCCGTCAACGCCGAGATCGACGGCACCGACATCATCTACAAGAACTATTGCCATGTCGGCGTCGCCGTCGGCACGGACAAGGGCCTCGTGGTTCCGGTCGTGCGCGATGCCGACCAGATGTCGATCGCCGAGATCGAGAAGGAAATCGGCCGCCTCGGCAAGCTCGCCCGTGACGGCGCGCTGTCGATGGCCGACATGCAGGGCGGCACCTTCACCATCTCGAACGGCGGCGTCTACGGCTCGCTGATGTCCTCGCCGATCCTCAATGCCCCGCAGTCGGGCATCCTCGGCATGCACAAGATCCAGGAGCGCCCGGTCGTCGTCGGCGGCCAGATCGTCATCCGTCCGATGATGTATCTGGCGCTCTCCTACGACCACCGCATGGTCGACGGCAAGGAAGCCGTGACCTTCCTGGTGCGCGTCAAGGAAAGCCTGGAAGACCCGGAACGCCTCGTTCTCGATCTCTGATCGTTCGCGAGACAGAGGCCGCCCCGCAACCGGGGCGGCTTTCGACCGAGCCAGAAGCCAGGAAGCGCAATCGCCATGGACCTGCCCTCCCTTTCCGCATCGCCTTTCCTGCCGATGGTCGGCTGGAGCGCCGTCCTCCTCGCCGTCCATGTCATGCTGCAGGCCTTCACGACGAGCGCGGAAGCCGCAAGGACGCTGGGCGCATCGTGGAATCCCGGGCCGCGCGACGTGGACTTTACGCCTTCGGGCAAGATCGCCGGCCGCGCCGCGCGGGCATCCGGCAATTTCCGCGAGACCTATCCGGCCTTCATCGCGCTGGCGCTGGCCCTCGCGCTGAAAGGCGATGCCTCCGGCTGGGGCATCGGCGGCGCCTGGTTGTGGTTTGCCTGCCGTATCGTCTACATTCCGCTCTATCTGGCTGGCGTGCCCTATGTCCGCTCGCTGGCATGGGTCGGCTCGATGCTGGGCCTTGCCGCGATGTTCGTGGCGCTGGTCTCTTGACGGCGGCTTGCGCCTGAAACGGAGCAGATGCGATGCATCCCTATCTCTTCGAACTCGCTTCCCTGATGGCGATCTTCGCCTTCGCCATCGTCTCGCCCGGCGCGGACCTTGCCATGGTCATGCGCCAGTCCATCGTGCAGGGGCGGCGCGCGGCGATCGTCACGTCCTTCGGCATCGGCGCGGCGCTGATGCTGCATGTCACCTATACGATCCTCGGCCTCGGCCTCATCATCTCGCAGTCGATCTACCTCTTCAACATCGTGAAGTGGTGCGGCGTCGCCTATCTCGTCTATATCGGCATCAAGGCGTTGCGCGCCGGCAAGGCCGATCTTTCCGTCGAGGCGATGGGCGGCGAGGAGGACAGGGGCCGGCAGACGGCGCTGCACGCCTTCGGCCTCGGCTTCCTTGCCAATGCGCTCAATCCCAAGGCCGTCTTCTTCTTCCTGTCGATCTTCTCGACGGTCGTCGGCGCCCATACGCCGATCGCCGTCAAGTTCGGCTACGGCCTCGTCATGGCGACCTGCCTCATCGCCTGGTTCGTCGGCGTCTCGCTGTTCATGACGACGCCGAGGATGCGGGCCGCCTTCTCGCGCATGAGCCAGTGGATCGACCGCACGAGCGGCCTCGTCTTCATCGCGCTCGGCATCAAGCTCGCCACGGAAAAGGCCCACTGAGGAATGCGCGCCGCCCTCGTCCTTGCCGGATTGCTCGCCGCGACCGCCGCCTCCGCGGCGGAATGCCGGCAGGAGCATGCGGTCTATGCGGATCGCGACGGGGGCTATGAGCTCGCCTTCGAACCTGTCGGCTCCGACGCCGCGGTGACGAGCCATCATTTCAAGCTGAAGGTCCTGGCCAGCAATACGGTGCTCGACGGCATCCTCATGCCGGGCGATCCGGCGCGCTCGAACGGCATGGTCATGCACGATTGCCCCGAGGGCGATTCCACCGGCGAGGAGATCGCCGCCTGCACCGTCTGGGAAGGCGTGATCTACGCCCTTGCCGGCGGCGATGCCGCGCTCCTGCCGGAAGAGGGCAAGCCGGCGGCCGAAACCCTGCTTCTTTCCGGCTTCGGCGCCTCGCTGCGCTATTCGAAACTCTGGGACGAGGGCAAGGCGAGCGCCGTGCCGTGGGACGTCTTCAAGCGGAAGGGATGCAAGGCATGAGCGAGGCGCCCGTTCTTCTCGTCACCGGCGGCAGCCGCGGTATCGGCGCAAGCGTCTGCCGCATGGCGGGCGCGGCCGGCTGGCAGGTCGCGGTGAACTACGTTTCCAATGTCGCGGCGGCCGAGGCGGTGGTGGCGGAGATCCGCGATGCCGGCGGCTCGGCAATCCCCGTTCAGGGCGATGTCGGCAGCGAGCTTGGCCTTGCCAATATCTTCTCGACCATCGACGGTACTTTCGGCCGGCTGGACGGCCTCGTGAACAATGCGGGCATCGTCGCCACGCCGCAGCGCGTCGACGAGATGTCGGCCGAGCGGCTGGAGCGCATGTTCGCGGTCAACGTCATGGGGGCGATCCGCTGCGCGCAGGAAGCCGTGCGCCGCATGTCGACGCGCCATGGCGGAGAGGGCGGTTCCATCGTCAATGTCTCGTCGGTCGCCGCGCAGCTCGGCGGGGCGGGGCAATATGTCGACTACGCCGCCAGCAAGGGCGCCATCGAGAGCTTCACCATCGGCCTTGCCCGCGAGGTCGCGGCCGAGGGCATCCGGGTCAATCTCGTGCGCCCCGGCATCATCGACACCGAGATCCACGCTTCCGGCGGCCTGCCGGACCGGGCGCGCGAGATGGCCTCGCTGATCCCGATGCAGCGGCCGGGCACGGCCGACGAGGTCGCCCACTCCATTCTCTATCTTCTCTCCGACGCGGCATCCTATGTGACGGGTGCCGCCCTCAACGTCAGCGGCGGCCGCTAGGCCCCGCACAGGAAGGACTTGCCATGGCATATGATCTCATCGTTATCGGTTCCGGCCCCGGCGGCTATGTCTGCGCCATCAAGGCGGCCCAGCTCGGTCTTAAGGTCGCCGTCGTCGAGAAGCGCGCGACCTATGGCGGCACCTGCCTCAATATTGGCTGCATCCCCTCCAAGGCGCTGCTGCACGCCTCCGAGACCTACAGCCACGCCGCCCACGGCATGGAGGCGCTCGGCATCGAGGGCGTGAAGCCCACGCTGAACCTGTCGAAGATGATGGCGCACAAGGATGCGACCGTGAAGTCGAATGTCGACGGCGTCGCCTTCCTCTTCAAGAAGAACAAGATCGACGGCATCCAGGGCACCGGCAAGGTGCTGGGCGCGGGCAAGGTCTCCGTCACCAGCGACAAGGGCGAGGAACAGGTCCTGGAGACGAAGGCCATCGTGATCGCCACGGGGTCGGACGTCGCGGGCATTCCGGGCGTTCCGGTCGAGATCGACGAGAAAGTCATCGTCTCCTCGACGGGCGGCATCGCGCTCGACAAGGTGCCGGGCCATCTGGTGGTCGTCGGCGGCGGTGTGATCGGCCTGGAGCTCGGCTCGGTCTGGGCCCGCCTCGGCGCCAAGGTCACGGTCGTCGAATATCTCGACGCCATCCTCGGCGGCATGGACGGCGAGGTCTCCAAGCAGTTCCAGCGCATGCTCGCCAAGCAGGGCATGGACTTCAAGCTCGGCGCCAAGGTGACGGGCGTTACGAAGTCCGGCTCCGGCGCCAAGGTGACCTTCGAGCCCGTCAAGGGGGGCGACGCCACCACCATCGACGCCGACGTCGTGCTGATCGCCACGGGCCGCAAGCCCTACACGGAAGGCCTCGGCCTCAAGGAAGCCGGCATCGCGCTCGACAGCCGCGGCCGTGTCGAGATCGACAAGCACTTCCAGACCAACGTTCCCGGCATCTACGCGCTCGGCGACGTGGTGCGCGGCCCGATGCTCGCCCACAAGGCGGAGGACGAGGGCGTCGCCGTCGCCGAGATCCTTGCCGGCCAGGCCGGCCATGTGAACTACGACGTCATCCCCGGCGTCGTCTACACCCAGCCGGAAGTCGCCTCCGTCGGCAAGACGGAAGAGGAGCTGAAGGCCGCTGGCATCGCCTACAAGGTCGGCAAGTTCCCCTTCACCGCCAACGGCCGCGCCCGCGCCATGCTGGCGACGGACGGCTTCGTGAAGGTGCTGGCAGACAAGGAGACGGACCGCGTGCTCGGCGTCCACATCGTCGGCTTCGGCGCCGGCGAGATGATCCACGAGGCGGCTGTCCTCATGGAATTCGGCGGCTCCTCGGAAGACCTCGGCCGCACCTGCCATGCGCATCCGACCATGTCGGAAGCCGTCAAGGAAGCCGCGCTCGCGACCTTCGCCAAGCCGATCCACATGTGATGGCGACAGGCGGCTGCGACAACCGGCCGCCTGTCCTGCCCGGTCGAACAGGCGCAGCATGCGGGCGTTCAAGGAGGCCTGCATGTCGCCCGTGTCGAGACCCGTCTCGCTGCCCCATCCCATCCTTCCCGCCGCCGACTGGGCGGATCGCTTCACGCTCGGCCTTGCGGTCGAGGGGCTGACGGCGCGGGAGGCGGCGCGGCTGGCGCTGGAGCATCCGCCGGGCTGGGTGCGCAGGCTCATGGTGCTGCGCAATGCGCTGGTGGCGCCCTTCGGCCTCAAGGGCGCGGCGGAAAGGGTGGCGACGTCGGAGACGGAGATCGGCGGTTTCCCGGTGGTGAGCGCCAGCGACGGCCGGGTCGTCCTCGGCTTCGACGACCGGCATCTCGATTTCCGCATCGTCATCGACGTGCTGCAGGACCGGCCGAGCGGCCAGACCCTTTCCGTGATGACGCTGGTCCATCGCAACAACCTGATCGGCCGGCTCTATCTCGCCGTGGTCATGCCGTTCCACAAGCTGATCGTGCGCAGAATGCTGTCGGGCATCGGCGAGCGGGTCCTCACTTCACCGCGGTGACCGAAAAACCTTCCTTGCGCAGCAGTTCGACGACGCCTTCCGGGCCTGCCAGATGCAGCGCGCCGACGGCCATGAAGACATTGCCTTCCGCAAGGATCGGCGCGGCGCGCGTCGCCATGACATGGTTGCGGTCGACGATGATGCGCTGCTCGAAATCCGCATAGGCCTTCGCGTCCTCGGTCGTCTCGGGCGCGGCGGCGCGCATCATGGGCATGATCATGCCGGTGTCGCCGGCGAGATAGAGCTGGCTCATCGTCTCGATGACGTCCGTCAGCTTGTCGCCGAGCTCGACCGTCTGCACGAGGCCCTGGATCTGCGGCTCGACCGGCAGGGAATCGAGGGCGGAAATCTGCTCGATGAGCGTTTCGAGGCCCTTCAGCGTCTTGCCTTCGGCAAGCGCGTCCTTGGCGAGGCGCTGGTCGAGGAAGGCGGCGCCGGCCGTCTTGCGGGCGATCTCGCAGGCCGGCAGCGCGACGAAGCTGGCGATCATCCACGGCTTCATGCGGCTGACGGCGGCAAGCGACAGGCCGCGGCTCTTCAGGCCCTCCGCCAGCCTTTCCGCTTCGGCCTTGTCGATGAAGTCGGTGATGGACTTGCCGCCCGCGAACATGGTGAGGTCCGGGCGGGCCATGATCGTCGCGCCGGCCTTCTTCTCGTCGGCAATCTCGTCCGATTCGACGATGACCGTCGAAGCCGCGGCATAGGCGGTGCGGGCGGCTTCCGGCATCGCGAGCACGCGCGGATCCGTCACATGCATGGTGCCGAGCAGCCAGGAGGCGGGGCGGCCATCCTTCTCGATCTTCCAGAAGATGCCCTTGCCGTTGGGCAGCGCATCGGCCTCGGCGCGCAGCTTCGCATAGCCGGCGGGATCGTCCTTCTCGTACTGGACCAGCAGGTTCTCGCCGCCGCAGGCCGGCGGTTCCTGGGCATGCGCCGGGGAAAGGGTCGCCAGCACGAGGAGGAAGGACAGGGCGAGGAGGACGTTGATGGCGGCGAGCAGCCAGAGGCCCGCATCGGCGGCCCGGTCGGCGAGCGCCAGTCGGGTTTTGTGAAGAAGGACTGTCATGGTCGAACGCTCCGAATTTCGCCCGACCCTAGCCGTCGTCCTCCTCACAATCCCTTAACGAATCAGGCGCGGGGATGGGCGCGGTCGTAGATTTCGAGCAGGCGCGCCGAATCGACGCCGGTATAGACCTGCGTGGTGGAAAGGCTGGCATGGCCGAGCAGTTCCTGGATGGTGCGTAGATCCCCGCCGCCGGCAAGGAGATGCGTGGCGAAGGAATGGCGCAGCGCATGCGGCGTCGCGCTGTCCGGCAGGCCGAGCGCGCCACGCAGCTTCTGCATCTCGCGCTGGATGATGGCGGGCTGCAGGGGGCCTCCGCGCGCGCCGCGGAAGAGCGGCCCGTCTTCACCGAGCTGGTAGGGGCAGAGCTCGATATAGTCCTCGACGCCCGTGCGGGCCGGCGTAATCAGCGGCACGATGCGCGTCTTGCCGCCCTTGCCGGTGATGCGCAGCGATGCGGGGCTGCCGGCAAAATCGGCGGGCGTCAGCGACAGCGCCTCGGAGATGCGCAGGCCGCAGCCGTAGAGGAGGGCGAGGACGGCCGCATTGCGCACGCGGATCCAGGGCTCCTCGGCCAGTTGCTCATGGGCATCGACGACGGCGATGGCCTGCCGGTCCGACAGCGGCTTGGGCAGGGATTTCGGCTGCTTAGGCGAGCGCACCGCGGTGGCGCCCGCGGCATTGGCAAGGCCCTTGCGCTCGAGATGGCGCAGGAAGGAGCGCAGGCCTGCAAGGCCGCGGCCGAGCGTGCGCGCACCGGCGCCTTCGCGGCGGCGGGCGGCGAGGAAGCCGCGCAGGTCCGCCGGGCGCAGGGCCTCGATGTCCTTGAGGCGGGCAGGGGCGGCGATATGCTCGGTGAGAAAGGCGAGGAACTGGCGCGTGTCGCGCTCATAGGCTTCCAGCGTGTTGTCGGAAAGCCGGCGCTCACCGGCAAGCGCCGCAAGCCAGCCCTGCCGCTCGGCCATGAGCGCCGGATCGGCGATGATGAGAAGTTCGGTCATGTCCTGCCTCCGGCATTTGCAAGGCTATCGCATAGGGAATTCGAGGTTTCCGCCCTTTCCTTCTCCCCTCGGGGAGAAGGTGGCCCGAAGGGTCGGATGAGGGGATGGAGAGACGCCTTCCTTGCACGTGCGCCTTCTGACGTTCGGGACAGGATGGGCGATGCATGGCTAAGGAATTGCTAACGTTCCGCCCCGGGGCTGGGCAAGCACCGTCGCCTTCCTCTAGACATGGTGGCTCGTATAGAGAGAGCTTTCTTCCGCATCCGGGTAAGCGCATGCTGCTTCGTTCCATGTCCGCCGAAAACTACCGGTCGCTCCGCTCGATCCGCATGGATCTCGGGCGGGTGAACCTGTTCGTCGGCGAGAACGGAGCCGGCAAATCGAACCTCTACCGCTCGTTGCAACTGGTGCAGGCCGCGGTGCGCGGCACCTTCGCCCACGAGATCGCGGCGGAAGGCGGCATGGCCTCGGCGCTGTGGACCGGCAGGCGGCGGGCCAACGAGCCGGTGCGCATCCGGCTGGAGACGGAACTGCTCGACGAGGACCGGGCGATCACCTTCCGCTACCGCGTCGAGGCGGGGTTGCGCCCGCCGAAGGCCTCAGCAGGCTTCGCCTTCGAGCCGCAGGTGAAGGCCGAGGAGCTTTCCATCGAGACCGGCCGCCGGCCGGTGACGGTGATGAAGCGCGCCGGGCCGGGGATCATGGTCCGGGACGAGACCGGGCGCATGGTCGAGCATCCCGAGCAGGCGCTGACCTCGGAAACCGCGATCGCCCTTCTCGGCGATGCCGGGCACTATCCCGAGATCGGAACCTTCCGCCGTGCCGTCTCGCAATGGCGCTTCTTCCACGGCTTCCGCTCGGATCGCGGCTCGGCGCTACGCCAGCCCTGCCTTGCCGTCACCGCGCCGCTGCTCGACGAGGACGGCGCCAACATGGCGGCGGTCTTCGCGACGCTCGTATGGACGCGGGAGGATACGGTCGATCTCGACCGCGCCGTCGCGGAGGCCTTCGGCGGGGCGAAGCTTTCCGTGCCGGAGCCGGAGGAATTCGCGTCCTTCGGCCTCGTCTTCCCGCAGTTTCCTCAGCGCGTCTTCCAGCCGCGCGAGCTTTCCGACGGGCAGATCCGCTTCCTTTCGCTCGCCGCCGCGCTGCTTTCCTACCGCACGCCGCCGCTGATCGCGCTCAACGAGCCGGAGGCGAGCCTTCATCCCGACATGCTGCCGCCGCTCGCCGGAATGATCGCACGGGCAGCGGAGACGAGCCAGATCTGGATCGTCACCCATTCCGAACGGCTAGCGCAGGAGGTGGAGGCGCGCTGCGGGGCGCGGGCGAAGCGCGTCGTGCGCCATGACGGCGCCACCTGGATCGACGGCATGCGGCTCACCGGCGAAATGGACGAGGACGAATGAGCGGCGCGGCGATCTTTGCGGTTCTCTTTGCGCGCCGGCGGGGGCATGTTCGCGGGAAATGAGCAGCGATTCGACCAACCTTTTCGGGGAAAGGCTTTTTCCGCGCACCGTGCCCGTCCTGGTGCCGGTGCCGACGGCCGTCGCCTATTCCTATACGGTGCCGGAGGGCATGGCGGTGGAGCCGGGCTCCATCGTGCAGGTGCCGCTCGGCCCGCGCCTCGTCGCCGGCGTCGTCTGGGACGGCGGGGATGACGGCAGAGTCGATCCGAAGAAGCTGCGGCCCATCGAGAAGGTCTTCGACTGCCCGCCGCTCTCCAAGGAGATGCGCGATTTCCTCGACTGGGTCTCCGCCTATACGGTGACGCCGCCGGGCCTCGTCGCCCGCATGGCGCTGCGCGCGCCGGCGGCCTTCGATCCCGAACCGATGATCGAGGGGCTGCGCTTCACCGGCCACCGGCCGGAGCGGCTGACGAGCGCGCGCGAGCGCGTATTGGAAATGGTCGAGGACGGCATTCCCTGGACCCGATCGGGCCTTGCCCATGCCTCCGGCACGTCGACGAGCGTCATCGACGGGCTGGTGAAGCAGGGCAGCTTCGAGACCGTCTTCCTGCCGCCGCCGCCGGTGGTGGCCGCGCCCGATCCCGATTATGTCGCCCCGCGGCTCGAAGGGCCGCAGACGGAGAGCGCGGCCGATCTGGTCGAGAGCGTGCGCACGGGCGGCTTTTCCGTCTCGCTGATCGACGGCATCACCGGCTCGGGCAAGACGGAGGTCTATTTCGAGGCGATCGCCGAGACGCTGCGGCAGGGCCGGCAGGTGCTGATCCTGCTGCCGGAGATCGCGCTGACGGCGAGCTTCCTCGAACGCTTCCACGACCGTTTCGGCGCCAAGCCGGCGGAGTGGCATTCCGATCTCGCCCCGCGCATCCGCGAAAAGGTCTGGCGGCAGGTAACGACGGGCGACGTGCGGGTCGTGGCGGGCGCGCGCTCGGCGCTGTTCCTGCCCTTCGAGAATCTCGGCCTCGTCATCGTCGACGAGGAGCACGACCCGGCCTACAAGCAGGAAGACCGCGTCTTCTACAATGCCCGCGACATGGCGGTGGTGCGGGCGCGTATCGGCGATTTCCCGGCCGTGCTCGTCTCCGCGACGCCTTCGGTCGAAAGCCGGGTCAACAGCGAGGTCGGGCGCTACCGGAAACTGCACCTGCCGACGCGCTACGGCGATGCGGCGCTGCCGGACCTGCACCTCATCGACATGCGCCGCCATCCGCCGGCGCGCGGCGGCTTTCTTTCACCGATCCTCCTGCGCGGCATCGCCCGCACCATCGAGAAGCAGGAGCAGGCGCTGCTCTTCCTCAACCGGCGCGGCTATGCGCCGCTGACGCTCTGCCGGGTCTGCGGCCATCGCTTCCAGTGCCCGCAATGCTCGAGCTGGCTGGTCGAGCACCGGTTCCGCGGGCAGATCCAGTGCCACCATTGTGGCTATGCCGAGCGCACGCCAGAGGCCTGCCCGGAATGCGGCACCTTCGACCATCTGGCGGCCTGCGGGCCGGGCGTCGAGCGCATCGCGGAGGAGGTGGAGCGGCATTTTCCCGAAGCGCGGACCATCGTGCTTTCCTCCGACCTCATGGGCGTCAAGCGCCTCAGGCTGGAACTGGAGGCCATCGCGCGAGGCGAGGCGGATATCGTCATCGGCACGCAGCTCGTCGCCAAGGGGCACAATTTCCCGCTGATGTCGCTGGTCGGGGTGGTGGACGCCGATCTCGGCCTTTCCAATGGCGATCCGCGCGCGGCGGAGCGGACGTTCCAGCTTCTCTCGCAGGTGACGGGCCGCGCCGGGCGCTCGGGCCTCAAGAGCCACGGCCTCATCCAGACCTACCAGCCGGCCCATCCCGTCATGCAGGCCATCGTCTCGGGCGATGCGGAAGCCTTCTACGACCGCGAGATCGGCGAGCGGGAAAAGGCGCTGCTGCCGCCGTTCGGACGGCTCGCCTCGGTCATCGTCTCGGCCGACAGCCGCGGCGAGGCGGAAGCGCATGCGCGGGGGCTGCGGCAGGCCGCGCCCCATGTCGACGGCATCTCGATCCTCGGTCCGGCGGAGGCGCCGCTGGCGCTGGTGCGGGGCCGCCATCGCTTCCGCCTGCTCGTCCATGGCCGGCGGGGCAGCGACATGCAGACCTTCCTGCGCACGATGCTGGCGAACGGGCCCAGGGAGCGGGCCTCGCTCCAGGTCCAGCTCGATATCGACCCGCAGAGTTTCCTGTGAGGCGCAAGGTTAACAAAGAGTTGTGCGAATTGGCCCCGCGTGCTTCTGCGCGCCGGGCGCCTGTGCGATAGAAAAGCCGCGGCAATCGACGGGAGAGGCGCCAGATGGAATTCTACATCCCCACCGAGACGGGCGAGCTCCTGGCGTTCTGCGCGGCCATCGTCACGGGGCTTTTTGGCCTCTTCGTGCTCTTCGCGCCGGGTACGGCGCTGAAATTCGCCGGGCTCCAGCCGAAGGAGGGCAGCCGGGAGGCCTATGCCTTCGCCCGTTCGGCCGGCGGCTTTCATGCGGGGCTTGCGATCGTGGCGCTGATGATGGCGCAGAGCTGGATCTACATGGCCATCGGCGGCGGTTTCGCGCTGGCCGCCTTCGGCCGCATCCTTTCCCTGATGTCGGACCGGTCCTTCTCGCTGAAGAACCTTCTTTCGCTCCTCGTGCAGGCGGTGCTCGCCGCCCTGCCGCTCGGCTACGCCTTCGGCTTCATCTGACCGGAAAACCGGGCCGCGAGGCCCGCAGAGGCGTAAATAGACCACGCGCAGTCAACTTTTGCCCCGACTGTGGCCGACTTATGGCGCATTCCTGCGTCCGGCGTGTTGCGAGTCCGGGTTTCGTATGCTAGACGAACCGCGAAATTCAGAAAAAGCGGGCGCAAAAGCCTGTGGGAGCTGAAGATTACCGCAACGATTTCAGGGGGTTAGGACCGTAGCTTCGCTACTGCCCTGCTTCTTGAATGATAAGAAGAGAAGCTTGTGCCCGTGGCAGACACATCCCAGCTTGTTTCCGGTGTTGCAGAAAGATACGCGTCTTCGCTTTTCGACCTCGCTCAGGAAGCCGGTTCGGCTGACAGTGTCGGTGCCGATCTCGCCCGCTTCCAGGCGCTGATCGACGAAAGCGACGACCTGAAGCGGCTGATCGCCAGCCCCGTCTTCTCCGCCGAAGATCAGACCAAGGCCATCGCCGCCGTCGCCGCAAAGGCCGGCATCACGGGCCTCGTGGCGAACTTCCTCAAGGTGGTCGCGTCCAATCGCCGCCTCTTCGCCGTTCCCGGCATGATCAAGGCATACCGCGTCATCGCGGCCCGCGCCCGCGGCGAAATCACGGCCGACGTCACCTCGGCCCATGCGCTGACCGCAGCGCAGGAAAACGAATTGAAGGCGGCGCTGAAAGGCGTCACCGGCAAAGACGTGGCGGTTGCCGTCACCGTCGACCCGTCCATTCTCGGTGGTCTGATCGTCAAGGTCGGGTCCCGCCAGATCGACACCTCCCTTCGCACCAAACTCTCTACCCTTAAGCTTGCACTGAAAGAGGTCGGCTGATGGATATCCGCGCCGCGGAAATTTCCGCAATTCTCAAAGATCAGATCAAAAATTTCGGCAAAGAGGCGGAAGTCTCGGAAGTCGGTCAGGTGCTCTCCGTCGGTGACGGCATCGCCCGCGTTTACGGCCTCGACAATGTCCAGGCCGGTGAAATGGTGGAGTTCCCCGGTGGCATCCGCGGCATGGCGCTGAACCTGGAAAGCGACAATGTCGGCGTCGTTATCTTCGGTTCGGACCGTGACATCAAGGAAGGCGACACCGTCAAGCGGACCGGCGCCATCGTTGACGTTCCGGTTGGTCCGGAACTGCTCGGCCGCGTCGTCGACGCGCTCGGCAACCCGATCGACGGCAAGGGCCCGATCAACGCCAAGCAGCGCGCCCGCGTCGATGTCAAGGCTCCGGGCATCATCCCGCGCAAGTCGGTTCATGAGCCGATGTCGACCGGCCTCAAGGCCATCGACGCCCTCATCCCGGTCGGCCGCGGTCAGCGCGAACTGGTCATCGGCGACCGCCAGACCGGCAAGACCGCCATCATCCTGGACACGATCCTGAACCAGAAGGCGATCCACGACAACGGCCCGGACGGCGACAAGCTGTACTGCGTCTACGTCGCTATCGGCCAGAAGCGTTCGACCGTCGCCCAGTTCGTGAAGGTCCTCGAAGAGCGCGGCGCTCTCCAGTACTCGATCATCGTTGCCGCAACGGCCTCCGACCCGGCGCCGATGCAGTATCTCGCACCGTTCGCCGGCTGCGCGATGGGCGAATACTTCCGTGACAACGGCCAGCACGCCCTCATCGGCTATGACGACCTTTCCAAGCAGGCCGTCTCCTACCGCCAGATGTCGCTGCTGCTGCGCCGCCCGCCGGGCCGCGAAGCCTATCCGGGCGACGTCTTCTACCTGCATTCCCGCCTTCTCGAGCGCGCTGCAAAGCTCAACGACGAGATGGGCGCCGGTTCGCTGACGGCCCTGCCGGTCATCGAAACCCAGGGCAACGACGTTTCGGCCTTCATCCCGACCAACGTGATCTCGATCACCGACGGCCAGATCTTCCTTGAAACGGACCTGTTCTACCAGGGTATCCGCCCGGCCGTTAACGTCGGCCTGTCGGTTTCCCGCGTGGGCTCGTCCGCACAGATCAAGGCGATGAAGCAGGTCGCCGGCTCGATCAAGGGCGAGCTTGCCCAGTATCGCGAAATGGCAGCCTTCGCCCAGTTCGGCTCGGACCTCGACGCCGCGACGCAGCGCCTTCTCAACCGCGGTGCACGCCTGACCGAACTCCTCAAGCAGCCGCAGTTCTCGCCGCTGAAGACGGAAGAGCAGGTCGTCGTGATCTTCGCCGGTGTCAACGGCTACCTCGACAAGATCGCCGTTGCCCAGGTCGGCAAGTTTGAGCAGGGCCTGCTCGGCTACATGCGTTCCGAGGGCAAGGCTATCCTCGACACGATCCGCACCGACAAGGCCATCAGCGACGACACGAAGGGCAAGCTCAAGGCTGCTCTCGACGCCTTCGCCAAGACCTTCGGCTGAGCTGACGGTTCAAGCCCTGCGCGCCATGAGGCGCGCAGGCGCCCCGAACTTTGGATTTGACGCATGATCCTTCCGGATCGTGTTACAGGACGGAAAACGGATGCCTTCACTTAAGGATCTGAAAAACCGGATCGCCTCCGTCAAGGCGACGCAGAAGATCACCAAGGCGATGAAGATGGTCGCCGCGGCGAAGCTTCGGCGTGCCCAGGAAGCGGCCGAGGCCGCCCGGCCCTATTCGCAGCGCATGAGCGCCGTTCTCGCCAACATCGCCCAGGCCGTTGGCCAGGACGATTCGGCGCCGCGCCTGATGACCGGCACGGGCAAGGACCAGGTTCATCTGCTCGTCGTCTGCACGGCCGAACGCGGCCTGTGCGGCGGCTTCAACTCGCAGATCGCGCGTCTGGCGCGTGACCATACCCGCAAGCTTCTGGCGAGCGGCAAGACGGTCAAGATCATCTGCGTGGGCAAGAAGGGCTTCGATATCCTGCGCCGCGAATTCGCTTCGCTGATCATCGACCGCGTCGACCTTCGCGAAGTCAAGCGCATCGGCTTCTCCAATGCCGACGAGATCGGCCGCAAGGTCATCGGTCTCTTCGAGCAGGGCGAATTCGACGTCTGCACGCTGTTCTATTCCGAGTTCAAGTCGGTCATCGCGCAGATCCCGACCGCGCTCCAGCTCATCCCGGCCTCCGCTCCCGCGGTCGCTGCCGAGACGACCGGCGCAACGGCGATCTACGACTACGAGCCGGACGCCAGCGCGATCCTCGGCGACCTCATCCCGCGCAACATTTCGGTTCAGATCTTCCGGGCCCTGCTCGAGAACGTCGCCGGCGAAATGGGCGCCAAGATGAGCGCCATGGACAACGCGACCCGCAATGCCGGTGAGATGATCAACAAGCTGACGCTCAACTACAACCGTCAGCGCCAGGCTCAGATCACCAAGGAACTCATCGAAATCATCTCGGGCGCCGAAGCGCTCTAAGGACCAGGACAAAGAGGGTAAGAGATATGGCTAAGGCAGCTACCCCGAAGGACACCGCAGCGGCGAAGAAGCCGGCTGCGAGCAAGACGGTAACGGCGGCGGCTCCGGCCGCAGCGGCAACCAAGGCTTCGGCCGCTGCCGCCAAGGCAAAGGCACCGGCCGCGAAGACCGCTGCGACCAAGGCGGCGGCTCCGGTTGCAGCCGTCGCGACCGGTCGCGTTACCCAGGTTATCGGCGCCGTCGTCGACGTCGCCTTCGACGGCGACCTGCCGCTCATCCTGAACGCGCTGGAAACCGACAACAATGGCAACCGCCTCGTTCTCGAAGTCGCCCAGCACCTCGGCGAGAACACCGTCCGCACGATCGCCATGGACTCGACCGAAGGTCTCGTCCGCGGCCAGCCGGTCACCGACACGGGCGCCCCGATCTCCGTTCCGGTCGGCGACGAGACCCTCGGCCGCATCATGAACGTCATCGGCGAGCCGGTCGACGAAGCCGGCCCGCTCGTCACCAAGGCCAAGCGCGCCATCCACCAGGACGCCCCGGCCTATGTCGAGCAGTCCACCGAAGCGCAGATCCTCGTCACCGGCATCAAGGTCGTCGACCTTCTCGCGCCCTATGCGAAGGGCGGCAAGATCGGCCTCTTCGGCGGCGCAGGCGTCGGCAAGACCGTTCTCATCATGGAACTGATCAACAACGTCGCCAAGGCGCACGGTGGTTACTCGGTGTTCGCAGGCGTGGGTGAGCGTACCCGCGAAGGCAACGACCTTTACCACGAAATGATCGAATCGGGCGTGAACAAGCTCGGCGGCGGCGAAGGCTCCAAGGCCGCCCTCGTCTACGGCCAGATGAACGAACCGCCGGGCGCCCGCGCTCGCGTCGCCCTGACGGGCCTGACCATCGCAGAAGACTTCCGCGACAAGGGCCAGGACGTTCTGTTCTTCGTCGACAACATCTTCCGCTTCACGCAGGCCGGTTCCGAAGTGTCGGCTCTGCTCGGCCGTATCCCGTCGGCCGTGGGCTACCAGCCGACGCTCGCCACCGACATGGGCCAGATGCAGGAACGCATCACCACCACGACCAAGGGCTCGATCACCTCGGTCCAGGCCATCTACGTTCCCGCCGACGACTTGACCGACCCCGCGCCGGCAACCTCGTTCGCCCACCTCGACGCCACGACCGTTCTGTCGCGTTCGATCGCCGAAAAGGGCATCTACCCGGCCGTCGACCCGCTCGACTCGACCTCGCGCATGCTCGACCCGATGGTTGTCGGCGAAGAGCACTACGAAGTCGCCCGCAAGGTCCAGACGACCCTGCAGCGCTACAAGGCTCTCCAGGACATCATCGCCATCCTCGGCATGGACGAACTGTCGGAAGACGACAAGCTGGCCGTTGCCCGCGCCCGCAAGATCGAGCGCTTCCTATCCCAGCCGTTCTTCGTGGCAGAAGTCTTCACCGGTTCGCCGGGCAAGCTCGTCGCCCTCGAAGACACGATCAAGGGCTTCAAGGGCCTCGTCAACGGCGAGTACGACCACCTTCCGGAAGCCGCCTTCTACATGGTCGGCTCCATGGAAGAAGCCGTCGAGAAGGCCAAGAAGCTGGCTGCTGAAGCCGCTTGACGATTGTCGGGCGCCCAGCCGGGCGCCCTTCTCTCCGGCCGTATGAAATCAGAAGAAGTGAATGGTCATGGCTGACAGTTTCAACTTTGAACTCGTTTCCCCCGAGCGCCTGCTGGTTTCCGGCAGCGTCAGCGAAGTCGTCATCCCGGCGACCGAGGGCGAGATGACCGTCATGGCCAACCATGCGCCGACCATGACGACGATCAAGCCGGGCATCGTCACCGTGAAGACGGCCGACGGCAAGAAGGACCGCTACGTGGTCTTCGGCGGCTTCGCCGACATCGTCCCGACTGGCTGCACGCTGCTCGCCGAATCGGCCGTCCATGTCGACGAATTCAACAGCGACGACATCACGCGTCGTATCGAGAGTGCCCGCAAGGAACTCGACCACGTGAAGACGGACGACCAGAAGTTCGGCATCGAGACCTATCTCGCCGAGCTGACGACGCTCCAGGGCATCGTCATGCCGGTCTGATACCGGCCGCATGGAAAACATCGAACCCGCTCCGGCGGGTTTTTTGTTGCCTTGCGTCAGGCGGAAGGACTCCTTTACCTTTCCGCGAGAATGGCCCGCCCTCGGCCCGACAACCCCAGCGCGATTTCCTGTTTCTTTACGGGACGGGGGGAGATTGGCCGGGATGCGGTCGCCATGACGGCGGCTGGATATCAGGATGGAATGGATGAGCAGCAAGATCGTACCCGTCATCATGGCCGGCGGAAAAGGCACCCGCCTCTGGCCCCTGTCGCGCGCTTCGGCGCCCAAGCAGTTCCTCGAATTCCTTGGGGAAACGACGCTGTTCCAGAAGTCGCTGGCGCGGGTTTCCGACAAGGCGCTCTACGAGCCGCCCGTCATCGTCACGAACAGCGATTTCCGCTTCCTCGTCGCCGAGCAGGCGCGGGCGGTCGACATGGCGCTGACCTCCATCTTGCTCGAGCCCGTGGCGCGCAACACCGCGCCGGCGCTCGCCGCCGCCGCGACGCTGATCGCCCGCCTCCATGGCAGCGACGCGATCATGCAGGTGCTCGCCTCCGACCACGAGATCGACGCGGACGCGACCTATTTCGACTGCATCGCCAAGGCGGCGGCCGCTGCCCGCACCGGGCGCCTCGTGACCTTCGGCATCACGCCCAAGGAGCCGGCGACCGGCTACGGCTATATCGAGATCGGCGAGGAGATCGGCAACGGCGCCCATGCGGTGCGCCGCTTCGTCGAGAAGCCGGACCACGACACCGCCGTCGCCATGCTGGCGACGGGTGGCTATCTGTGGAATTCCGGCATGTTCATGCTGCCGGTCGGCCATTTCCTGCGCGAGCTGCAGCAATATGCGCCCGAGGTGCTGAATGCGGCGAGCGAGGCGGTCGCCAAGGCGCAGCACGACCTCGATTTCGAGCGGCTGGACGCCGAGGCCTTCGCCCGCGCGCCGGACATTTCCGTCGACTACGCCATCTTCGAGAAGACGCCCATTGCCGCCGTCGTGCCTTCGCCGATCTCCTGGTCGGATCTCGGCAGCTGGGATTCCGTGTGGAAGACCGGTCTGCGGGACGAGGCGGGCAATGTCGCCGACGGCAGCACGACGATCCTCGACACGCGCAATTCGCTGGTGATCTCCCGCGACATCCATGTCGCCGTACAGGGGCTGGAAAATGTCGCGGTCGTCGCCAGCGAGGACGCCGTCTATGTCGGGCGGCTGGAGGACAGCCAGAATGTCGGCAAGCTGGTGAAGCATCTCGCGGCGCTGCCGAAGACGGCGAAGCTGACGGAGACGCATCCGACCTCCTATCGCCCCTGGGGCGGCTATACATCGGTGCTGAACGGCGAGCGCTTCCAGGTCAAGCGCCTCTTCGTGACGCCCGGCAAGCGGCTGTCGCTGCAGAAGCACCATCATCGCTCGGAGCACTGGATCGTCGTGCGCGGCACCGCCGAGGTGACGATCGGCGACAGGACGATTCCGCTGCGCGAGAATGAATCCGTCTATATCCCGCAGGGCGAGATGCACCGGCTCGCCAATCCGGGCAAGATCCTCCTGGAGCTCATCGAGGTCCAGACCGGCTCCTATCTCGGCGAGGACGACATCATTCGCATCGAGGACGAGTTCGGCCGAGGCTGAGCCTGCTAGAGCATTTCCGCTTTTCTCCGAATCGCGAAAACGCTCTATCCTTTTGTTTCTACGCAATTCCGGCCGCAAAACCGCTGCGCACTTTTGCTGGAATTGCTCTAGAGAAGGGTCTCGCCGTCGGGCGTGACCTTCAGGGCCGTCAGGCGGCCGGTGGCGTAGCAGGTCGTGTCGATGCAGATGCGGCCGGGGCGGAAGACCGGTTCGGGACCGGCCGTGTGGCCGTGGATGACGGTGACGGGCAGGCCCGGTCCCTCGCTGAGAAAGGGCTCGCGGATCCACATCATGTCGTGGTCTTCCTGCTGCCAGAGCGGCACGCCGGGCAGGATGCCCGCATGCACGAAAAGGCGGTCGCCGCAGCGGGCGGCGATCGGCAGGCCTTGCAGGAAGGTGATGTGTCGGGCGGGCATGCGCGCCCGAAGGTCTGAACCCAAAGCTTGCAGGCCGCCGGGACGGCCGAGATAGCCGGACGGCTCCAGCCCGTAGGAGCGCAGCGTCGCATCGCCGCCGAAATCGAGCCAGCGCTGGTGCCGCGGCGGATCGGCGATGAATTTCAGGAACGTGTCGTCATGGTTGCCGCACAGCGCGATGCGCTGGATGCCGTCGCCATGGCGTTCCGCCGCGAGATGCTCGATCACGGCGCTCGAGGCCGGGCCGCGGTCGACATAGTCGCCGAGATAGACGATCAGCGGCTGCACGCCCGGATGGCTGGCCGCATCCTCCCGGATGCGCGCCTCCAGCGCCAGCAGCGCGGCATGGCAGCCGTGCACGTCGCCGATGGCGTAGATGAGCGGCCGGTCGGCGGCAAGGGTGAGGCGCTGGCGGCGGGAGGAAGCGGTGAGGGGTGTCATGGCCATTGTCATAGCCGCCCGGGCGGGGCGCGGTCCAGAGCCGCTTCGGCGCTGCGCAGGGGCGGCCCGCGCTTCACTTCGCCCTCTTGACATCCGCCGCGTTGAGGCCGACTTCACGGGGGGAGAAGACGCGAAGGAGACGAGCCATGAGCGAGGCAGCCCGCACGACGATCGACCAGGCGGAAGTCGACCGCTTTTCGGCGATGGCCGCCGAGTGGTGGGACCCGACCGGAAAGTTCCGGCCGCTGCACAAGTTCAACCCGGTCCGTCTCACCTATGTCCGCGATCTCGTCTCCGCCCAGTTCGGCCGCGATCCGCGGTCCCATCGCCCGCTCGAAGGGCTGCGCATCCTCGACATCGGCTGCGGCGGGGGTCTGCTCTCCGAGCCGATGGCGCGCATGGGGGCGGATGTGCTCGGTGCGGATGCGTCGGAAAAGAATATCGGCATCGCCAAGGCCCATGCGGCCGGCAGCGGCGTTCCGGTCGATTACCGCGCGGTGACGGCCGAGGCGCTGGCGGAGGCCGGCGAGACCTTCGACGTCGTGCTCAACATGGAAGTGGTCGAGCATGTCTCGGATGTCGATTTCTTCCTTGGCACCTGCGCCTCCATGGTGCGGCCTGGCGGCATGATGTTCGTCGCCACGATCAACCGCACGCTGAAGGCGGCGGCGCTGGCGATCTTCGCGGCGGAAAACGTGCTGCGCTGGCTGCCGCGCGGCACCCATCAATACGAGAAGCTGGTGCGGCCGGAAGAGATCGAAAAGCCGCTCACGGCATCCGGCCTGACGGTGACCGACCGCACGGGCGTCTTCTTCAATCCGCTGCTCAACCAGTGGAACCTCTCGAAGGACATGGACGTGAACTACATGCTGGTCGCGCGCCGCGCGTCCGCCTGATCTTCGCATTCTGGGCGATGCGGCGTCAGTTCGTGTCGTCGGGCAGGACGGGAAGGGGGGCGACCTCGACGCCTTCCTCCAGGAGGTCGCGTACCTCGTCCGCGGTCGCCCGGCCGATCAGGCCGCGCTGCTCGGTCTCGCCGTAGTGGATCTTGCGGGCTTCCTCGGGAAAGCGGTCGCCGACATCCTCGGAATTCGCGCGGATGGTCGAGACGATCTCGCGCAGCTTCGCCATCATCTCGCGCTGGCCGGTCTGCACCGCCAGCTCCTGGCGCTGCTGCTTCTTGCGGGCGGTCGAGAGGGAGGGCGCCATCAGCCGCTTGGCGACGTGGGTCGAGCCGCAGGTCGGGCAGGAGACGAGCGCCATCTGCTGCTGGCGGTCGAAATCGTCCGCCGAGCCGAACCAGCCTTCGAAGGCGTGGCCGTTGTCGCAGGAGAGTTCGTAGCGGATCAAGCGGCAACGCCTCCCTTCGCGGGCGCGCGGGGCGCTTCGCCCGTCACTTCCAGGCTGAAGCTGCGCCCGTTGCGCAGGTTGGGGATCTTGTCGCGGGCGGCCCTCACGGCGGCGGTGTCGATCTGCGCAAGCACCACGGCCTCGCCCGTGCCGCCGGCAGAGGCGAGCACGCGGCCCCAGGGATCGACGATCATCGAATGGCCGAAGGTCTCGCGGCCGTCCTCGTGCAGGCCCGCCTGCGCGGCCGCGACGATATAGACGCCGTTCTCGATGGCGCGGGCGCGCAGCAGCGTTTCCCAATGCGCCTCGCCCGTCTGGCGGGTGAAGGCGGCGGGAACGGAGATGATCTCGGCGCCGGCCTGCGCCTCGGCCTTGAAGAGCTCGGGGAAGCGCACGTCGTAGCAGATGGCAAAGCCCAGCCGCCCGAAGGGAAGGTCGGCAAGGCGCGCGACGGCGCCCGGCGAATAGACCGCGCTCTCGCGCCAGCTCTCGCCATTGTCGAGATCGACGTCGAACATGTGGATCTTGTCGTAGGTGCAGATGCGCGCGCCGTCCGGGCCGAAGAGGAAGCCGCGATTGGCGACCTTGCCGTCGGCAAGCGCGATGGCGGTGGAGCCGACATGGACGTGGATGGCGAGTTCGGCCGCAAGCGCTGCTGCGGCGGCGACCACGGGGTCGTCCTCCTCCTGCCGCAGGATGGCCTTGAGACCGGCGCGGTCCCTTTGCAGGGCGCCGGTCATTTCCGGGGTCTGGACATAGGTGGCGCCCCTGGCGGCCGCCTCGCGCACGAGCCGCCGCATCGTCTCCACGTTGCGGACCGGATCGGTCCCGGAGCACATCTGGACGGCGGCGATCGTGACGGTCATGGACGGTCTCCTCAGGCGGCGAGCAGGGCGTCGAGCTCGCCGGCGCGCTCCAGCGCATGCAGGTCGTCGCAGCCGCCGACATGGCGGTCGTTGATGAATATCTGCGGGAAGGTGCTGCGGCCGGCGCGCTGGATCATCTCCTGGCGCAGCTCGGGCGCGTGGGTGGCGTCGTGCTCCTCATAGGCCACGCCCTTCGTCTCGAGGAGTTTTTTCGCGGCGCTGCAATAGCCGCAGAACTGACGCGTGTAGATGACGACCGAAGTCATGCGTTCCTGCTCCAATGCTTGAAAAACCTGCCTTTCATATAGGTCCGGGAAGCGCCCTTGCAAAGGTCAAAACGGTCACGTCGCTGGCGCCGGCCCGTTTCAGGCTGCGCGCCACGGCGGCGACGGTGGCCCCTGTCGTATAGACATCGTCGACAAGGACGACGCGGCGGCCGAACAGGGCTTCCCGGCCGGCGGGCGTGATGGCGAAGGCGCCGCGCACGTTCTCCTCGCGGGCGCGCGGGCCGAGGCCCACCTGCCGGCGCGTGCGCTTCGTGCGGCGGAGCGCGTCGATCAGCACCGGCTTGCCGGAAAGCCTTCCGATGGCGCGGGCAAGCTCGGCCGCTTGGTTGAACTTGCGCCAGACAAGGCGGGAGCGGTGCAGCGGCACGGGCAGGATGACATCCGCCGCCTGCACGCTGCCATCGCCCGCGCGCAGCATCCAGCCCGCCATCATGGGCGCGAGATCGGTGCGGTCGCGGTATTTCAGCGACTGGACGAGGATGCGGGCAAGATCGTCATAGAGCGCGACGGAGCGCAGCCGGTCGAAGGGCGGCGGATTGGCGATGGCGTCGGCGCTGAGGATACCGGGGCCGAGATCGTGCGAGAAGGGCGTGCCGAGCACGTCGCAATAGGGCCGCTCGATCAGCGCCAGCTTCGACCAGCAATGCGGGCAGAGGCTCGCCTTGCTGCCGAGGAGCACGCCGCAGCCCGCGCAGGCCGGCGGATAGACGATGTCGAGCGCGGCGCCGGCAAGGGCGAGAAGCCGGCGGGCGGCGGCCTGCCGGAAGGGGACTGCCGGCAATGGATCCGCCTCGATTTCGCCCATGCGGTTGACAATAGTCGCAGTTCGCGGCCAAAGCGAAGGAAATCCGAACGGGACTTCTCTCATGGAAACGCTCTTCGACCACGCCCTCATCGATGCCAACCGCCTGCGGGCGCTGCGCGGCACGCCGGCGGACTTCCTCCTCAATCTGGTAGCGCGGGAGCTGGCCGAACGGCTCAGCGTCATCGAGCGCCGCTTCGAGCGCGCCGTCGAGCTGCACGGCCATACCGGGGCGGCGGCGCGCGCCATCGTCGAGACCGGCAAGGTGGATGTGCTGGAGCGCGTGGAGAGCGACCGGCGCTTTGCCGGGCAGGGGGAGACGGTCGTCATCTCGCCGCTCGAGACAGTGCCGCTGGAGCCGCAGTCGGTCAACCTCATCGTCTCGCCGCTTTCCCTGCATCTCACCAACGACACGCCCGGCGTCTTCGTGCAGATCCGCCGTGCGCTGAAGCCCGATGGACTGTTCCTCGCGGCCATTCCGGGCAGCGGCACTCTGCAGGAGCTGCGCGAGGTGTTGCTTGCCGCCGAGAGCGAGATTACGGGCGGGGCGAGCCCGCGGGTCATTCCCTTCCCGGACGTGCGCGATGTCGGCGCGCTGCTCCAGCGCGGCGGCTTCGCCCTGCCGGTGACGGACAAGGAGAGCTATACGGTCCGCTACGATTCGATCTTCCCGCTGATGAAGGACCTGCGCGCCATGGGCATGGCCAATCCGCTCACCGGCCGCAGCCGGCGGCCGCTGACGCGCGGCATCCTGCTTCGGGCGGCGGAGCTTTATGCGGAGCGCTTTTCCGATCCGGACGGGCGCATCCGGGCGACGTTCTCGATCATCTATGTCTCGGGCTGGGCGCCGCATGAAAGCCAGCAGAAGCCGCTCAAGCCCGGCTCGGCGACGATGCGCCTTGCCGATGCCCTCAAGCAGGGTGGCCGCGAATAGAGCGTTTCCGCTTTTCTCCGAATCGCGAAAACGCTCTATCACCTTGTTTCTGCGCAATTCCGGACGCAAAACCGCTGCGCACTTTTGCTGGAATTGCCGTAGACGTCAATTCGGCGTCTTGATCTTGTCGTTGATGGTCATGAAGGTGTTGTTCAGGCTGTCGCTGAGCGCCGTCAGGCCCGCGAGCAGGCCGACCGAGATGAGGGCGGCGAGGAGACCGTATTCCACGGCGGTCGCCCCCTTTTCGTCGGAGAGGAACGATCTGACCAGTCTTGCAATCATTCCATCTCTCCTGTGTGCCATACGGCACGTGACTTTCGCGCGCGGCTCAGCAGCCGCTGCCCGCCCCCGGGCCGTCGACGATGCAGACGGCGCCCGGCATTTCCTGCAGCACGCTTCGGCGGACCGTGTAGCGCTTGCCGGTTTCCGCGGGCTGCACGGAGCCCGTCGAGATCATGTCGAACTCGTCCGGCACGTTCGCCATCATGCGCTTGTCGGTCTTGGCCGAAAGGACCGGGGTGAGCACCAGTGCAAGGGCGATCACCGCCGTACCGAACAACAGGGCAAGGTTGAGCGCACCGGTCCGGGTGTCGCCCGCCGGGGTGAAATCCTTCTCCTGAACGGCTTTCCAGAAGTCTTCGTCACGCATCACAGGGTCTCGTAAGCATTCATTGCAACGTTTAGGCCCAATCTTTGAACGAGGGTGCTAAATGATTGCTTAACGGAGACCGGAAAATGCGAGGTTATTCCCTGCCTTGCGGGTCAGAGCAGGTCCATCAGGAAGGGGATGAGCGGCTCGTCGGCCGGCGGCATCGGATAATCGCGCAGCGCCTTCGGCCGCACCCACTTGATCGCCTGCCCCTCGCGGCCCCGTGCGGTGCCCTCGAAGCGCCGGCAGACATAGAGCGGCATCAGCAGGTGGAAGTCGTCATAGGTGTGGCTGGCGAAGGTCAGCGGCGCGAGGCACGGGATCTTCGTGGCGATGCCGAGTTCCTCGTCCAGCTCGCGGATCAGCGTCTCCTCCGGCGTTTCGCCGGGCTCGACCTTGCCGCCGGGAAATTCCCACAGGCCGGCGAGCTGCTTGCCCTCGGGGCGCTGGGCAAGAAGGATGCGGCCGTCGGCATCGACGAGCGCGCAGGCGGCGACGAGGAGGATGCGGCGTTGTTTTGCGTTGGTCTCGGTCATGCCGCGTGCGGTCCCCGGTAGCTGTATTCGTAGATGTCCCGGAAGCCGGCGCGGCGGTAGAGCGCAAGCGCGGCGGCATTGTCCGCCTCGACCTGCACCCAGGCGTGGCGGGCGCCCTTGAGCTTGGCCCAGCGCAGGCTGGCATGCAGGATCGCCGTGCCGAGGCCCCGGCCGCGCCGCTCTTTCGCAACGCCGAGCTGGAGGATGCCGGCAAGGTCGTTGTCCTGCACGGCGATGGTCACGGCGGTCGGGCCGAAATCGGGCTCCTCGAAGATGAAGAGGCCGGCCTCCGGCTTGATGGCGTTGATGATCTCGGTAAGACCCGGCTTGAGGCCGGGATCGTCGCCGGCGACGCGGATCCGCGCATCGACGAAGCGGCCGACGTCGCGGCTCGGCAGGTGGTCGAGGCCTTCGTCGCGCAAGAGGTCCGCAAGGTCCACCATCATGACGATGGTCCGGCCGACATTCGCCCAGCCGGCCTCGTCCATGAAGGCGACGAGCTTTTCGGGGGTGAGGGGCGTCTGGCGCACCAGCAGCGGGCGGCCATAATCGGCAAAGCGCTTGGCCGCCTTTTCGAGGCGGATCCCGATGTCGCGCGTATCGGAGGGATCGAGCGGATTGACCGAGTTCAGCCGGCGCGAGGGATGGCCCGCCGTCAGCCGGCAGAGCCAGCTTCCGTCATACTGCACGCTGGCCGCGGGCCAAGCGCGGAAGCCGACGGCTTCCAGCCGCCGGACTTTCGGGAGATCGCTCATCGTCGTCTTCTGTCCGGAAGGGGTCACGTTCCGGGCCTCCATTCTGGCGCAGTTCCGCTGCGCGCTTTTTCCGGAACTGCCTAGCTGCGGTAGTCGCCGTTGATCTCGACATATTCCTTGGTGAGGTCGCAGGTCCAGACCGTCGCCCGGCCCTGGCCGAGGCCGATCTCGACGCGCACCGGAATATCCTCGCGCTTCATGACGGCGGTGGCGGCCGCTTCGGAATAGGACGGGTCGCGCTCGCCGTCGACGGCGACGCGCACGTCGCCGAACCAGATGGCGAGGCGGTCGCGGTCGGCCATCTCGCCGGACTTGCCGACGGCCATGACGATGCGGCCCCAGTTGGCGTCCTCGCCGGCGACGGCGGTCTTGACCAGCGGGGAATTGGCGATGGAAAGGGCGATGCGCTTGGCCGCCTCGTCGCTCTCGGCGCCTTCCACGGTGATCTCGACCATCTTGCGCGCGCCTTCGCCGTCACGCACCACCTGGAGCGCGAGGTCGCGCAGGAGGTCGCCCAGCGCCGCGCGGAAGCCGTCGAGCGCGGCGTCGTCGGTCGTGACGGGCTTCTGGCCGTCGGCGGCAGCAGCGCCGGTGGCGAACAGCATCAGCGTGTCGGAGGTGGAGGTGTCGCTATCGACGGTGACGGAATTGAAGGTCGGGCCGACGCCGGCCGACAGCAGCGATTGCAGCACGCCAGCGGGAATGTCGGCATCGGTGACGACGAAGGAGAGCATCGTCGCCATGTCGGGCGCGATCATGCCGGCGCCCTTGGCGATGCCGTTGATGCGGACGGTGACACCGCCGAGCTCGGCGGTGCGCGTCGCCACCTTCGGATAGGTGTCGGTCGTCATGATCGCCTTGGCGGCCTCGAACCAGAAATCCTCCGTGCCGGAGGCGGCAAGGCCGTCGAGCACGCCGGAGAACTTGGTGGCGTCGAGCGGTTCGCCGATCACGCCGGTCGAGGCGAGGAAGACCTCACCCTCGCCGCAGCCGACGGCCTTGGCCGCGGCCTCGGCGGTCAGCTTCGTCGATTCGCGGCCCTTGCGGCCGGTGAAGGCGTTGGCATTGCCGGAATTGACCACCACGGCGCGGGCGATGCCGCCCGGAAGGTTGGCGCGGCAGAAATCGACCGGGGCCGAAGGGCACTTGGAACGGGTGAAGACGCCCGCGACGGCGGCGGGACGGTCGAAGACCATCATCAGCACGTCGGTCCGGTTCCTGTACTTGATCCCGGCGGCGGCGGTCGCCATGCGCACGCCGCGTACCGGCGGCATTTCGGCATAGGTTTTCGGGGCGAGCGGGGAGATGGAACCGGACATGGCGCTTTCCTGAGGGGTGGAGGCCCGGCTCGCACCGGGCCATGGTCGTCTTACTGCTGGCCTTCGGTCGCGGGGGCGGCTTCTTCCGCGCCCTCCGCTTCCTGCTTGTTGACCGCGTCATAGGCGGTCTTCAGGGCGGCGTCCGTGATGTCGATCGGCGCTGCGGCCTTGGCTTTCTCAAGCAGTTCCAGATACTTGTCGCGCATGACGAGCTGGCGGACCTGCGGCTCGACCTGGTCGAGCGCCGGGGGCTGCTGCTTGCGCTTGTCCTCGACCTTGATGACGTGATAGCCGAACTGCGTCTTCACCGGCTCCTTGGAATAGGCGCCCTTTTCCAGCGCGAAGGCGGCCGCTTCGAATTCCGGGACCATGCGGCCCTTGGCGAAATAGCCGAGGTCGCCGCCTTCCGACTTGTTCGGGTCGGTCGACTTCTCCTTGGCGATCTCCACGAAGTCCTTGCCGGCGTCGAGATCCTTGATGATGGCCTTGGCCTCTTCCTCGGTCTTGACGAGGATATGGCGGGCGCGGATCTCGTCCTGCGGCTCGATGGCGGCGATTTCCTTCTCGTAGCGCGCCTTGACCTCTTCCGGCGTGACGGCGTCGACGACGTGCTTCTTGAAGTAGGCGTTGTGCAGCTCGCGATCCGTCAGGAAGGCGAGGCGCTGCTTGAAGTCGGCGGTATCCTTGAGGCCTTCCTTGTCGGCGTCGGCGGCGAGCAGCTTGACATCGATGATCGAGGAGAGGGCGGCGACGCGCTTCTGGTCGTCCGGCAGGTTGGCGAGCTGCGGATCGAGGCCGGCCATGCCGAGCTTCAGCTCCGATTCGTGGATCTCGACCGCGCCGACCTTGGCGACGACCGGATCGGCTGCCGCATCCTGCGCACGGACGCTTGTGCCGGCGGCGACGATCGCGACAAGAGCGACCGTTGCGAGCTTGCTGTACTTGAACATATCGAAAAGACCTTTCACATCCTCGCCGGAATCGGGCCGATATCCGGTGCCAGACGGCTCAACAGCACCAGAATGTGGCCGTTGTGCAACCGCCTGAGCCGTTGACATCATTCGACCCCCCTCTTATCTGTCACGCAATCCCGCGTCCAGAACAGTTTCCGGGCGTTTCACGGCTTTGCGCGCAATTATCGTGCGACCTGTCACGCGCCGGGCGCCCACAAAGAAAGGACCATCCTGATGGTCAGCCTCGGCGGCATCGCCCGCAAGTTGTTCGGCTCTTCCAACGATCGCCGTGTCCGTTCCTACAAAACGCGCGTCGACGCGATCAACGCGCTCGAACCCGAGATCAAGGCGCTCTCCGACGAGGCGCTTCGCGCCAAGACCGTCGAGTTCCGCGAGCAGCTCGCCGCCGGCAAGACGCTGGACGACATCCTGGTGCCGGCATTCGCCGTCGCCCGCGAGGCGGCCTTGCGCGTCCTCGGCCTTCGTCCCTTCGACGTGCAGCTCATCGGCGGCATGATCCTTCACGAGAAGTCGATTGCCGAAATGAAGACCGGTGAAGGCAAGACGCTCGTCGCCACGCTTCCCGTCTATCTCAACGCGCTCGCCGGCAAGGGCGTGCATGTCGTGACGGTCAACGACTACCTCGCCACCCGCGACAGCGCCCAGATGGGCCGGATCTACGGCTTCCTCGGCCTTTCGACCGGCGTTATCGTGCACGGCCTCGACGACGACCAGCGCCGTGCTGCCTATGCCTCGGACATCACCTACGCGACGAACAACGAACTCGGCTTCGACTATCTGCGCGACAACATGAAGTACGAGCGCAACCAGATGGTCCAGCGCGGCCACTTTTTCGCCATCGTCGACGAAGTGGACTCGATCCTCGTCGACGAGGCGCGCACGCCGCTGATCATTTCCGGCCCGCTCGACGACCGCTCCGACCTCTACACGACCATCGACGCCTTCATCCCCATGCTGGACGAGGCGGACTACGAGATCGACGAGAAGCAGCGCTCGGCCAACTTCTCGGAAGTCGGCACGGAGAAGCTGGAGAACCTCTTGCGCGAGGCCGGCCTTCTCAAGGGCGAATCGCTCTACGACGTCGAGAACGTCGCCATCGTCCACCACATCAACAACGCGCTGAAGGCCCACAAGCTCTTCACCCGCGACAAGGACTACATCGTCCGCAACGACGAGATTGTCATCATCGACGAGTTCACCGGCCGCATGATGCCGGGCCGCCGCTATTCGGAAGGCCAGCACCAGGCGCTCGAAGCCAAGGAAAAGGTCACGATCCAGCCGGAAAACCAGACGCTGGCCTCGATCACCTTCCAGAACTATTTCCGCATGTACGACAAGCTCGGCGGCATGACGGGCACGGCCTCGACGGAAGCCGAGGAATTCGGCAACATCTATGGCCTCGAGGTCGTGGAAGTGCCGACCAACCTGCCGATCCAGCGTCTCGACGAGGACGACGAAGTCTACCGGACGGCGGAAGAGAAGTACAAGGCGATCATCGAGGAGATCAAGGCGTCCCGCGAGAAGGGCCAGCCGGTCCTCGTCGGCACGACGTCCATCGAGAAGTCCGAGCTTCTGGCCGAACTCCTCAAGAAGTCGGGCTTCAAGGACTTCCAGGTCCTCAACGCCCGCTACCATGAGCAGGAAGCCTATATCGTCTCGCAGGCGGGCGTACCGGGCGCGGTCACCATCGCCACCAACATGGCCGGTCGCGGCACCGACATCCAGCTCGGCGGCAATGTCGACATGCGGCTGGAGCGCGAGCTCGCCGAGATGGAGCCCGGTCCCGAGCGCGACGCCAAGCGCGAGGCGATCATCGCCGAGGTGAAGAAGCTCAAGGAGAAGGCGCTCGCCGCCGGCGGCCTCTATGTCCTTGCCACCGAGCGCCACGAAAGCCGCCGCATCGACAACCAGCTTCGCGGCCGTTCGGGCCGTCAGGGCGACCCCGGCCGCTCGAAGTTCTTCCTGTCGCTGCAGGACGACCTGATGCGCATCTTCGGCTCCGATCGCATGGATTCGATGCTGCAGAAGCTCGGTCTCAAGGAAGGCGAGGCGATCGTCCATCCCTGGATCAACAAGGCGCTGGAGCGCGCGCAGAAAAAGGTCGAGGCCCGCAACTTCGATATCCGCAAGAACCTCCTGAAATACGACGACGTTCTCAACGACCAGCGCAAGGTCATCTTCGAGCAGCGCATCGAGCTGATGGACAGCGAGAACCTGTCGGAGATCGTTTCGGACATGCGCCACGAGGTCGTCGAGAACCTCGTGCGCCTGCACATCCCGGAAAACGCCTATGCCGAACAGTGGAACGGCCCCGGCCTCAAGCAGGGCGTCGCCGAGCAGCTGAATCTCGACCTGCCCATCGAGGCGTGGGTCGCCGAGGAAGGCATCGACGAGAAGGACATCCTGGAGCGCCTGCGCGCTGCCGCCGACGGCGCTGCCGCCGACCGCGCCGAGCGCTTCGGCCCGGAAATCATGGCCTATGTCGAGCGCTCCGTGCTGCTCCAGACGCTGGACCATCTGTGGCGCGAGCATATCGTCAACCTCGATCACCTGCGCTCCGTCATCGGCTTCCGCGGCTATGCCCAGCGCGACCCGCTGCAGGAATACAAGGCCGAGGCCTTCGAACTCTTCCAGGCGCTTCTGGCGAACCTTCGCCAGACCGTCACGGCGCAGCTCATGCGCGTCGAGCTGGTGCGCCAAGCCGCCGATGCGCCCGCGCCGGTGCCGCCGTCCATGGAAGGCCACCACATCGACGGCACGACCGGCGAGGACGATTTCGGCGAAGGCGGCAACCTGATGGCCGACGCGGTCGATCCGGAAGACCGCGATCCGAACGATCCGTCGACCTGGGGCCGCGTCGCGCGCAACGAGCCGTGCCCCTGCGGTTCGGGCAAGAAATACAAGCATTGCCACGGCGCCTTCGAGCAGGCGTGACGATCCGAACATGCCGCCTCCGGGCGGCATTTTCTTTCGGAGGGCGGAGGGCGCCGCCCAACCCTTTGTTAACCCTGATCTGACAAGACTGGCCCTATCGGTTTTGCGTAGCGTTCGGGTTCCTGTGTTGATGGCGGTCATTCAGACGGCGGAGAAATTGCTGCCTGCGGGTCTGCGCGGCAAGGCCGGGCCGTTCGTGCGAACGCTCGCGGGCCTTACCGCCGGCAACGACCCCCACACGCTCGCCCAGCGCATGGCGCTCATCACCTTCGCCATCCGCGTCGCCAGTGCCGCCATCGCCTTCATCACCCAGATCGTCCTTGCCCGCGTGATGGGCGAGTTCGAATACGGCGTCTTCGTCTTCGCCTGGGCGCTCGTCGTGATCTGCGGCGACATGTCCTGTCTCGGCTTCCACACCACCGTCGTGCGCTTCCTGCCGGATTATGCGGGGCGCAATGCCCATGCGGAGATCCGTGGCCTCACCTCGACGGCGCGCATCTTCGCCATGCTTTCCTCCACGGCGCTGGCGCTGCTCGGCTTCCTCGTGCTCTGGCTCTTCCACGAGAGCTTTGCCGGCTACTATGTCGTGCCGCTGTTCATCGGCCTCTTCTGCATGCCGATGATCGCGCTCGGCGATGTGCTGGACAGTACCGCGCGGGCGCATAGCTGGGCGCTGGCGGCGCTGAGCCCGACCTATATCATCCGCCCGCTGCTGATCCTCGTCTTCATGGTGCTGGCCGTGCGGACGGGCGCGCCGCATACCGCGCTGACGGCGATGGTCGCGGCCCTCGCGGCGACTTATCTCACGACCGTCGTGCAGTTCTTCAATATCATCCGGCGGCTCGGCAGGCGCTATGTCGCGGGCCCCCGCAAGGTCGAGATGTCGCTCTGGGTGAAGGCGGCGCTGCCGATCTTCCTTATCGAGGGCTTCGGCTTCCTGCTGACCAATTCCGACGTGATCATCGTAGGGCTCTTCCTCGACCCCGAGAGCGTCGCCATCTATTTCGCGGCGGCCAAGACGATGGCGCTGGTGCATTTCGTCTTCTTCTCGGTGAAGGCCGCGGCGGCGCCGCGCTTCTCGGCGCTCTTTTCCTCCGGCGACCGGCTGGCGCTGGCGCGCTTTGCCGGCGAGACGGTGCGCTGGAGCTTCTGGCCGTCGCTTGCCGTCGGGCTCGGCGTGCTGGCGCTCGGCCATTTCCTGCTGTCGCTCTTCGGCCCCGCCTTCACCGCCGGCCACAGCCTGATGGCGATCCTGCTTGCCGGCATCATGGCGAAAGCCCTCGTCGGCCCCGGCGAGGTATTGCTGACGATGTCGGGCGAGCAGCGGCTCTGTGTCGGCGTCTATGCCGTGGCCTTCGCGGCGAACATCGCCTTCAACGTCACGCTCATTCCGCTCTTCGGCGTCACGGGCGCCGCCATCGCCACGGCCGGCGCCATGGTCGTCGAGGCGGTGCTCCTGCACATCGCCGTGCGCGGAAAGCTCTCGATCATTCTCTTCGCCTTCGCCGATCCGGTGCGGGCGAGCCTTGCCAACGGGATGGACAACCATGACCGATAGCCACGGCCTCGACCATGCGATCGCGGCGGGCCGCGCCCAGGCCGTGATTCCGCCGGCGGCGCCGCTTGCGCAGCCGCCCGCAGACCAGCGCATTCCCGTCGGCCGCCCGGGCCGCTCGCTGTCGCTCTATCCGGCAACGGCCGGCTACGAGCTGCAGCAGGAACTCGATTTCCTGTCGAACCGCGTCATGGATCCGAACATCTTCTTCACCGGCCGCTTCCTCGCGCCCGCCATGCCGCGGCTGGAGGACCGCACGGTGCGCCTCTCCGTCATTCGCGACGAGAGCGAGGGGCGCAGCCGCATGCGCTTCCTCATGCCCTTCTCGGTCGAGAAGCCGGGCTTTTCCATCGGCACCAGCATCCTGCGCGCCTGGTCGAACCCGTTCGGCCCGCTCGGCACACCGCTGGTCGATGCCGAGGATGCCGCCGAAACGCTGGACAACCTGCTCGAAGCGCTCGCGGGGCCGGCCACCGGCCTGCCGCCGGTGCTCGTCCTGCCGGACCTTCGCCTCAACGGTCCCTTCGCGCAGCTCATGCGCGCCGTCGCCATCAGCCGGAACCTGCCGCTCACCGTGACCGACACCTATCGCCGGCCGATGCTGGAAAGCCTGCTCGACGGTCAGACCTATCTGCAGAAGGCGATCTCGCAGCAGCATTTCCGCGAATTGCGCCGGCAATGGCGCAAGCTCGATCGCCTCGGCACGCTCAGCTACAATGTCGCGCGCCAGCCCGCCGATATCCGCCTTCGCATGGAGGAGTTCCTGCTTCTCGAAGCCGGCGGCTGGAAGGGGCGCGGCCGCACGGCGATGATCAACGACCGCTACCGCGCCGCCTTCGCCCGCGAGGCGATCACCAACCTTGCCGAGACGGACGGCGTGCGCATCCACACGCTCGACCTCGACGGCCGCGCCATCGCCTCCATGATCGTCTTCCTCACCGGCGGCGAGGCTTATACGTGGAAGACGGCCTATAACGAGGATTATGCCCGCTATTCGCCGGGCAAGCTGCTTCTTGCAGAACTCACCGAATGGCATCTCGACGACGCCAATATCGCGCGCTCGGATTCCTGCGCCATCCCCGACCATCCGGTGATGAGCCGCTTCTGGGAGGAGCGCGAGGACATGGGTACGCTCATCATCGGCCTGCAGCAGAACCGCGACCGCGACGTGCGGCAGGTGGCGACGCAGCTTCACCTCTACCGCAACACCCGCAATGTCGCGCGGCTGCTGCGGGACAAGATCCGCTCGCTCGCCAAGCGCTAGGGAATTTCCAGCCGGAGCGACGTCGCTCCGGCGTTAGACAATGCGGTTAAACTAGGCGGCGCGGGCCGCCTCTTCCGCCGCCTGCTTGCGCAGGAGATGGCGGATGACCTTTCCCGACGTCGTGAGCGGCAGGGAATCGACGAAATCCACCTCGCGCGGATATTCGTGCATGGAGAGCCGGGACTTGACCCATTCGCGGATCTCGGCGGCAAGGGCCGGCGACGGCGTTTCGCCGGGGCGCAGCACCACATAGGCCTTGACGATCTCGGTGCGCACCGGATCCGGCTTGCCGACGGCGGCAGCAAGCTGCACGGCGGGGTGGCCGGCAAGGCAGTCCTCGATCTCGCTCGGGCCGATCCGGTAGCCGGAGGAGGTGATGACGTCGTCGTCGCGGCCGAAGAAGGTGACGTAGCCTTCCTCGTCCATGCGGCCGAGATCGCCGGTCATCAACCAGTCGCCGACGAATTTCTCCGCTGTCGCCTTGTCGTTCCGCCAGTAGCCGAGGAACATCACGGGATCGGGCCGCTTCACGGCGACCTGGCCGACGGTGCCGCGCGGCAGCTCCCGGCCCTCGGCGTCGATGATCGCGACGACATGGCCCGGCACCGGCTTGCCGATCGGTCCCGGCCGCGACACGCCGAGCTTGCCGATCGAGCCGAGCACGATGTTGCATTCCGTCTGGCCGTAGAATTCGTTGATGGTGATGCCGAGCGTGTCGCGCACCCATTCCCAGGTCTCGCGGCCGAGGGATTCGCCGGCCGAGCCGATGGTGCGCAGGTTAAGCCGGTATTTTTCGCGCGGATTGGCGACCGTCTTCATCAACCGCAGTGCCGTCGGCGGAATGAAGGCGTTGCGCACGTCCATGTCCTGCATGATGCGATAGGCCATGTCAGGGTCGAATTTCTGGCCCGGCGAGGAGACGACCGGCACGCCGAGCAGCAGCGCCGGCAGGAGAACGTTGAGAAGGCCGCCCGCCCAGGCCCAGTCGGACGGGGTCCAGATACGGTCGCCGGGCTGCGGCAGGAATTCGTGGTGCATCTGGAAGCCGGGCACATGGCCGAGCAGCACGCGATGGCCGTGCAGCGCGCCCTTCGGCGGACCGGTCGTGCCGGAAGTATAGATCATCATGGCCGGGTCGTCAGGGCCGCTGTCGACGGAGGCGAAGGGGCCGGCGTGGCGGGCAACGAGGTCGTGGAAATTCTTCGCGTCGGCATCGTCGGCCGCCTCGGTCGCGATGACGATGTCGAGCGTCGGCAAGTCCTGCCGGATGGGCTTCAGGCGTTCGAGGCCGAAGCGGTTGGTGACGATGGCCTTCGCCTCGGCATTCTTCAGCCGGAAGGAAAGGGCGTCCGCCCCGAAGAGCAGGGCGAGCGGCAGGGCGATGGCGCCGAGCTTGTAGATCGCGACATGGGCGATCACCGTCTCGAAGCCCTGCGGCAGCAGGATCGCGACCCGGTCGCCCCTGCCGACCCCTTCCGCCTGCAGCGCCGCGGCAAAGGCGTCCGATCGAGCAGCCAGTTCGCCATAGGTCATGGAGAGCGGCGGGGCGTCGGGCAGGAAATGCTGGAGGCAGACGCGGTTCGGCTCGCGCGCCGCCCAGGCATCGGAAACGGCGGTGCCGATGTTGAAGCGGTCGGGGATCTGCCAGCGGAAATCCCGGTACAGCGCGTCGTAGGTCGATCTTTCGGCAAGCATCCGGTGTCTCTCCAGTTTGCTGCATTGCAACTAGCATTCCGGAGGGCCGCACCGCAATGGCGGCTTTCGAAAGGTCAGAGCCAGGAGAGGCGGCTGTCGACCTCGGTCACCTCCTTGATCGCCGCGGCGATGGCCACGGCGCGGTCGGCCTCCTCCGGGGAGGTGACGCTGCCGGAAAGCACGATCCGCGTGCCCTTGCAGGTGACGGTGATGTCCGAGGCGTCGACATCGCCGGCGAGCGAGAGCGCATCCGCCACCGCCGTCTCCAGCCAGGCGGGATGCGGACCGTCGAAATGCTCGGGCAATTCGCCCTTGAAGGTACCTTCCTTGAAAACCATGATGCGCTCCTATGGCAGGCTTTGCAGGGAAACGTGGACCGGGCGGATTTGTTCGCGCGACCCGCGCGATCCTGCCCGCATTCGGCTCATAGAGAAAGTCCCGGAATGGTTGAGACCCAAGAGCGTGCACATCGCTCTCGGGTCCCCCTCACAACCGCATCCGGGGGTGTCTGCGGCTGCCCCCGATAAATGCGGCCTCGCAAAATTTGTTCCCGCTAAAGAACGAGATTTCGGGGGCGGGATTTTTGCCCGTCGCAGGCAGAAACACGCGGGATGGAAAGCTTACGCTTTGGAGGAAGGGAAAATCTGAAATAAATGGTGCCCCATGCCGGAATCGAACCAGCACTCCTTTCGGAACTCGATTTTGAGTCGAGCGCGTCTACCAGTTCCGCCAATGGGGCACGGCACTTGCAGCAATCGCGTTTACACGAAGCGCCTGCGGGCAGCAACCGGCAAATCGGCGGGCGGGTGCGATCACTTATGCGTGCGGTGCATTTACAAAGGCGGCTCACCTGATAGAACTCGGCGCCGTTTCGCCGGCATGTCCGCCGGTCCTTCTGGACGAGCCCGATGACCGCATCCCTTTCCCGCAAGACTTCCGCAGGCCTCCTTTCGCTCGGCATGGCCGCGACCGTGGGCGGGGCGCTCGCCTTCGAGCATATCGGCGGCTACATTCCCTGCGCGCTCTGCCTTCTGCAGCGCGATCCCTATTACTACGGCATTCCGGTGGCCGTCGCGGCCCTGCTTTCCGCGCTTTTCGGCGGCCCGGCCTGGCTGACGCGGCTGCTGCTCGCCGTGGCCGGCATCATGATGCTGGTCGGCGCCGGCATGGGGGTCTATCACGCGGGCGTGGAATGGGGCTTCTGGGAGGGACCTGCGACCTGCGCCACTTCCGCGCAGGGCGTCACGCAGAATGCCGGCGACCTTCTTTCCGACCTCAATGCCAAGCACGGCCCGTCCTGCACGGAAGCGTCCTTCCGGCTCCTCGGCCTGTCGTTCGCCGGCTGGAACGTGATCGCAAGCCTGATCCTTGCCGCGATCGCCTTTTCGGGCGCGCGGTCGGCGAAAGCTTGATGCCCGCAACCTGATCTCGGATGCATGCCGCAGGTGCGCGAAAGCGCTCCCGCGCGGCAGGCCTCAGGGTTGCAGTTCGACGTCCCAGTAGAGATAGTCCATCCAGCTTTCATGCAGATAGTTGGGTGGAAACAGTCGCCCGTTGTTGTGCAGATCCTGAACCGTCGGCTGGTAGGGCTTCTGATGCGGGTGCATGCCCGCCTGCTTCGGCAGCTTGCTGCCTTTTCTCAAATTGCACGGGGAGCAGGCCGCGACCACGTTGTGCCACGTCGTCTCGCCGCCATGGGCGCGGGGGATGACATGGTCGAAGGTCAGGTCGTCCGGCGACCCGCAGTACTGGCATTCGAACTTGTCGCGCAGGAACACGTTGAACCGGGTGAAGGCCGGGTGGCGTGACGGCTGCACGTAGGTTTTCAGGCACACGACGCTCGGCAGGCGCATCGTGAAGCTGGGAGAGGAGACCGAATGTTCGTATTCGGCGATGATGTTTACGCGGTCAAGAAACACGGCCTTGATCGCGTCCTGCCAGGACCACAGCGACAAGGGATAATAACTCAGCGGCCTGTAGTCAGCATTCAATACAAGGGCTGGCAGGGCCTGTGGTGAAACAGAAATCGTCAAGGGCTTCTCCTGAGCGATTCGGCATCTGCCTTTCTATATTAGGCCTGTTGTTACAGCATTGTGAAGCAAGAAAGAAAAAGCGAAAACAAGGTATTTTGAGGGCTCAGCCCTCCAGCACCGGCGCCACTTCGCGGCGCATTTCCCGCGCGTAATAGGCCCAGAAAAGCCGGGCCGAGACGCCGCGCCAGGGCGACCAGCTTTCCGCGATCCGGTCGAGCTCCTGCGGGCTCGGCCGGACGGCAAGGCCGAGCGCATGGGCGACGGCGTTCTGGAGGGCGATGTCGCCCGAGGGGAAGATGTCCGGATGCCCGCCGCAGAAGAGCAGGTAGACATCCGCCGTCCAGCGGCCGATGCCCTTGATGGCGGTGAGCTTGCGCGTCGCGGCCACCGCCTCCATCGTGCAGACGGCGTCGAGATCGAGGTCGCCGCGGTCGACGGCTTCGGCCGCCCGGCGCAGGGTGTCCGCCTTGGCGTGCGACAGGCCGACGGCGCGGCAATCCTCGTCGGAAAGGCCGAGCATGTGATGGGGCGTGATGTCGCCGGCCGTCTCTTCCAGCCGCCGCCAGATCGCATCGGCGCTCGCCCGCGAGACCATCTGCGCCACGATAATGCCGGCAAGGCCGCGGTAGCCGGGCGCAAGCCGGCGCAGCGGCACCGGGCCGGCCTTGTCGATGACGGTGAAGAGGCGCGCGTCGAGCAGCGCGAGGTCAACGAGCCCCGCGGCGACATCCGCCTCCGTTCTGATCATGTGCAGTTGCATGGTTCCAAGCGGTCCCTGCGCGGTGGTGGCGCGACACGCCTCTTCATGCCAGAAGACCTCATGCAAAGCCCTTTGTCAAAAAATCGCGTCTTCCGTTTCGCGCCGAGCCCCAACGGCCTGCTGCATCTCGGCCATGCATTGTCGGCGATCCTCAACCATGACCTTGCCGCGGCCTGCGGCGGGCGCTTCCTGCTGCGCATCGAGGACATCGATCCGGCGCGCTCGCGGCCCGAATTCGAGGCGGCGATCTATCGCGACCTCGCCTGGCTCGGGCTCGACTGGGAAAGGCCGGTGCGGCGTCAGTCAGAGCATCTTGCCTTCTATGCCGAGGCGCTGGAGCGGCTTAAGGAGATGGGCGTGCTCTATCCCGGCTTCCTCAGCCGGGGCGAGGTGAAGGCGCGCGTCGAGGCGCATGAGGCAACGGGCGGTGTCTGGCCGCGCGATCCGGACGGCGCGCCGCTCTATCCGACGGAGGAGCGCGGGCTCGACCGGGCGCAGGCGCTCGCCTTCATCGCGGAAGGCCGGCAGCATGCCTGGCGGCTCGACATGGAGCGGGCCCGGGCGCTCGCGCCGGCGGCGCTGGACTGGTCGGAGGGCGGCGAGGGGCCGGAAGGCGAGACGGGAACGGTCACGGCCCGGCCGGAGCGCTGGGGCGATGTCATCCTCTCGCGGCCGGATGCACCGGCAAGCTACCATCTTGCCGTCGTGCTCGACGATGCGGCGCAGGGCATCACCGACGTGGTGCGCGGGCAGGATCTTTTCCATGCGACGGCCGTCCACCGGCTGCTGCAATGCCTGCTCGGCCTGCCAGCGCCGCACTATACGCATCACGGGCTGGTGCTAGGCCCGGACGGGCGAAAACTCTCCAAGAGCAATCAGGATACGGGGATCGCGGCCTATCGCGGGAAGGGCGTCTCACCGGCCGGCATTCGCGCCCTGCTCGCGGGCTATGGCTTCGTCCTCCATTGATTCCTCATCGGCCTGCGGCTGCTTCCTGACGCCGCGGATGCGGTCGAGGATCAGGTGCTTGACCCGGTATTTCAGCAGCGCGGCGTTGATCTCGGCGCCCATGATGAAGATCGCTCCGATCATGTAGAGGAAGACCAGCGCGATCATGATCGAGGCGAGGCCCGCATAGGTCGAAACATAGTTGGCGAAGGCGGTGAGATAGGAGGCGAAGGCATAGGCGCCGACCGCCCAGAAGAGCAGGGTCAGCAGGATGCCGGGCAGCACGTCGGCGATCTTGCGCCGGCCGGCGGGAAGCCAGAGATGGGCGATCAGCAGGCCGATCAGCAACACCAGCACGGTGCCGACGAGCCCCCAGCTTTCCACCCAGGAATAGACATAGGAAAGCCAGGGCAGCCAGTCGCCGGTGGCGCGCACCGCAAGCGGGGCGGCGACGAGCACGATGCTGATGACGGCAAGCGCCAGCACGCCCGCGATGACGAAGCCGAGGCTGGCGAGGCGCGTCATGTACCAGTAGCGCGTTTCGGCCACGCGGTAGGCGCGATTGAGCGAAATGCGCAACGCCTCCACGCCGTTGGAGGCGAAATAGGCGGCGGCGAGCACGGAGACGGTCAGCAGCCCGCCGCGCGGGATGGTCAGCACCGCGACGACCTCGCGGGAAATCGGCGCGGCGATCGATTCCGGCCAGGTATCGAAGATGAGGTGGACGGCGGTCTCGGCGAACTGGTCGGCGCCGAGGAAGGAGCCGAGCGCTGTGCCGAAGATCAGGAAGGGAAAGACGGCGAGCAGGGTGGAAAGCGCCACATGGCTGGCCATGGCCCAGCCGTCGTCTTCGGAAAAATGCCAGATCGCATCGAAAATGACCTTGTAGGCGCAACGGATGGCGGTCGGCATCGGCGTATCCCAGTCCCTTGCGGCCGGACGGCCGCCTCTTTCATTGTCTCTCCGGTCATAACCCCTTACATCGGCTTTTGTTTAAAGGTTACGCGCGGATTTGCGATTCGAAGGCCGCCTTGCGTTGCGCAAGCAACGCGGGGCCTGGCGGTGAATATGGGAAACCGGCGCGGATTTGTACAGGAAACCGCCATGTCTTCTCAGAATGCGTCCGTGCCGCCGAGCATCATCGTGACGGGCTGCTCCTCCGGCATCGGCGCCCATTGTGCCCGCGCGCTGAAGGCCGAGGGCTGGCGCGTCTTCGCGACAGTTCGGCGGGAGGAGGACCTTGCGGGGCTCGCGGCGGACGGCATCGAGGCGCTGCCGATGGACTATACCAGGCCCGAGACCATCGCCGCCCTGGTGGAGACCGTGCTGGAGCGCACCGGCGGCCGGCTCGACGCGCTCTTCAACAACGGGGCCTATGGCCAGGCCGGCGCGGTGGAGGACCTCCCGGTCGAGGCGCTGCGCGCGCAGTTCGAGACGAATGTCTTCGGCTGGCACGACCTGACGCGGCGGGTGATTCCGGTGATGCGCCGGCAGGGGCACGGGCGCATCGTGCAATGCTCGTCGATCCTCGGCATCGTGCCCTATCGCTGGCGCGGCGCCTACAATGCCTCGAAATTCGCGCTGGAAGGCCTGTCGCTGACGCTGCGCATGGAGCTTGCCGGCTCGGGCATCCATGTCAGCCTCATCGAGCCGGGGCCCATCGCCTCGCGCTTCACCGCCAATGCGCTGGTGCAGATCGAGAAGAACATCGACCTTGAGAATTCGGTGCATGCGGAGGAATATCGCCGGCAGTTGCGGCGGCTGCGCGGCGAGGCGAAGCCGGCGCGCGGCAAGCTCGGGCCGGAGGCGGTGCATGCGGTGCTGCGCCATGCGCTGACGGCAAGGTCGCCCCGGCCGCACTATGTCGTGACCTCGCCGGCCAGACAGGGCGTTCTCCTGAAAAAGCTGCTGCCGGCGGCGCTCTTCTACCGTATCATCGGGCGGCTCGGCTGACGCGGCGCGGCGTCGCAGGCATCACGCCGCAAAATGCGTGCACTTTGCGCGAAATGCCCTATTTGAATAGGGCTGACAGAAATCAAACCGGATCGTTGGCATGTCTTCCTTCCTCACCTTCCTGACCATGCTCGTCATGGGCCTCGTCGCCATCGTGCTCGTGCGCGGTCTCGTCAACATGGCCAAGGGCGGCAGCGGCAGCACCTCGAACAAGCTGATGCAGGCGCGCGTGCTGCTGCAGGCCATCGCCATCATCCTCATCATGCTGACCTTGTGGGTCACCGGCGGCGGGCGCGGCTGATGGTCAAGCTCAACAAGATCTATACCCGCACGGGCGACAACGGCACGACGGGCCTCGTCGCCGGTCCGCGCCGCAAGAAGCACGACCTGCGCGTGGAGTCCTATGGCGAGGTGGACGAGGCCAATTCCGCCATCGGCCTTGCCCGCCAGCATCTTGCCGATTTCCCGGCGCTCGACCGGATGCTGATGCGCGTCCAGAACGACCTCTTCGATCTCGGCGCGGACCTTGCGACCCCCGAGACCGGCAGGAAGCTCGACTACGAGCCGCTGCGCATCGCGCAGGCGCAGGTGGACCGGCTGGAAAAGGAGATCGATGCGCTCAACGCCGATCTCGAGCCGCTGCGCTCCTTCGTGCTGCCGGGCGGCACGCCCGCGGCGGCGGCGCTGCATCTCGCGCGCACCGTCGCGCGCCGGGCCGAGCGCCGCATCGTCGCGCTGCAGGACAGCGAAGGCGAGACCGTGTCGGCGGCGGCGGTCGCCTATATCAACCGGCTTTCCGATTTCCTCTTCGTCGCGGCGCGCTGGGTGAACGACAAGGGGCGCGCGGATATATTGTGGGTGCCGGGGCAGAACAGGTAAGCTCTCCGGCAAGGTCCCGCGAGCGCATCGAAAATCGCGCAAGGGGCCGCGGGCTGGAAGGGGATCCATGTTCATACCGCTGCATGACGCGAACGCCCTGAAATACATCAAGGTGCAATATGTCACGATCGGCCTGATCGTGGCGAATGTCGCCGTCTGGCTGGTGACGGGCCTTGCTTCCACGCAGGCTTTTTCCGACGCCGCGGTGGTGGGGCTCGGCTATATTCCCGCGGTCGTCTTCGACTTCGCCGATCTGGAGCCGGGCCTCGTCCTGGTGCCGGAGGACGCGACCTACATCACCTATGCCTTCCTGCATGGCGACTTCATGCATCTCGCCTCCAACATGCTGTTCCTCTGGGTGTTCGGCGACAATGTCGAGGATGCGCTGGGGCATTTCCGCTTCCTCGTCTTCTACCTCCTCTGCGCGGCGGCGGGCGCTTTGGTGCACGGGCTGGTGCAGCCGGATTCGGAGGCGCCGCTGATCGGCGCATCGGGGGCGATCTCCGGCGTGGTCGCGGCCTATTTCCTGCTGCATCCGAAGGTGCGGGTCTGGGTCCTGGTGTTCTTCCGCATCCCGCTGCCGCTGCCGGCGGTCATCCCGCTCGCCTTCTGGATCGTCCAGCAGTTCTACATGCTGCTGGCCGACGGCGACAGCGGGGTCTCCTGGGGCGCGCATGTCGGCGGCATCCTGGCGGGGGCGGTCCTCGTGCTCGTCCTGCGCCGGCGCGGCGTGCCGCTGTTCGACCGGACCATCGTCACGCCCAAGGCCGTTCGGCATGTGGAGGCGGGGCCGGTTCCCGCCGAGGAAGCGCCGGCCTCCACCCCGGCGCCGCCGCGCCATTGGGGTCGATGATCGCGGTGCGCAAGGAAAATTGACGTGAACGTAAAGGTAATTTATAAGCCTTCCGTTTTCACCCGGGGAGGGCCGATGATGCATTGTAATTGGGGAAAAAACGCGTATCGATGTCGCCAACCGACAATCAGGTCGCCCCTGAAAGGCGCATTTTCCCTCGCGGGCATTTGAAGGAAGGAAGCCATGAAGATCCTTGTCCCAGTCAAGCGTGTCGTCGACTACAACGTTAAGATCCGTGTGAAGTCGGACGGCTCGGGCGTCGAGCTTGCGAATGTGAAGATGTCGATGAACCCGTTCGACGAGATTTCGGTGGAAGAGGCGCTGCGGCTGAAGGAAGCCGGCAAGGCGGAGGAAGTGGTGGTGGTATCGATCGGTCCCGCGAAGGCCGAGGAGACGCTGCGCACGGCGCTCGCCATGGGCGCCGACCGGGCGGTG